>CALELF010000062.1 GCA_937902895.1 uncultured Synergistaceae bacterium | reverse complement strand
TAGCCTGTAAAAAATAATTTTTTTTGCTACTTGACATTACATAGATAGTCTTTATAGCTATTGATTTTATATTTTTATGTTTTATTTTTCTTGTAATTATGCTACAATACCCTGATTTATTAAGATAAAATAAAAAGAATAAAAGGAACTGACTTTGAGAATGAATAGAGAACCTAAGGGAACAAGAAATATCGGTGGCGCAGAAGCAGAAGCAATAGAAACAATTAGAGGAAAGCTTCTATCATTTTTGGCATGCCACGGTTATACAAGTTTTAGCCCAACTGGCTTACAGGGTGCAGAGGATGTGTGGAAAAATCTTCCTCCGTCAGTTGCAAAGAGTGCAATTCCTGTGATGTCTCCATGGGGTGAGAGTTGTGTGTTATCACGTGACAACACGCTTTCCGCAGTTTCATACCTCGCGGCGCATTTTGACAGAAGCGAATTGCCACTTCGCATTTCTTATGCTTCTCGAATTTATAGCGTTCCACAGCTCTCAAAGGATAGCATTGAAGATAATCAGATTGGTGCTGAGCTTTTTGGTGCACCTGCAAAATCTGCCGACGCAGAAATTGCCACACTTTTGTTTGACATGTTGGCACACCTGGGCATAGACTCACCCTACATTGTTTTTGGTGACGTTTCTGTTATTGCGTCCATTTTGGCCAAGTTGCCAAGCGAAATTTCTGCACAAATTTATTCTGCACTGGAGAAAAGGTCTTTTGTGGAATATGACAATACAATTGCTCAAAATAAAAACAAAATTGATAATTCTATTTTGCCATTCTTGGAAAAATTAACAGAGCTTCGTGGCGGAAGCGAGATTTTGACAGAAGCTCGAGAACTTCTTGGTGACAACGAAGTTTTTGAATATTTGTCTTCACTTTCTTCCGTGCTTTCTTTCCTTGGTTTTAGCGACTGTGTGCGTTTTGACCTTAGTCTTGTGAAGGATCTTGGATATTACAACGGTGTCATTTTTAATGTTTATACACATAAGGGAGCATATCTTGGTTCTGGTGGCAGATATAATCCGGATTTCATTCGTGAGCACTTGTCTTGTGAGGCTGTGGGCTTTGGACTTAGCTTGAAGAAGTTGGCGGAAGAAGCAACGGTTGAGCCTTCTCGTCCAAGTGTTTGTATCTTTGCTGGACAGGCAACATTGGAAGATGTTATGTCTGTTTCTCGTCAGGTGTCACGCCCACAAGTGATTTTCTGGCAGGCGTGCGACGATAGCCTTGATGCAACTATAAACAAGGCTATATCGCTTGGGTTCAAGGATTTTATTGATGTTGAAAATGGTAGAGCCTATGACCTTGTTAATAAAACAGAATTAAAAATATCAGATTATATTGCACTTTCCCCATCTTCTTGTAAAGCAAAGGAGAAAATATAATGTTGACCATAGCACTTCCAACTGGTAGATCGTTGGATAACTGCATAAAAATTTTGGAGACCGCAGGGCTTCCAGTTGAAAAACTAAAAGACGCAAAAAGAAATCTCGTCATAGAAGACGGGGAATACAAATATTTGCTCGCCAAACCGACGGACGTGCCCTACATAGTTGAGTGGGGTGGTGCTTCCCTTGGCATTGTTGGTAACGATGTTACAGAAGAGTCAAATGCTCGCCTTGTGCATATTGCAGATACAGGACTTGGCAAATGTGTAATGGCGATTGCAGCACCGAAGGAAAATCTTGAGAAATATTCAAATGCAGAAAAATCTGAAAAAATTGCAAAAAACCTTGCAGGGCTTCGTGTTGCCACAAAATATGTGCATTTGGCAGAAAGAACCTTCAAGGAACTTGGTATACAGATAAAAATTTTGAAATTAAACGGTTCAATTGAGCTTGCCCCTGTGCAGGGAATCGCAGATTGCATTTTTGATGTTGTGCAGACGGGAGCAACCCTCAAGGCAAACGGACTTGCCGTCGTGAAAGAAACACTTGCTGTTTCTCTCCACATTGTGGCAAAAGAGTCTGCCGTTGAAATAAACGAACCGCTCTTTGCAAAGACAGTAAAGGCTATAAAAAATAGTTTATAGGTTATAAAAGGTTAAAAATAAAACTGTGCTGAAGATGCAAGATTTTGTAATTCTTTGTGTCTTTGGTGTAGCGGAAAGGATGGTCAAAAAATGGAAAAAATAGTTCGTAACACAAAAGAAACGCAAATTGAATTTTTTCTTGACCGCAAAAATTTAGCACGCAAAATTGAAACAAATTGTGGATTTTTGAATCACATGTTGGATTTATTCCTTGCTCGTGCAGGGCTTGGATGTCAAATTATTGCCAAAGGGGACATCGAGGTGGACTATCATCACCTTACAGAGGACATGGGCATAGTGCTTGGCGGGGCCTTGAACACCTTGGCAAAAGAAATTTTGACGCAAAACCCGATAAAACGCTATGGGCATGCACTACTGCCAATGGACGGGAGTTTAGCACTTGTTGCTCTCGATTTTTCCGGCAGAGGTGGTTACTATTTTGACGGAAGTTTCCCAACACAAAAATGCGGAGACTTTGACGCAGAGCTTGTGAATGAGTTTTTTAACGCTGTGGCACGAAGCGGAAATATAACCTTGCATATACAAATTTTAGCGAGTGACAACAGTCACCATGTTGCAGAAGCAATGTTCAAGGGCTTTGGGCTCGCTGTAAGAGATGCACTTGAAGCATCTAACACAGAAACCTCAACAAAGGGAGTTTTGTTATGATAATTTTGCCCGCCATTGATCTATTTGGTGGCGAGGTTGTTCGCCTTGAGCAAGGCGATTATGGCAGAAAAAAATCTTACAAAAAAAATCCTCTTGATATTGCAAAAAGCTATAAAGACACAGGCGCAACAAGCATACATATAGTTGACCTTGAAGGAGCAAAAGAGGGGCGTCCGTGTCACTTGTATATTCTGGAGCAGATAGCAAAGCTCGGGCTTATCATAGAATGGGGCGGTGGACTCCGCACAAAAGAGGCGATAAAAAGCACAATTGAAAGTGGTGCAACTCGCGTTATGGCAGGGAGCCTCATCTTCAAAGATTTTGATGGTGCAAGCGACTTGGCAGAAACATTTGGAAGCCACATTATGGCGTCTGTTGATGTAAAAGACGGTCGTGTGGTTCACTCCGGTTGGCTTGAAGCAACAGACTTAACACCACTTGTGGCATATAAAAAATTGAGGGAAAAGGGCTTTGTCTCTTTTCTTGTTACTCAAACAAAATTTGACGGACTGCTTTCCGGAACCGACGCAGATTTTTACGCGCCATTGATAGACGACGATGTAAAAAATGGACGTGTGTTTATCGCTGCTGCCGGTGGTGTAACTGGTTTAGCAGATGTTGAAAATTTGAAAAATTGTGGACTCTCTGCTGCTGTTATAGGCAAAAGCTTATACGAAGGGCAGATAGATCTTGCTGAAGCACTTGCTGTGGCGAGAGGGTAAGCTCGTAACTGTTTATTAGATCGAATTAAGTCTAAGTCTGAACCTTATATTTAATTTGGAAAGGAGAACAATATAAATGCCAATAAACGAAATTGAAGAATTAAAAAATAGCTTTATTGAGAGTTTGGCACCAATGAAAATATATTTATTTGGCTCCTTTGCAGAGGGCAGACAAACAGAAGATAGTGATTTTGACTTTTATATTGTTGTGAATGACGGTGAAAAAGATATGATCTCGCTTACAGCCAAGGCATATAAGGCTATTCGTCATAAACAGAAAAGAGCAGTTGATATCATTGTAAATACAGCAAAAACATTTGAGGATAAAAAAAATAAAATAATGACGGTAGAGAAAGAAGTTTTGCAGAAAGGAGTCCTTTTGTATGGATAATGATGCAAAAATCTGGTTGGAATTTGCAAAAACAGATTTGGGTGTTGCAAAGCATCTGAACAGTCAATACTATCCAAAACCGTTTGAGATTATATGCTATCATTGTCAGCAAGCTGCTGAAAAAGCGATAAAGTCAATCATAATTGCCTATAGTGTACAAAATGACATTCCTCGCAAGCATAATTTGTCATTTTTACTTGATCAAATAGAAAATAAGATTGATATACCTGAAAAATATTATGATTACTCCGATGTGCTTACGCCTTATGGCATAGCTGTGAGGTATCCTAATGGAATATTTCTTGAAGATAGGCATGTGCAGGATGCCATTCACTATGCAGAAGAAATCGTTGAATGGGCAGAAGAAATAATTTTTGAAAAGATTTAGAAACATAATGATGCTATAAATGGAGCAAAAATAATGGATTTATCAAAAATAAAATTTGATGACCGTGGGCTTGTGCCTGTGGTTGTGCAGAGTGTCATAGATGGCGAAGTGCTTATGGTTGCTTGGGCAAATGAGGAAGCCTTGAGGAAAACCGAGCAACTTGGCGAGTGTGTATTTTGGTCTCGTAGCAGAAAAGAAATTTGGCATAAGGGTGCAACCAGTGGCAACACAATGAAGGTGAAAGAGCTTCGTGCCGATTGCGACTGTGACACAATTTTGGCCCTTGTTGAGCCAAGTGGCTCAGCTTGTCATACGGGAGCAAAAAGTTGTTTTTTTAACAAATTATTAAGCAAATAAAGTGGTGTGATACATCATACAAGATTATAATTTTAGTTTCTGGAGGGTTTTACGATGAAAAAAATTCAAATTATCCCTTGCCTTGACATGAAAAATGGCAGAGTTGTCAAGGGGGTTCAGTTTGTTGAGCTGCGTGACGCTGGAGCCCCAGTGGAGTGTGCTTTATCTTATGAGAAGGCAGGAGCAACAGCACTTGCTATGCTTGACATTTCTGCTACAAACGAGGAAAGAAAAACTCGTCTTGAGTGGGTTAAGGCTGTCACAAAAGCAGTAAAAATTCCTGTTACAGTTGGCGGTGGCATTTCAACATTGGAAGATATCAAGAGCGTGCTTGACGCTGGTGCAAGCCGTGTGTCAATAAACACAGCAGCTGTGCGTAATCCTTATTTTGTTCAGAAGGCTGTGGAAACCTTTGGCGGAGACAAAATTATTGTAGCACTTGATGTTGTAACCTATGGCAAGTCTTGGCAGCTTGTTACTGCTGGTGGCTCAGTTCGTGAAAAGGCGGATTTGGTAGAACTCTCAAAACAACTTGCGGAGTTTGGCGCTTCTGCAATTTTGCTCACAAGCATGGACAGAGACGGGACAAAAGGCGGTTACGACCTAGGTGCAACAAGAGCCGTAGCAGACGCAGTTGACATTCCAGTCATTGCTTCTGGTGGCGCAGGCACATACGAAGATTTTGCTTTGGCAGTTGAAGTTGGTCACGCTTCCGCAGTCCTCGCAGCTTCATTATTCCACTTTGGCGAGGTAGAAATTCCAAAATTAAAAGAATTCTTAAAGAATCGTGGCATTGATGTGGAGTAAAATTGGGTAGAAATCAGAAAAGAAGGTAGATTGTAATTTCAACTTGCAAAATTCAGTTACAAAAAGTTCCACGGTAAA
>CALELF010000061.1 GCA_937902895.1 uncultured Synergistaceae bacterium | reverse complement strand
TAACCAGGGCTTATAGCCCTAGTGCAAACCACCCTTTTGAAGGGTGGTTCTGATTTGGGGTATTAGCAACTTATTTGGCTTACCCACAAGTTACCCACACCAGTTATATAGTGTCTGTGAATAAGATGTGGCTATATATAGTGTATTACCCCCTTTTCAAAAATAAATTTTTTGATATAATACTTCCACGTTCACATAGAGATTGCGAATATTTTATTAACATTGAAGAAAAGATAAATATTTTTTAGGGGTGGGGCAAATGATAAAACCAGCATTCACGCAAGCAGCACAAGATATTTTAAAAGACAGATACCTTTGGAGAGACGAGGAACGTAATCCTATTGAGAATCCACAGGGGCTTTTGTTGCGTGTTGCAGAAGCTGTGTCAAAAGCAGAGCAGACCTTACCACTTCAATATAAATGGCAGGATGAGTTCTATGATATCATGGCGAACCTCTATTTTCTTCCTAATAGCCCGACTTTAATGAACGCTGGGCGTCCAGCACCTCATGGCCAGCTTGCTGCCTGTTTTGTTATAGGTATTAATGATACGATGGAAAGTATTTGTGAAGCTCTTAGAAAACAGATGCTGATTCACAAATCTGGTGGCGGTACGGGCTTTAATTTTTCAAATCTTCGCTCCGCGGGTTCTATCGTGGCAAGCACAAAAGGGCGTGCAAGTGGTCCAGTTTCCTTTATGGGACTTTTTGATAAAGCTACGGAAACTGTTCAGCAAGGTGGCATGAGACGTGGTGCCAATATGGGGATTTTGAATATTGAGCACGATGATATTCGTGAGTTTATTCACTGCAAAGATAAAGACGGTACGATAACAAACTTCAATATTTCTGTTGCTATTTCAGATGACTTTATGAGAAAGGTAACGCAAAACCCAGTTGGTAAGGAAGCTGAGCTTTTGCATGAAATTGCAGAGAGCGCATGGAGAACTGGAGACCCAGGAGTTATTTTTATAGACGCAATAAATCGTGGCAACACCACACCAAATCTTGGAAGATTAGAGGCAACAAACCCATGTGGTGAATCGCCTTTATATCCAAATGAAGCATGCAATTTGGGTTCAATTAACATTTCTCGTATGGTAGTAAATGGTAAATTTGACTATGAATTGCTTGGGCAGGTGACAGCAATTGCCACGCGTTTTCTTGATGATGTAATAGACATAAATTGCTATCCACTGCCAGAAATTTCAGAAGCAGTTCGCCGTACGAGAAAAATTGGACTTGGACTTATGGGATTGGCGGATACACTTTTCCAGCTTGATATAGCTTACGATAGCAAAGAAGCTATTAATTTTGCCGGAAAAGTTATGAAGTGCATACACGATGTTGCGACAAAGACGTCTGAGGCACTTGGCAAGGAAAAAGGGGTTCCGGAAGATCTTGCACATCTCGGTAGAAGAAACGCGACACTCACCTGTATTGCACCTACTGGAACAATTGCGTTGCTAGCTGATTGCTCAAGCGGAATTGAGCCAGTTTTCTCATTAGAACATACAAGAGTTCGTACTCAGCTTGATGGAACGAAAGTCGCAATGAAGTTCCAAAACAAATATTATGAAAGAGCATTGAAGGACGGAAAGACGCCTCAGGCTATAAAGAAAATTTTCAAAACGAGCCATGATGTAAAGCCGAGTTCTCACATAGCAATGCAGGGTGTATTTCAGAAATACACTGATCTTGCAGTAAGTAAGACTATCAATATGAAGCATGATTGCACAAAAGAAGATGTTTTCGATGCTTATGTAGAATCATGGCAAGCAGGATGCAAGGGAATTACGATTTACCGTGATGGTTCAAAGAGTGAGCAAGTCCTTTATACAAAAGAAGATGAGCGCAAAGCGCGGGATTTGACAAAGAAAGAGGATGCAAAGGTAGCGAAATATAGTTTTAAGTTAACTCAAAAATTTCTAATTAAATCCAAGAAGCCTGAGTTAGTGAACGACTAAAAGCATAGTGCTTTAATTTTGAATTTAATAGGGCAAGATAAAATTATCTTGCCCTATTTTTTTATTTATGGGCTTTAGCCTGTTTCGCCTTTTGGCGAAACAAAAAACCACCC
>CALELF010000060.1 GCA_937902895.1 uncultured Synergistaceae bacterium | reverse complement strand
CACTGATGATCCAAAATTCAAAGATATTTTGAAGGAGACATCAGGTATCGGCACAGAAGCAACACGCACAGAAATATTAAAGAGACTTTATCATTATGATTATATAGAGAAAAAAGGAAAGGCACTTTTCTCTACACAGAAAGGAAGAAAACTTATCGCTGCAATACCGCAGGAAGTTAAATCCGTAGAAACAACTGCGTTGTGGGAACAAAAATTATCTCAAATTGTAAGTAAGGAATATACAAGAGAAGAGTTTTTGTCGGAACAAGAAAAGTTATTGGTCGGTTTAACCGAATTTTGGCTGAAAGACCACCCACAACTTCAACAAGAAAAAAGAGAATGGAATGACACAAGAGAAAAAATTAAATGTCCTTTCTGTAAACAAGAAAAGATGTTAGAGCTTACATCACGCAATAGTGGTATGAAATTTTGGAAATGCGAATGTGGCAATATTTTATTTGCCGACAGTAAAGGCAAAATGCCAAAGACACATAAATGCTTAAAGTGTGATGGAGTTGCTGTTCGTTACCAAAAGAAAGATGGCTCGGGCTACTATTGGAAGTGTAATAAAGATAGTAATCACTTCTTTGCAGATGACAACGGAAAGCCCAAGGAATACGGGAAGAAATAACAGAAGGTGGTGAATTGCACAATGGGTGGTAGTTTTTATGATGAAGTTATGGAAATAGAAAAAGAATTAAAAAAAAGTAATGTAAGCAAAACACCTTCTGTGCAAGAGATAGATAAAGATGCAAAAATCTGTCCTCGTTGTGGTAAACCACTTAAATTAAAACACGGAAAATACGGAGATTTTTGGGGTTGCACAGGATTTCCCCCTTGCAACTATACAGAGCAAATTGAATTGCTTACGCCCCAAAAACCCGTTGAAGCTGGACAGCTCCGTTTGAATTTACAAGAAAGAGAAACTGCAAAAGAAAGAGAATTAACTATTGAATTAAGCGTTGCAAAAGCAAACAACGCAAAACTCCAACAGATTATTCAAACATTAAATAAAGAAATAAATAAAATAAAAGCTGAAAGAGATAAAGCAAAGGCTCAACTTAACGCAATAAAGCGTGCAAAAAGCAAAAAAGCTGTAAATATAAAATAAGCCGTGAGGATTTTCTCACGGCTGTGTTTAGCTAAAAATGAGTTCAAAACAACTCAAAAATCTTGACTATAAGCGGTTTTATGGTATAATTGTTTGCGACAGAGGGGTTGTCGTAAACGAGGCGGTTTGCTCCCTTTTTTCTCATAAAGGGGGTGATTGCAATGGTAAACAAAATATTAAATATTTTTGTTGCAGTTATTAAACTGATTATTGCAATCGTGGATTTTTTTATCAATTAAAGCATAAAAAAATGACCGCCTGCTCCACGAAAGCAGACGGTTTTAGTTAAAACTTCTTGCTCAAGGGGGCAAATCGTTTCAACGATGCCCTCTGCCGTTATTATATAGCAACTTATTTATCTGTCAATAGAAAATTTTAAGGTCGTTGAAAAAAATCAACGACCTTATTTGTTGTGTTAAACTGGTGATTCAATAAACTCATC
>CALELF010000059.1 GCA_937902895.1 uncultured Synergistaceae bacterium | reverse complement strand
TACATTTCCCCAGTTGACGGGGTTATTAAAAAGTCCTTGAAATAAGGCAAAAATACCAGAAAAGGTTGCGAGGAGTAAAAATAACTCTCTATCACAACCCATTAAAAGTGTTGGACGTGTTAAACTCTTATGAACCTTGAGCGAAAAATCTGTTTCAAGTTTTTCACTCATCTTAAATTAAACAGCCAGTTCCAAATATTGCACCAACAAAATTAGAGGCTTTCGCAATACACGCAGCAATAAGAACAATAGCTACCAACATCTTCATCCAAGATTGCATATCTGGCTGAAATATAAGAGCTAAAGCACAGATAATAATTGCTGCTATACATATATTCTGTGCAGTCGGACCCTGTAAGGTCTTAACAAAATTTGATATTACGCCTTCAAACCCAAATGTTCCTTCTCCGCTAACAGTAGTAGTGCTATTTGCAAAAGCACTCGTAGCTGAAAACACTAAAACCAATCCCAACATCATTACAACAAAAATCTTTTTAAGTTTCATTTGAAACACTCCTTAATATATTTTTTTAATTTCACCCTTATATAAGGTGTAAAATCCATTTTTATGTGCATATACTGAACACTGTTCAATTTCTATGCGGTGTGCAATTTCTGAACAGTGTTCAAATATTATTCACTGAACAATTTTTGAACGCCTTATCTCTAAAAAACAGCTCACAGGGTAAAGTCATAAAGACTTTACCCTGTGATTTATTACTAGTTTTTAATATTCTTTGGTGAAAAATTCAGGCTCATCAAGTGTGCCACTTTCCTCAATCTCATTAACAAAGTTCTCAACTCCTTCGTTTTGCTGATTTTCAGGAGCAGTGTAATTTTCTATCATATCCTTCAGCTCTTTGTTTTCGGCAACAAGCCCAGATTTATTGTCTGCAACAATGAGATCACTTAAAATAAAGCGTGTAACATTGTGCCATACACCGTTGTTGTCTTTCCAACTCTGGGGACGAACGGAACATTTACATAATACATAAGTGCCTCTTGAGCAATACTTGACAACTCTGTCTGCAAGCTTTCTATTTTCATTATTGAAAGCCATGATAAAGAATGTGCTTGGCTTATCTGACACCCATTCAAATGAGCCAGTGTCCGTTAATACCCTGCGTCTTGTGTTTTGTAAGAGCCTTATTTCTGCAACAAGGTTCTTGGTTTTGGAATATGACTGTTTAGGTGCATCTGCCAAATACCCCGACACCAAAAATTCGTTTTTTTGGTTATTAAGAAAATTCTCCATTTAATTACTCCTTTTTTTATGATAGTTGTATTATATGCGAACCTACTATTATTATGATAGTGTTGGTTGCGTTTTGGATATGTTACAGTATATATTACACTTTGTCAACACGTTAATTAAAATAAATTTAATTATATATTTGTATTTACAAAAAATAATTGCTAAATATAGAATGTTAGTGTAGAATTCATCTTATTGCACTAAATGAATATATGAGGTGATAATAAATGGAAAAAAAAGTAGCAGATAAGCAACTAGATATTGATAAGCTTGAACAAATGAGAGTAAACCGTGGCTTAACAAGAAAGGAGTTTGCTAAAATTCTTGGGGTTTCTCCTATAACATTAAGTGCTTGGGTTACAGGAAAATTTGTTCCCTCTGCAAATTCTGTGTATAAAATTGCCTCGGCACTCAATGTTGATCGGCACGAAATATGTGTTAAAACTCTTGAAGAACAGCTAGAAGCTATTGAACAAAAAAAATATAAAGCTGGGCAAAAGCAGGCTCTTATTAAGACAGCGTTAAACATATATTCGCTTATTTGCGATTTACAAAGTTTGCAAGATGAATACAGTAATTATTCTAAAAGAAATACAGAGGAAGAAAAACAACTTGCAAAAGCACAAAAAGCCGTGCTTTCTATTGTCCAAAACCTTACAGACACAGATTAAAAATACTTAAATACCGCTCTTATTCAATAAATGCACGCTGTTAAAATTCTGCACAGTGTTTAATCCTTGTGCATTGTTCAAGAAATAAACACTGTGTAATTTTTGTGCAATGCTTGAAAATTGTGAGTTGTTCAGAGTTTGAGTATAAAGTAAAAGCACCTCACTAAATGCAAGGTGCTTTTATTATGACTAAATATTTATTTTTGCGTAGAAGGGTAGGTGGTTGTAATGATGAAGACATTTTGTTTTAAGCTTTATAAGTCAAAGAAAAATAAAAATTTACATAAGTTGATAAACAGTGCTTGTCACATATACAACCACGGTATTAAATTACGCAACAACCGTTATGATGAAACAAAGAAAACTTTTAAGAGTAGTGAACTCAAAAAACGACTAAAAGAAGTTGATTTGAAGCTAGATTTAGGAGAATATTCAGAAATAATATCAGAAGCGATAGTAGAAGATGTTGTAACAAGACTGGATACAGCATATAGAGCATTTTTTCATAATTTAGATAACAAAAAGAAGAATAAAAAAAGATGGAAGCATTACACACGTCCGTCAGAAAAAAATGAAGAAAAATATAAATCACTTACATTATATAGTAACGATTATACTCTGCTGGAAGGTAATAAAATCTGTATATTTGGAAAAAAATATAGCTACTTTAAGTCCCGTGAGATTGGGGGTAAAATTAAAAGTATAACAATTAAACGTGATGCTATAAGTGATATTTATATCTATTTTATTTGTTTTAATCATATATTGGGAGGGCTACATGAAAAAGGAGAAGGGTAAGAAGGTTGAAAAGCCTTTTAAGATAAAAAAGGCAGGAAGACCTAGTAAAATAGGTGCTCTTATTAATGTGCTTTTAGGCAAGGGTGGCAAGTATAGCCCACTTCATTCTATGAGAGTGAAAGTAATAGCACTTATTTTTATTAGTATGGTTGCTGCGGTTACTATTACATCAAAAGTTATTGTAGACTATTCAAAAACTTTGGTAGTTGATTCGGCATATGGAAAAATGCTTAACATTGTAACCTCTTATGGAACACTGGTTGATAAATCTGAAAATGGAAAAGCAATTAAGGCTGAGGAGTATGAAGAACTTCTTGCAGAGGTAAATGCAGTTGCAGAGAAAATCAAAATCCGTAAGGAAGAAGAAGCTCTTAAAGAACAATTTGAGAAAGAAATGGCAGAGA
>CALELF010000058.1 GCA_937902895.1 uncultured Synergistaceae bacterium | reverse complement strand
AATTCTTTTTTTAGCTTTTACACATGTTATAATTACAGACAGCTTTACGGGAGAAACAAGTTAATGATTGAAATAAAAAATTTAACGGTATTTTTTAAGGAACACACCGTTCTTGATAATATTTCTTGTCAGATAAATGACAAAAGTGCTATCGGGTTGGTTGGAGCCAACGGAGCAGGGAAAACCACATTTTTGCGTTCTATTGCGGGACAGATTGACTACGAAGGTGCCATAACTGTTTCCGGCTCACGCCGTGAACATGAAATTGGATTTCTGCCACAGGATTTGGCAGAAATTCCTGCAATGCCCTTAATAGACTTCTTGGCACAATCTGCAGGCGTGTCAGAAAAAAAACAAGAGCTTGCACTTTGCGAAGAAGCTCTTGCAAAATCAAGTGGCGAAGAAACAGAAAAACTGCTTGCAAAATACGAAAAACTCCAAACAGAATTTGACGCAATGGATGGATTCGATTTTGAAATAAACGCAAAGAAAATTCTTCACGGTCTTGGTTTCAAACCAGAAAGAGACGCAACTCAAAACACTGCATCCTTTTCTGGTGGTTGGAGAATGAGAATTGCACTTGCAGGGCTACTCATAAAGCGTCCATATGTGTTACTTTTGGACGAGCCAACAAACCACCTCGACACAGAAAGTATGGAGTGGCTTGAGGATTACCTTACTAATTACGGTGGAATAATTATTTTTGTCTCACACGACAGACATTTTCTGAATAAAATTGCAAAGAAAATTTTTGAAATTTCCAACGCAAAGCTAGACACATATTCATGTGGCTATGACCAATATTTAACCGAGAGAATTGCAAGACTTGAAGCAAAAGAGAGCGAAAGAGAAGCAAACATAAAAAAACGGGACGAAATAATGGCTCTTGCAAATCGTTTTCGTTATAAGGCAACCAAGGCAAAAATGGTGCAAAGTCGCTTGAAGCAGTTGGAGCACATCGTAATAGAGGACGAAGCACCGAAGGAAAAAAGCGTAACCTTTTCCTTTCCGCAATGTGAAAAAAGTGGTCATATTGTGGCAACTGCCATAGAGCTTTCAAAACGCTATGGCGATAACTTAGTTTTTAGTGATATTTCTTTTGAAATTGAACGGGGCGAAAAAATTGCGCTGGTGGGTGTTAATGGCGCTGGCAAATCCACCCTACTCCGCTTGTTGGAAGGAATTGAAGAGCCAACAAGTGGCGAAGCAAATCTCGGTTACAATGTCCGAATGGCATATTTTTCGCAAGAATCAGCAAAAAATTTGAATTATGATCACACAATTTGGCAGGAAGTAAATAACACCGGCTCACTTTTATCACCACAGGAAAAAAGAAATTTGCTTGGTTGCTTTTTGTTTTCCGGTGAGGCAATAGAAAAACCTGTCCGCGTCCTTTCTGGTGGAGAAAAAAGTCGCCTAGCAATGCTCAAGATGCTACTTTCACCATCAAATTTTTTAGTGCTAGACGAGCCAACAAACCATCTGGACGTAAAAACAAAAGAGCTATTTTGCCAAGCATTGCTCGACTATGAGGGAACAATCATTATTGTTTCTCATGACAGAGAATTTCTCGACGCACTTTCAACGAGAGTATTTGAAATTAGAGATGGTAAATTTTACGATTACCATGGAAATTACAGCTATTTCATAGAAAAACGAAAAGAAAAACTTGCAGAACAAAATTCTATAACTTTCAATATGGAAGGCAAAAAAATTACTGTGCCACAATCAAAAGAAGAGAGAATCCGTTTGAGAGAGGAACAAAAGAAACTGGCACAGGCTGAGGCAAGAAAAAATAAAAAAATAGCAAGCCTAGAAGAGGAAATTTCAAGACTAGAAGCAAGAAAAGAAGAATTGACGCAAAGCCAATGCTTGCCAGAAGTCTTTAATGATTTTGTTAAATCCGAGGAAGTTCAACGGGAGTTGGAAGAAATTACAAAAAAAATTGACGAAGCATACGCCGAATTATTAGAATTTGAATAATGACAATGTAAAGTAAATGTTACATACCATTTTTTACACATCCGCTAATTGCATATATAAAACATATAAAAATCATCAAAAATTTTGAGATACTTTTGGCATATTTTATTTCGCTTTCAAATTTTGCAAAATTTAATAAAAGCAATTTAATAGAATTAGCATACTTGACAGGAGAAAAAAAAAAGATAATATTACAGAGTTAGATTGGAAAAGAAAGAAGGAAAATATTAAATGGCTACAATTGGAAATTTTGAAAATGCCGTTAGTTTTGCTACAATCAATAAAACGCCACTTCGCACGACGGTAGAAAGTGCTTTCTACGGAAATAACGTAAAATTCGTTAAGGATTTGAAGGAAGCTTACAAACTCGCGAAGGCATCTCCAGGCACAGTTGAATTGACTGGTATGCCAATTTATAAGCCTGAGAGTCTTGGACTTCCATCGTCTTCAAATGTCTTATTGTTTAACGATGGAGCAGTTTTTGGACGATGTGCTGCTGCGCGCAGAATCTTGGGTCAAGCAGGCATCAATACAACAGAGCTTTGCACCATTATTCGTGAGGCAATGCACAATGCAAGGAACAGAACTTTTTACACGGCAGATGCTGTTGTTGGACTTGAAAAAGATTTCATGGTGAAGGCTCACCTTATGTTGCCAGAAGGCTATGAAAATAATTTGCTCAGTTGGATGTTAAATTTCCAATATTCCAATAGCGAATACGAAAGGTTATACAAAAATTCTCGCAAATATGAAAAAGATGGAGACATTTTTGTCTATGCAGACCCTTATTGGAGTCATCCAGACTTCCCACTTGGTCTTGCATGCTTCTCACCAGAAGAAAACGTTGCAGCCGTCCTTGGCATGAGATACTTCGGCGAACTCAAAAAAGGAACATTGACACTTGCTTGGGGCATCGCAGCAAGAAATGGTTACGCTTCCTGCCATGGTGGACTTAAACGCTATAAGACAAAAGATGGTAAAAAATTCGTTTTGGCAGTCTTTGGTCTTTCCGGTAGTGGCAAATCAACCATTACCCACGCAAAGCACGACGGCAAATATGAAATTAAAGTTTTACATGATGACGCTTTCGTTATCAATGTTCAAGACAAATATTCAATCGCATTGGAGCCGGCATACTTTGACAAAATGCAGGACTACCCTATCGGTTGTCCGGACAACAAATATCTCTTGACACTTCAAAACTGTGGTGTAACAAAAGATGAGAACGGCAAGCTAGTTTGCGTTTCAGAAGATATCAGAAATGGTAACGGCAGAGCTGTAAAATCCCGCCTTTGGACACCAAACAGAGTTGATAGAATTGATGAACCTCTTAATGCAATTGCTTGGTTGATGAAAGACCCAACTTTACCACCTGTTGTAAAAATTACTGGCTCATCTTTAGCCTCTGTAATGGGTAGCACCTTGGCAACAAAGAGAACAACAGCAGAACGCCTTGCTCCAGGTGTAGACCCAAATGCATTGGTAATAGAAAGCTATGCAAATCCATTCCGCACATACCCACTTGGTATGGACTATTCACGCTTCAAACAACTTTTTGACGATGGCGTTGATTGCTATATCATAAACACAGGATTCTTTGGCGAAAAGAAAATTCCAAAGGAAGCAACATTGGACATCTTGGAAAAAATCGTTGAAAACAATGGCGAGTGGAAACCATTTGGAAACCTGCCAAATATTTCCTACTTACCAATTGAAGGCTTTGAACCAAACTTTGACGACTCGTCATATAGAGAACAGTTAAAGGCTCGTATGCAAGATAGAGTTACATTTGTTGAGACGAGAAAAACAGAGAAAAACGGAGCAGATATTTTGCCAGATGATGCATTAAATGCGCTAAAAGAAATTATCTCCGCTATGTAAATGAATTATAAAAAAAGGGCGAGGCAACTATTTTATTAGTTGCCTCGCCCTTTTACTATTTGAAATTTATCTTAATTTAAAGGTTAGTGAAAGTGACACGGCATGTGTCAAACCATTGTTTGTAGTAGCTGTTTCAAATGCTGGGTTCGTCGCACTGCCATGGATAGTTCTGTCACCAGTCCAAATCATTGTGTAAGCGAAAGCCCATGTTGTATAGTCATTTGGCATATACTTACAACCAGCACTCCACCTATGACGGTCGCCAGTTGGAACAGTGAGGTCAATATAATCATCTGGAACGGGACTTTCATCAAAGACATATCCCGTAAGAAATGCCCAATGTTTACTAAATTTGTGCTCCAGTCCTACACCAAATCTCCAAGAGGAGCTCCAATTTTTTGTTGCATTTAAGTTCTTTGATGTTCCAGGTGCAATAGCCTCATCCAGAGAAATATTCAAAGCATCATAGGTTGTCCAGTTCGTCCAAACTACATCTGCTTCAACACGAGTTTTTTCGCTTATCTTATGCCCGATACCGAAGCTAATTGAGTCCGGCAAGGTAACAATACCGTGTGCCTTTGTATGTAAAGGACCGTTTAATCCAAATATTGGTATATTTGGACGATCAGGAACATCAAAATCAGCATCCATTGATTGACGAACCTTTGAACGGTAAGTAACAGCGGCACTAGTTTTTTCATTGAAATCATACATAGCAGAAACCACATAGCCAACATTAAAAGACGAACCATCTAGCTTGAAATTCATATCTCTTCCAGGTTGAAATGGAATTGATCTGTCCATTCTTAAGCCAGTATAATTTAAGTCAAGCCCAAGCGCAAGAGACCATTTTTTGTGTGGCTTAAATGCAATTGTTGGTTGCACCGTGACACCTTTCATCTGAGAATAAACCGTATCATAGCGTCCCAATGACTCTGTGCCCAATTCAATTTCGTTACCAAAACGCGGGAAAATTCCTATTCCCCACCAGAAATTGTTTCCTTTGGTGTCTTGTGCATAGAAAAGGCTTGGAGCAATTGCGGGACTGTAATTATTACTCGAATTATGAATTTTGCCCAACCTATCACGGTAGTCAATCCCAAGCGTTGGATCAATCCAAGTAAAGCCAAGTTGTAAATAGCTACCACAGAGTTTTGTAATCTGTGCTGGATTATAAGCAAGAACTGCTGGGTCATTTTCAGCAAACATATAATTTTCACCCATTGCAACACCAGCAGCACTCCATTCATAAACACCAAAGCCTTCTGCAAATGCTACATTTGGAAGAATAACGACAGCAAATAATAACAACAAAACAAATTTTTTCATAGAACTTCTCCTTAATTTAATTTTCAGTAATTATTTTAGGATGTTGTTCACCTAAACTTGGTGTAACAACAGAAACCTCAATACTAACTTCTTTACCAGACTCATAGTAAGCTGCAAAATCTTTAAGATTTTTCTGTGCAAGATAGCGATAACATGCTTGCCCAAGCTCATCAACCATCTGACTGATGAAACAACTTTTTCCCTTGCACGCAAGCATATTACAATGATATGGTTCAAACATACCGCCAAGTGCTTCAAAAATATGTGTCAAAGGAACATCTTCCGGATTACAATTTAAGACGTATCCACCACCAGGACCACGTTGTGATTTTATAAATCCTCTGTGGCGCAAGTGCTGTAATACCTTTGAAAGATGAGGCTCGCCAGTGCCAAGAATTCTTGCAATGTCTTTTGTAGTAAGTGCTACATTAGGATTTTTTATAATTTCACCCATTGCATGAAGCCCCAATACTAGTGGCTCAGACAAATATACGACAGGATTCAACACCCCACCTCCATTTATATGAACTAATTGTAGAATAGTGGATATTATATTCCATTTTTATATTTTGTCAAGCTAAATCAAGTAAAAGCAGGCAATAGGAAGATATTTTATTCCTACTACCTGCTTAATTTTTATAAACGAATTCACAAAAGCAATTAAACTCGATACAATTTTATATTTTGAAACATTCCCTTATAGAGCTTTCTTCTCCCAAAAGGAGAATACTAGAATTTTCTTCAAATTGAGTATCTGGAGTAATGTTTGTATTTATCTCACCGTTTTTCTTAATAGCAAGAATGTTCAAAGAGTATTTTTTTCTAACATCAAGCTCGGACACACTCTTGCCCAACCAACCTTTTGGAATTTTGACCTCAATTATTAAGTGTGATTGGTCTAACAATGCAAAGTCCAATAAATTATCAGAGCTATATCTCACGGCTGCCCAAGTCGCCAACTGTTTTTCCGGATAGACGACATAATCAGCACCATTTCTTAAAAGAAATTTTTCTTGAACATCACGCTCTGCACGAGCAACTACCAACTTTGCACCAAGCTCTTTCAAAAGTGATGTAACTTCAAGTGAATTTTGAAAATTTGCAGAAATTGTAACATAGCAAACATCAAAATTAGCAACCCCAAGTGAACGTAAAAATGCAGCATTTGTTGCATCGCCTATTTGTGCATCGCTCACAATGTGAAGAATATTATTCACTCTTTCCTCATCAGTGTCAACTGCCAAGACTTCATGTCCTAGTTCAACAAGTTTTTTTGAAATATGACGACCAAACCTACCCAAGCCAATAAGTAAAATGCTTTTCATAAATGTATCCTCCAAAATATTTTATAGCCACAATGTTAACCAACCGTTATTTCTTCGGCTGGAAATCTTGAAGCATTCGGCTTTGAAAAAAAAGCAGCGTATATGATTGTTAAACCGCCAACTCGCCCAAAATACATTAGAATAATTAAAATATATCGTGATGGAATTGATAATTGCGGTGTGATTCCCAAAGAAGAGCCAACTGTTCCAATTGCAGATGCGGTTTCATACCAAGTAGAAGAAAGTGGCAAACTCTCTATAGTAGATATCGCCATTGCTCCCAATAAACTAAATACAACATACATCATAGCAATTGTTGCTGCATTTTTTATTATATCGATTTCTATACGACGACCGAAAATTTCTGTGTCTTTTTTTCTACGAAATACTGCTATACATGTCATCAAAAGAACAGTAAATGTTGTATTCTTCATACCGCCACCAGTTGAACCAGGAGACGCTCCAATTAGCATAAGAACAATTGAAATTCCTTGGCTTGTAGAACTCATACTCGCAAGGTCAACAGTATTAAATCCTGCAGTCCTTGGCGTTATAGATTGAAAAAAAGATGCAAGTATACGCGATTTCAAGGGAAAAGCATAAAAATCGTAGAAGAAAAAATATATTGCCGGCAACAGTATAAGACATAACGTGGATGTTAATATAACTTTACTTTGTAGCCTATAGCGAGAAAATCTAAATTTTTCCGCACGCATATCTTCCCAAGTGATAAAACCTAGTCCACCCAAAACTATTAAAGACATTACGGCAATGTTAATGGTCGCACTAGACACATAGCCAGTAAGTGATGGAAATGTATGCCCAGGCCACCCTAAAAGGTCAATTCCGGCATTACAAAAAGCTGACACGGAATGAAAGAAAGCATACCAAATGCCCTTTATACCATAGTCTGCACAAAATATTGGCATCATTGCCAAAGCACCTATGCACTCAATTAGCAATGTTCCTTTTATTATCTGTTTGGTAAGATTAGTAACTGAGTCTAATGTTGAGGAGGAAGTTGCTTCTACCATTGTATTTCTCACAAAAAGTGAAATATGACGTCCAGAAAATGAAGCAAAACTTGCAGCAACCGTAACAACACCAAGCCCACCAATTTGAATTAAAAGCATTATGATTACGTGACCAAAATTCGTCCAGTATGTCCCTGTATCCTGCACAACAAGTCCAGTAACACAAACTGAAGTGGTTGAGGTAAATAAAGCCTCGTTAAATGGCGTCCAGCCATGGCATGTTGATGAGATTGGTAGCATCAAAATAAATGCACCCAAGAGTATTATTCCGGCAAATCCAAGAACTATTATCTGAGACGGGGTTAATTTTTTCATGCTTTTCACCTTTATTTTATTTTTCTAGCAAAGAGGCAGCATTAAAACGTATGCCATTCCAACACATTTCAAGATGCAAATGTGGTCCTGTTACTCTACCACTTGCACCAGACAATCCAATAACTTCTCCACGCTTGACCACATCGCCAACCTTTACCATTTTTTTTGAAAGGTGACAATATGAACTGAAAAGCCCAGCACCGTGATCAATCATTATTAGTCCGCCAGTGAGGTAAAAATGAGAGACTAGACAAACCTTTCCATCTGCCACAGACTTTATCGGTGTTCCCATTGGTGCTCTAAAATCTATGCCACCATGAAAACCAAAAGGTTTATTGTTAAAAATGCGAATGTTACCATACTTTGAAAGACTTTTTCCTTTGCAAGGTCTGGCAAATGGTAATAAAAAATTACCACCAACATACGATTTTTCTATGACAGAATTATAAATTTGTTTTTCCTTTTCCATTCTCTTTTGAACGTCAGGAGTAAAATTTACCTTACTAGGATTTACCCTTAAAGATTCTTTGGGGTAATTTTTTGAAACAATATTTATATATTTTTGTAATTCAAAATTTTCTGCACCAACTCGAAAGGTTAGGCTCACTATCTGCCTTCCTGTTTTTTGCAATGCGTTTGAGGCGAGTATCGCTGTAATCTTGCCTTGCTCTGTTTCACTAACCAGCCTAGCAGATTTACCAAGCCAATGCAATGTTGGCTCTTCAAGCACTTCATCTGTAAATATTTCTACTACAAAAGGCTCTCCTTGCTGAACTGATTTTGGAACAGAAAATTTAACAAGTGCATAAGTTGTGCTAGTTGTTAAACATAGCCATAAAGTAAGTAGTAATCCTATATATATAAATTTGTTTCTCATAATTCTTTGCTCACCAACCGATACTGCTATCTGCTCGGAGATTATAGCACAATTTTCAGAAAAATTGATGTGACAGAAATCACATTTTGTGTTATCATACATAGCGTTGTGTGAAATAACAAATAGAGACTTTTGTCTTACAAATTTATAACCTTTAAGGAGGGTTTTTTTATGGCAGATAAGAAGTATATCTACGATTTTGCCGAAGGCAACGCCACAATGAGAGAACTCTTGGGTGGAAAGGGTGCTAACCTTGCAGAAATGTCAAGGCTCGGTCTTCCAGTTCCTCCAGGATTTATCATCACAACAGAGGCTTGCCACAAGTATTGGGAAGAAAATGACTTCATCGCAACCATTTGGGATGATGTGAAGTCAGCAGTGGCAAGAGTTGAAAAACAAACTGGCAAACAGTTTGGTGGAGATGTAAATCCCCTTCTTGTTTCTGTTAGATCAGGTGCTCCAGTTTCAATGCCAGGTATGATGGACACAATCCTAAACCTTGGTTTGAATGACGTAACAGTTGAGGCACTTTCAAAGGCTTCCAGCAATGAGCGTTTTGCATACGATAGCTATCGCCGTTTCATTCAGATGTTCTCTGATGTTGTTCTTGGCGTAGATATCGCTTTGTTTGAAGAAGAATTAGCAAAAACACGCAAAGCTTGCAATGCAGAATTTGACTATCAGATTCCAGCAGATGCTTTGAAAAAACTTGTCGTTACATATAAGGGAATTGTTTCTTCCAAGGGACTTGAATTTCCAACAGATCCATGGCAGCAGTTACGCCTTGCAATTGATGCAGTATTCCGCAGCTGGAATACTCCACGTGCTATCAAATATAGAGAAATTAACAAAATTCCTGCACATTATGGCACTGCAGTCAACGTTGTCACCATGGTATTTGGTAACCTTGGTGATGATTGCGGAACAGGTGTCTGCTTCACAAGAAGCCCATCGTCTGGTGAAAATAAACTCTTTGGTGAATACCTCATCAATGCACAAGGTGAAGACGTTGTCGCTGGTATCAGAACACCTGCCCCAATTGCTTCCCTTGCAAATGATATGCCAGACATCTATAAGCAATTCTATGATATTGCAAAAGGGCTTGAAAAGCACTATGCAGATGCACAGGACATTGAATTTACAGTTGAACACGGTCGTCTTTTCATTTTGCAGACAAGAAACGGAAAGAGAACGGCAGCTTCCGCCGTCCGCGTGGCAGTTGAAATGCTCGAGGAAGGTCTCATTGACGAAAAGACAGCTGTCAGCCGTGTAACACCAGAACAGATAGAAATGCTTCTCCACCCACAGTTCAATGCAAAGGCAAAAAGAAGTGTAATTGCAAAGGCACTTCCAGCAAGCCCAGGTGCTGCTGTTGGTAAGGTAGTCTTTGACGCAGATGAAGCAGCAGAAAGAGGTGGCAAGGGTGAGGCAATCATTCTTGTCCGTCCAGAAACCACCCCAGACGATATTCACGGTCTCTTTGCAGCGCAGGGTGTCTTGACAAGCCATGGTGGCATGACAAGCCACGCAGCAGTTGTTGCACGTGGACTTGGTAAGCCATGTGTTTCTGGTGCAGAAAATGTTTCAATTGACCTTGCAGGCAACTGCTTCACGGTTGATGGCATCACAGTTAAGAAAGATGACTATCTCTCACTAGACGGAACAACTGGTGAAGTTATCCTCGGTCAAATGGAACTTGAAGATCCAAAGTTTGACGATAATTTCAAGAAACTTATGGCTGTCGCAGACAAGCTCGCAAACCTTCAGGTTTGGGCAAATGCAGATACGCCAACAGACGCAAAGAGAGCAAGAGAATTCGGTGCAAAGGGTGTTGGTCTATGCCGCACAGAGCACATGTTCATGCAGGTTGACCGTCTCCCAGTTATGCAGGAAATGGTTGTTGCTACAACAAAAGAAGCACGTGTTGAACAGCTCAATAAGTTAGAAAAGATGCAAGAAGATGACTTCTACGGCATCTTTGAAGCAATGGACGGACTCCCAGTTACAGTTCGTTTGCTTGACCCACCACTTCATGAATTCTTGCCAAAAATCCCAGAGCTTACCAAGGCACTTGAAAATGTTGCTCCAAACAGCCCAGAAGCAGAGAAAATCAAGGCAACAATGGTTCGTGCAAGAGAGCTTCACGAGCAAAACCCAATGCTTGGCTTCCGTGGATGCCGTCTTGGTATGATTTACCCAGAAATCTATGAGATGCAGGCACATGCAATCTTCAATGCAGCTTGCAAACTCGTAAAGAAGGGTGTCACTGTAAAACCAGACATCATGATTCCACTCGTTGGAACAGAAGCAGAATTAAAGGCTATGGAGCAAATCGTTCGCCGCGTTGGTGACGAAACAATCAAAGAATTTGGTGTTGAGCTCCATTACCTTGTCGGAACGATGATTGAGCTTCCACGCGCTGCTGTTATCGCAGATCAGCTTGCAAACACTGCACAGTTCTTCAGCTTCGGCACAAATGACCTTACACAGACAACCTTCGGTTATTCACGTGATGACGCAGAAGGCAAATTCCTCCGTCAGTATGTTGAAATGGGTGTCTTCAAGGTCAATCCATTTGAACAACTCGACCGTGACGGTGTTGGTGGCTTGATGGAAATTGCAGTCAGCAAAGCACGTCCAGTTCGCCCAGACATCCAGCTTGGTATTTGCGGTGAGCATGGTGGTAATCCATCCAGTATTGCATTCTGCAACAAGCTTGGTCTTACATACGTCAGTTGCTCACCATTCCGCGTTCCAGTCGCAAGACTTTCCGCAGCATTGGCAGCAATTGGTGAATTAAAGTAATTAGAATTATTAAAAGTGCAGGCATAAAAGCCTGCACTTTTTTAATCACAAATTTCTCAAAATAAAAAATTTGCGAGCGATTTGATTTAGTTAATCAAATCGCTCGCTTTATTTTTATATTCTTTTTAAGTAGCGTGGATTAATAATCCATGCCACCCATTCCACTCATGCCACCTGCCATGTCAGGTGTAGCATCTTTTTTCTCTGGCTTATCTGCCACAACTGCATCTGTTGTAAGAATCATAGCGGATATTGAAGCTGCATTCTGAAGTGCACTTCTTGTAACCTTCACGGGGTCAATAATACCAGTCGCTACCATATCAACATATTCGCCAGTTGTTGCGTCAAGTCCCTGACCAGCATGCAATGTTTTAACCTTTTCTATTATAACATCACCCTGCAAGCCACTGTTTTGTGCAATGAGGTAAAGTGGCTCAGTCAATGCCTTGCGGACAATCAAAGCACCTGTTTTTACATCGCCATCAAGTGATTTAATTTTTGCGTCAAGAGCTGGCAAGCAGGAAACAAGAGCAACGCCACCACCGGCGACGATACCTTCCTCAACTGCTGCACGGGTGGAATTCAAGGCATCTTCAATGCGAAGCTTGAGTTCCTTCTGCTCAGTCTCTGTTGCAGCACCAACCTTGATTACGGCAACACCGCCAGCGAGCTTTGCGAGACGCTCACGGAGTTTTTCCTTATCATAATCGCTTGTTGAATCCTCAATTTCTTTCTTTATCTGTGCAATTCTGTCCTTTATTGCTGTCTTTTCGCCTGCACCTTCAACGATTGTTGTATCGTCTTTTGTTACCTTGATTTTCTTTGCATAGCCTAAATCTTCAACGCTTGCAGACTCGAGTTTTCTTCCAACTTCTTCAGAAATAACAGTTGCACCAGTGAGAGTTGCAATATCTTGGAGCATTGCTTTTCTTCTGTCGCCAAAGCCTGGGGCCTTAACTGCAACAACTTGGAGTGTGCTACGAAGCTTGTTCACAACTAAAGTTGCAAGTGCTTCACCTTCAATATCCTCTGCAATTATCAAGAGAGGCTTTGAAATCTGCATAGACTTCTCAAGCACTGGAATTAAATCTTTTATTGCAGAAATTTTTGAATCAACAATTAAAACACCAGCATTGTCCAAGACAGCTTCCATTTTGTCTGCATTGGTGATGAAATATGGTGAGAGGTAACCTCTGTCAAACTGCATACCTTCAACAGTTTCAAGGGTTGTTCCAAGGCTCTTTGAATCTTCTACCGTAATAACTCCTTCTTCTCCAACCTTTTCCATTGCCTCTGCCAAAAGTTCGCCAACCTTTGGATTATTAGCAGAGATTGAGGCAACCTGTGCAATCATTTTGTGCTCTTTGACAGGAGCGGAAAGTTTTTTGAGCTCTGCAACTACCGTTTCTGTTGCAGCTTCCATTCCCTGACGAACAAGCATACCATTTGCGCCAGCTGCTACGTTTTTAATTCCCTCACGGGTCATTGCACGTGCCAAAACTGTTGCTGTCGTTGTTCCGTCACCGGCAATATCATTTGTTTTTTGTGCAACTTCTTTTATGAGCTGCGCTCCCATGTTTTCAAATGGGCATTCAAGCTCTATTTCCTTTGCAATGGTAACACCATCGTTTGTAATGGTTGGTGAACCAAATTTTTTCTCGAGCACTACGTTTCTACCCTTTGGTCCAAGTGTGATGCCAACTGTATCAGCTACCTTGTTGATACCACGCTCCATTGCTTTTCTTGCATCTTCTTTAAACAATAAAACCTTTGATGACATAATAAACTCCTCCTACTACTTCTCAATTACAGCCAAGACGTCTCTCTCTCCGATGACCAAGAAAGTTTCACCATCAAGTTTTACTTCTGTCCCGCTGTATTTGCTAAAGATTACCTTGTCTCCAACTTTAACTTCCATTGGAATACGCTTGCCATCATCAGCAAGCTTGCCGACACCTACTGCAATAACTTCACCTTCAACAGGTTTTTCCTTTGCAGTATCAGGCAAAACAAGTCCACCCTTTGTCATTTCTTCACTTTCACTCGCCTTTATAACAAGACGATCTGCTAATGGTTTTAACTGCATCTTTATACCTCCATAAAATAATTTGCGATTTAATTCACGTATTAGCACTCTTTATGTGAGAGTGCTAACCTCTGAAACGGAGATATTTTACCACGAATTTTTTATAATGCAAGCCTTTATTTGCAAAAAAAGACAAAAAAGGTCAAAAAAACAGCCCAAGAAAATTGTAATCAAATTTCCTTGGGCAATATAATCACAAAATAAAACTTTATTTATTTCTTTTCAAAACATTAAAAACAAGTTTTAAAGCTAATAACAAAAGAAGTCCTGCAATCACTAATCTAATTCCCGACCACAAAACATCCCCAGCTAAGACAGAATTATAATTTTTCACAATAGTTTTAGCAAGTGCAACAAAGGTTACAACGAGCATAAATGCCATAGGAATATAAATCATACGATTATTTCTACCAATGTAGCGTAGCCAAGAAGCAACACCTAGCAATGCAAGGGCAGCAAGCAGTTGATTTGTTGCACCAAACAACGGCCATATATGCACATAGCCAGCATGTCCAAGCAAAACGCCTAACGCTACTGTAAACAATGTTGCAAAATATTTATTCGTTAATATTCTTTTATATCCTGTAACGGTTTCTTGTGTTTGTCCTTCCTCTAACCAAAGTTCTTGGAACATATAACGAGCTATGCGGGTTGCTGTATCTAAACTGGTTAAACAGAAAACTGATACAGACAAAACAAAAAAAGTATATAAAGGACCAGTTACTGAAATGGAATTCTTGAACATTCCTTGTGTTAAGGTGGAAAGTCCACGTGCAAAAATAATTGTTGGATTAACCTCTGCACCAGATTCCATAACAGCCTTAATATCTTTCCAAATATAAGCAATTGCACAAAGAGAGACAACAGCCAAAAGAGATTCAATTAACATTCCACCATAGCCAATCATAAGTGCGTCACCTTCGCGGTCAAGTTGCTTTGAGCTTGTGCCAGATGAAACCAATGCGTGAAAACCAGAAACAGCTCCGCATGCAACAGTGATAAAAAGAAACGGAAATAAATTACCAAGCCCAAGTGTTGTTTCCTTAAAGCCCGTAAAAGCAGGCATTGCTACTGTTGGATGTAGCCATAAAATAGAAACTAGAGCGATTGCCATCATGGCATAAAGCAAATATGATGAAAGATAATCTCGTGGCTGCAATAAAATCCATACTGGCGTTACAGACGCCACAAGGACGTAAAGTGCTAAAAGAAACAACCAAACCCTAGAAGAAAAATAAAAGGGGTGAAAGGAAAATGAAAGATACATAAGCCCACCGAGTGCAAGTAAGGTAAAAATTGTTGTCCACAAAACAGGAAATTTATATCTATAAACAAGCACACCAAAAACAATTGCAGCCACTATAAACCATACTGATATGACAGCTGTAACGGAATTTGCTATTGTATTACTATTCAAAAGAAGCTCACCATTAGACGAAAATTCAGCTCCAAATGTTCCGGAAACAATAGAAAGCTGTGCTGCAATATAGAGCAACATCGCCAAATAAGCAAAAACGAGAAATAAGCGTTTGGGCTTGGCTCCTGCCGAAGTGCCAATTACAGAAGCTATTGAATTGCCACGATTTCTAACAGAAGCAAAGAGTGTCCCAAAGTCATGGACGCCCCCAACAAAAATTCCTCCAATTAGAAGCCATAGAGTTACTGGTAACCAACCAAAAAATGCCGCCATAATTGGCCCATTGATTGGACCTGCTCCAGCTATGGAAGAAAAGTGATGCCCCATTAAAACAGGAGTTTTTGCAGGGCAATAATCAATTCCATCATACAATTCATGGGCTGGCGTTGGAAGAGCATTTTTTGTGAAGTCAACTCCCCATTGCTTTGCCAAATAACGTCCATAGAATATGTAGCCTAGCAACAATACAACAAAACTTATTCCAACTAATATTCCGAGGTTCATACTACTCACTCTCTTTCATATAAATGATGATATAACTTCTAACGACAAAAAGAGTGAAAGCAAAAAATATTACTTTCACTCTTTCCCTTCACTCTATTTTTTCTTGAATTTTACAACAAATACATTTAGAACTAAATCTATTGCAAGTAAGAAAAGAAGTATTGCAATAACAAGGCGAGTTGCTGGCCAGAAAACATCGCCACCTGCAACCAAATTGTAATTTGCCTTTATTGACAGAATTAAAGAATATAAAGCTACAATAAGCATAAAAAACATCAAAATATAGAGCATACAGCTATTTTTACCGACATGCTCAAGCCAAGAGGCGACACCAAGCAATGCAAGGGCTGCAAGTAACTGGTTCGTTGCACCAAACAATGGCCAAATATTTATATATCCTTTGTAACCAAACGCAAGCCCAAGTCCAACAGTAATCAGCGTGGCAATATAAGGATTTACCAATATCTTTTTGAAGCCTTTTACATTTTCTAATGTTTCACCATTAGTAAGCCAAAATTCCTGGAACAAATAACGAGCAATACGTGTTACGGTATCCAAGCTTGTTAAACAAAAAACAGACACGGATAGCACAAAGAATGTGTAAAGGAGATTAGCTACTGTTTCTGATGAATCAAAGAGCACCTGAACCATACGAGACAAACCTCTGGCAAAAATAACAATAGGTGTGGACATCTTTTCACCAGCTGTCAAGACTGCAACTTCGTTCTCCCAAACGTAAGCTATAGCACAAAGGGCAATTATCGCCAAGAAGGATTCAACTAACATGCTTCCATAGCCAATTGGTAAAACATCACACTCTCTGTCTACTTGTTTTGAAGTTGTTCCAGAAGATATTGAAGAGTGAAAACCGGAAATTGCTCCACAAGAAATAGTTATAAAGAGAGCTGGGAATATTCCTTTTAGACCTGAATATTTTGTAATAAAAGCACTATCCGTAAAGGCAGGCATTGTCGTTGTCGGGTGTAAACCAAATATTCCAACTATGGCAACTATCATCACCACATAAAGCAGAAAAGAAGATAAATAATCTCTTGGTTGGAGTAAAAGCCAAACTGGAACGACGGATGCAATTGCTATATACACTCCAACAATAAAAAACCATGTTGTAGATGAAAAATAAAATGGGTGGTAAAAAAGTGAAAAATACATTAAAAAGACGAGCGTAGCCAGTGCAAAAATCGTCGTAATTCCAAGCGGAAATTTGCGACAATACACAAGATAACCAAATATCACTGCGACCACCAAAAACCAAATTGAAATCATTGCAGTTACTGCGTTTGCTTCGGACGTTTCATTATAAACAACCTGCCCAAATGTTGTAACATCAGCAGCAAAGGTATTTGCAACAATTGCAGTAAAAGCTGCGATAACTATGAGTATCGCTAAATATCCAAAAGCGATAAATAATCTGCGAGCTCTCAAACCTATTGATGTTTCTATTATAGCTGCAATAGAACTTCCACGATTTTTTATTGAAGCAAAAAGAACACCAAAATCGTGAACACCACCAACAAAAATTCCTCCAATTAAAACCCAAAGTGCAACTGGCAGCCAACCAAAAAAGGCTGCCAAAATTGGTCCGTTAATTGGTCCTGCTCCAGCAATGGAAGAAAAGTGATGTCCTAAAAGGACAGGCGCTTTTGCAGGGACAAAATCAATATTGTCAAACTGAGCATGTGCAGGTGTAGGCTCTGCATTTTTTGTCAGGTTGACCCCCCATTGCTTGGCTAAATAACGACCATAAAAAACATAGCCAAGCAACAAAACAATAAAGCTAACTCCAAGTAAAACTCCAAGATTCATAATACATTCCTCCTATTTATAGGGTGCTTAAATTTATTGCTTTTGTTTCAAATCTCATCCAACCATGGAAAGAGAATAAAAAACTCTTTGTCCATTTTTTCTTTTTTGCTTTTTTCAGCACAGAATCTTCCGCCTTGTTATACAAAAAAAGTGCTGTAACTAACGATTCCATATGTGTGCAGTCCGGCTTTATCTTTTTTAACGCCTTTTTCTTTGCAATTTCAGAGCATTTATCAAGGACATCTTCTGTCAAATTTTCTGTTCCAAAGACATAAATGTAATGATTGGTTTTAACTTCGGCAAGAGTCATTGCGCCTAGAAAAGCCGTTTTAGTTTCGGTTTTGTGCATTTCAAGCTCCGCCAAGAGTGGAAAAGCATCTTTTTCTGCCATAGTTATGTCGTAATAGGAAGAGTAGCTTTTGCAAAGTTTTTCTAAATATTCCTGCTGAGTCATAATCACGACACACTCACCACCTAAAATAAAAATACAACCAACTTGACAAAAATAATTTTTGCAATATAATTATTCGCAGAGGATATATCGCATTGAGCGGTTACCCCCTTTGTTAAAGGTTTACATTTTTATAAACCGTCAACTTTGTAGGAGTTGGCGGTTTCTTTTTTTTTGTCTATTCACTGTGAAATATCTAAAAAAAGAATGATTGTAACGAATAATAACAATATCTTAAATATTATTTTTTTCACTTACAACCACCCCCTTTCTTGAGAAAAGGGAGCAACCGCCACGCTTGTAATATTCCTCTGCGGGACGGAGATTATACCACATCTTACAAAGAAAAGGAAGTAAGCACATTGCTATAAATTTTTTGTATGGTCTAAGCATGAACCGCTATAATCACGGCACACTCACCACCTTGACAAAATCATAAAAATTGATATACTATCCACCATCCGAGCAATATTCGGTCCTATGCGGCACAACGCCCCGAACCTGGTCAGGTCTTGACGGAAGCAGCCATAAGGAGCAGTTTGTGGGTGCCATAGGTTAGCCGATGTTGCTCGGTCTTTTTATCTCTTAAAGCTTTGGGAATTTTGCAAAAGATGCGTTCAATTCTTCGTCAGTTGGAATATAATCTTCCATCTTACCATCATGGAATTTTTCATAGGCATACATATCAAAATAACCAGTGCCGGTAAGCCCGAAAAGAATTGTTTTTTCTTCTCCAGTTTCTTTGCAACGTAACGCCTCGTCAATTGCAACCTTTATTGCATGTGAGCTTTCTGGCGCAGGGAGAGTTCCCTCAATACGTGCAAAATACTCAGCAGCTTCAAACACTTCTGTTTGCTTCACAGAAGTTGCTTCAAGCAATCCATCTTCATGCAACTGGGAAAGAATTGGATTCATACCATGATAACGCAAGCCACCAGCATGATTAGCAGCCGGAATAAATCCGCTTCCAAGAGTATACATTTTTGCCAATGGGCAAACATGACCGGTATCGCAATAATCATACGCATATCTTCCTCTTGTAAGGCTTGGGCATGAAGAAGGCTCAACAGCTATAAAACGGCAATTACTGCGACCCTGTATTTTTTCTTTCATAAATGGAGCAATAAGCCCGCCAAGGTTTGAACCACCACCGGCACAACCAATGATAATATCCGGAGTGATGTCAAATTTATCCATCGCAGTCTTTGCTTCAAGACCAATTATAGTTTGATGTAACATAACTTGATTTAAGACACTGCCTAAAACATAGCGGTAACCATCTGTGTTTTGTGCAACTTCCACTGCTTCAGAAATTGCACAGCCTAAACTACCGCCTGTGCCAGGATGTTCTGCAAGTATTTTTTTGCCCACTTCTGTATCCATGGAGGGAGATGGCGTAACACTTGCTCCATAGACACGCATAACTTCACGTCTAAATGGCTTTTGCTCGTATGAAACCTTAACCATATAAACCTTACAGTCCAGCCCTAAATATGCAGTGGCCATGGCAAGAGCCGTTCCCCATTGCCCTGCTCCTGTCTCTGTCGTAACACCTTTAAGCCCCTGCTTTTTAGCATAATAGGCTTGAGCAATGGCAGAATTTAATTTGTGCGAACCGCTAGTATTGTTCCCCTCAAACTTGTAATAGATTTTTGCAGGTGTTTGTAATCTTTCTTCAAGATTGTAAGCACGAACAAGTGGTGAAGGACGATACATTTTATAGAAATTACGAATTTCCTCTGGTATTTCAAAATATGGCGTATTTTCATCAAGCTCCTGCTGGATTAACTCATCGCAAAAGACCGGCTTCAACTCTTCCGCTGTCATTGGTTGCAATGTAACAGGATTTAGAAGTGGTGCAGGCTTATTCACCATATCTGCACGCAAGTTATACCAATATTTTGGCATCTCAGCTTCTGTAACATAAATTTTGTAAGGAATTTTTGAACTCATTGTGAAAACCTCCATTGGTAAATAAAAAAGACTTTGCCACAATAAATTGACAAAGTCCTTGGAAATTTCACTTTAACTTTGCTATTCTATGGCTTATCTTTTCCTAATCTAAACTAATCTAAAACTTACAAGGCACGCTACCGCACCTCGCGAGACTATTTTAACAAAAATTATTTTTGTGTCAAGCAAATTATCTAATAACCTAAATTTTCATTCACAATAAAAACGTATGCTTTTCTATCCATAGGCGCTCTATGAATAAGTTGGCTGACACGGCAGAACCTTTGCGGTGAATTGCAATCTGCACATTTGCCAGTTAGAGCGCATGGAGTTTGCATCTTGAGGCGTGTTGCATTTTTAGGGCAAGCAATGTTTTTCAATCTTTCAAAAGCATCTTGCAATGTCGCAACAATTTTGTTCACACCCACAATATAGACTATATCGCCATTGCTCCAAGCCATTCCTGCCACGCGGTTGCCAACTCCATCTATATTAAAGATTTCCCCCGTAGCAATAACTGCATTAGCACTTGTAAGAAAGAAATTAGCGTCAAGAGTCTGCATAATTTCTTTCTTTTTCTCCTCTGGGGTTTTTGCCTCGCTATTCCACCTGTCAATTACTTTGCAACCTTTTTCTTTCAGCAAAGTATTAAGCTCAAGCTCTCGCACCGTAACTGTTCCGGGAATAGCAACAGAATCGCCGCTTGCAACGATGTTTGTAACTCTGTTGCAGAGCTCTTCGCGATTTTCAAAAAATTCTGCAACAAAGCCGTGGTTTTTCAAAGCACTTATTGTTTTTTCTATCAATTCATTTGGCATTTATATCAATCCTTTCAGCAAAATTCAAGCAGATTTTACAATAGTATCAAAAATTTTTCAATAACAAGTCAATTATTGTAATTTAGAGGCAATTATCATCTTGACAAAATCGCCATTCTCCTGTAAAATTTGCGCTCGTAAGGTATTCGCCTTGCGCGTGCTAGTGTGGCCGAGTGGTCAAAGGCAACAGACTGTAAATCTGTCGGCGTGAGCCTACGGTAGTTCGAACCTACCCGCTAGCACCATTTTATTAAATGCCGACTTAGCCCAGTAGGTAGAGCACATCCATGGTAAGGATGGGGTCTCCGGTTCGAGTCCGGAAGTCGGCTCCATTGAAATTTTACGACCAAATTTTTTTTGGTCGTTTTTCAATATTTATCTATGTTGCGAGAGTGATGGAATTGGTAGACATGCAAGACTTAGGATCTTGTGCCTTCATCGGTGTAGGGGTTCAAATCCCCTCTCTCGCACCATTTTTTTACGCAAAATAAAATGTCATGCAGTGGTTTCGCCACTTACATGACATTTTTTATTTTTATTTGCTAAATTTGGTCAATCTTCAAAAGATTGGTCGTTCCCCTTACTCCCATAACAGAGCCACTTGTGGTGACAATAATATCTCCTTTTGAAAGGTTAAAAATTCTCTGTGCCTCGTGTCTTGCAAGATCTATGATATCCTCTGGGGAGTCACACTCAGCTGTAAGACGAGGTAAAACTGCCCAAACCAAGGCAAGCTGATACCATGTTTTCTTTGTAGTAGTAAGGGCTAAAATTGGCACATCAGAATAGAAACAAGAAATCAGGTAAGCCGTCATACCGGAAACCGTGCAGACTGCTATTGCCTTTGCCTTGACATCAATCGCCATACCACAAATTCCATGTCCGATTGAATCTGTCAGACTCAAGGGAACATATTCTGTTGACTTAAACCTATTTACATAAGAAATATTTTGTTCTGTTGTCTCCGCAATTTGTGCCATTGTTTCTACTGCCAAAACTGGATATTTACCGGCAGCAGTTTCCCCAGAAAGCATTATTGCACTTGTGCCATCATAGACAGCATTTGCCACATCTGAAACCTCTGCTCTTGTTGCTCGTGGGTTAGTTATCATGGACTCCAGCATCTCTGTAGCTGTAATAACACATTTTCCATAACGGCGTCCCAATGCAATAAGCTCTTTTTGCACCCTGGGCAAATTTTCGTATGGAATTTCAACACCGAGGTCACCTCGTGCCACCATTATTCCCTCACAGTATTCAGCTATACCAGCAAGGTTATCCAAACCGGCTTGATTTTCTATCTTTGCAATGAGAGCTATATTTTCTCCACCATTGGCATCCAAAAAGTCTCTCACATCTTTTATGTCTTGTGCTGTGCTTACAAAGGAACAGGCGACAAAATCAATATCATTTTTTATGCCAAAAAGCAAATCAGATTTATCCTGTTCACTCAAGTAAACTTGCTTCAAGACTTTATTAGGGAAACTCATACTTTTTTTGTTTGAAATTGTTCCACCTATTTTAACGACAGTTATAATCTCCGTTGCCGTAACATTAGTAACTTCAAAGGCTACAAGCCCGTCATTGACTAAAATCGTATCTCCAATGGACAAGTCCTTTGCAAGCCCCTTGTAGTTCACGCTTACTCGCTCAATATCCCCTATAACATCATCAACGCAAAATACAAATTTGTCTCCCTCTTTTAATGTAACACTGCCATCACGAAAAGTCCCGACACGATACTCAGGTCCTTTTGTGTCTAACAAAATTGCTATTGGCAAATTTAATTTTTCACGGACAGACTTTATCATGTCAATACGTTTTTGGTGTTCTTCATGTGTGCCGTGTGAAAAGTTCAACCTTGCCACGTTCATTCCTGCTTGGCAAAGCTTTTCAAACACCTCGGGACTGTCACTGGCTGGACCAATTGTGCAAATAATTTTTGTGCGTCGCATTCTGTTCACATCCTTCTATAACTTTAAAATAATGCCTGCAATTGCTGCAAGGCATATATAAAACATTACATGCAAATGAAATTTTCTCATTAAGATAAAAAATATAATGAATAATATCACTTCTTTTTTTGTGATTAAATCTCGTATCAACTTTGTTTGTTCGTATAACGATACATTAAACATAACGTTTGCCAAAACATGATAAAATCCAGCACCAATTATGCCTACAACTGCAGGACGAACAGCATAAAAACCATCTCTAACGATGGGGTGCTTTTGATATTTTTCAATCGTTTTTGAAAGCAAGGTTACAATTATTATTGCAGGAGCAATTATGCTTACAGTTGCAATGATGCCCCCCAACATTCCAGCGACAGAAAAACCAATGTAGGTAGCCATATTTATGCCGATTGGTCCTGGTGTTGATTCAGACACAACAACCATATCCGTAACAAATTTTGCAGTAAACCAGCCAGTTTTGTCCGCCAAGCGATAAAGAAATGGCAAGGTTGCCATACCACCACCGACAGCAAAAAGGCCGATTATAAAAAATTCATATGCTAGTCGTAAATAAATCATATTTTATGTCCGTTTCCCTAGAATTTTAAGATTTTGAGGAAAAATCCAAATCAAAAATTTCATCACTTTCCATTTCCTTGGAAAGTTTTTGCTTCCATCTGCCTTGCATTTCTCTATATATTTTGCAATATACCACACCAACCACTAGGGAAACAGGAATAATTATAGCAGGTGAAGGCTTATACAAGAGAGTCAAGGCAAGGACAACAGCAAACACGATAAAAGAAAAAATATCTTTAATTACTCTTTTGAACATTGTCAAGGTAGCACTAAAAATCAAGGCACAAACACAGGCAGAAACAGCTCGCATTGCATGAGTTACATAGGGATTTTTGGAATAATTTGTAAAGAGTGCCGCTATACCGGTTATAATTATTATGCTAGGCATAACTACTGCCAATGCTGCCACAATTGAGCCAAGTTTTTTTTCTCTTTGGTAACCGACAAAGCAAGACAGGTTGACCATCATTATTCCCGGAAGTCCCTGACACAATGCATAATAATTGAGCAAATCTTCTACCTTTACCCAGTGGCGTTTCTCCACAAGCTCCGCTTGCAAAATAGGAATCATGGTAAGTCCACTGCCAAAACTCATTGAACCAATTCTGAAAAAAGCATGAAAAAGCATCAGCAAGTCATAGGCTCTTGACCGCACAATTTTTCTGTATTTATCCACACAATACAGTAATTTGTTATTCATTATTTTTTTTCTTATTTTTTCAAGATCTAACTTCATCTTATTCGTATTTTTTCTGCATTGCAACTACCTAACACAGGAGTTTTTGCAAGCCCTTTCCATATTTCGCACGAGGCAAGCTCAAAAGCACTTACTTCCTTAGCAAAATCACTAACGCATGAGGCAGTGCCATAGGTCGTAACAATCGGCAACCTTGCACAATCTTTCATTTCTCGCAAAAGTTCACGCCCTGTTTCATTCATGGCAAGTGGCTTTATGTAAGGCAAGGTGTTATCTTGAACCTGTCTGTTTAATTTTTCTTTATAATTTAACAACACGTGACAAACATTCCGTGCCACACGGCTTTTTGTGTAGCGTTTGGAAACACAGGAAGAAATGAATTCGTCCAAGGTGTTTGAAGTAAGTGCATGTTGCTTTAATGTATTTTCAAAGCCCTCTTTTATTTCTGCAATATCTTTTATTTCTTCATTGCATTTCGTCAAAAGCAACGTTCGCAATGTCTGCCAAGCACTTGCCCACTCAGCTTTTGACACAAACTGTCCCTTTTGAATAGCATCACTAAAAATTTCCCGTGCAACAGACGGAACTTGCTCCATAAATTTATCAATTTCACCGTTTGCAAAGGCTTTTCTCAATGCCGTTGCCGAAGAAATTTCCGCTACTTGTTCTTCGTTATAATCACTGCCAACTCGTTTGATTGGCAATGGCGATATATTCGGAAATTTTTCTGCCAATTCCATACGATAGCAAAGAGCCAAATTGTTGTTGCTCCCCTTTATGTAGTCACTTGACCCCTTGATTTTTTCTTCAAGTGCAAGGCTTCGTGCCATAATGAATGAGTAACCATCATCCATATATTTTTTTAACTGTGCCTTGAAATCTTCATCTTCGTGAAGTAACACATCAATAATTTTTGATGCATCAAAATTCGTGTCTTCCACCCCAAAGGAAAGACAATCAATAAGCCCGGTATTTGCAAGGAGAGCCACAGCACATTTTGAAAAAACAAAACCATTGTGGCAAGAGGCAACGACCGGCAATTCAAGCACAAGGTCACAGCCACAGGCAACAGCTGCTTCCGCTCTCACATATTTGTCAAAGAGAGCAGGCTCGCCACGTTGCACAAAATCTGATGACATAACGGCAATAACACATTCAGCGGATTTTTTTGTTTCCGCAATATGGTGCAAGTGTCCCATGTGAAACGGATTGTATTCTGCTATTATGCCAGCGACCTTGTATTTTTTCATAAATTATTTATTTTTCCTACACTATTGAAAATTTTGCAAAATTAAACTATACTCTTGCAGTTGTGACTTGCACAAAGACTGTTAATTTTATCACAAAACAACATAAAACAGCATAAAAAAGCACAAAATAAAAAACTTGGAGGAAAAGTTATGAAAATTCTCGTTTTGAATTGTGGTAGTTCATCACTCAAGTATCAAGTCATTGATATGGATGGTGAAAAGGTTTTAGCTAAGGGACTTGTTGAGCGCATTGGCATGGATGGCTCAAAAATCAAGCACACAAAAATTGGACTTGACGCTGTAACACGTGAAGTGCCATTTGCGGATCACACAGAGGCAATTCGCTATGTGCTTAATATGTTAATAGATAAGGAATTCGGCGTGCTTGCTAGCTTTGATGAATTGGCAGGAGCAGGACACAGAATAGTCCACGGCGGAGAGAAATTTACAAAGTCTGTTCTCGTTACAGAAGAAGTCATCAAGGGAATTGAAGAAGTTTCTACCCTCGCTCCATTGCACAACCCAGCAAACTTGCAGGGCATCAGAGCCGTTATGGAAGTTTTGCCAGGCAAACCAAACGTTGCAGTGTTTGACACATCATTCCACCAGACAATGCCACCTGCATCTTACCTCTATGCAATTCCTTATGAGTATTACGAGAAAAATTCCGTCCGTCGTTACGGCTTCCACGGCACAAGCCACAGATATGTTTCCGCTCGTGCAGCAGAAATCTTGGGCAAAGATCCAAAGGATTTGCGTATTGTAACATGCCACTTGGGCAACGGAAGTTCCGTTGCTGCCGTCAAGGGCGGTAAATGCCTAGACACAAGCATGGGGCTCAGCACAGCAGAAGGTCTCATCATGGGCACAAGATGCGGTAATATTGACCCGTCCGTAATGGTGTTCTTAATGGAACAGCTTGGCTCTGCAAAGGCAGTCAGCGACATGGTGCAAAAGAAATCCGGCTTGCTTGGATTAACAGGAATTTCAAGCGACATGAGAGATATTGAAGAAGCAGCAGAAAGGGGCAACGAAAAATCAAAAGTTGCCTTGCAGATTTTAATCAACGGAGTAAAGAAATATATTGCGTCATATGCAGCAGAAATGGGCGGTCTTGACGTGGTTGTATTCACAGCCGGCATTGGTGAAAACGGAATTGATTTCCGCCGTGATGTCTGTGCTGATATGGAGTTCCTTGGCATTAAATTTGACGAGGAAGCTAACAAGGTGCGTGGCAAGGAAAAAATCATTTCCGCTCCAGATTCAAAGGTAACAGTTATGCTTGTTCCAACAAACGAGGAGCTTGTAATTGCAAGAGACACATTAGAGTGCATAAAATAAGACGATAAAAAATTAACGAACGGCTAGTCAAATGACTAGTCGCTCGTTATATTTTTGCCTACAAAATCTTCCATAAGTTTATTTTACTAGGAAGTAAAATCCAAACACTGTTAGCTAATTTAATTAGCCTATGTCATACCTTACACGATTGACGATATACACAATACCCAGTTGATTTTTTATGTCTTTATATCAAGGTATATTTAGTAAAAATTAGAGGGGATCAGCGATTGAATTTAACGTTATAAGCAACCTTTGCAAATTCTGCCTCTAACGCTCCCATTGTATCAGGTATTATACTACTCCAATTTATTGCATGTCCAGTTCTATCAAAAGAACTGACAACATTGTTGTTAGCATCATAGGCTGTTAGGGCAATCACGCCATCTTTTTTAGTATTGATTTCCTTTACATTACCCGAAATTCTCTGTAATGGAAATGCCTTCAAAGCAACCAAAACAAATGCATTTTTACCATTTTCTAATTTTTGGGGCGTGCGAAGGATTGTTTTCACCCACATAGTGCAGTAATAATCTTCATCAGTTACATCATCATCAATGTACATCGCCTTTATTAATTCGTCATTATAACCAGTATCGACCCATGCAGCACTCGCTACGTTGCTAAAAGTTAATGTTAAAGCAAACACTAATGCTACAACAAATAATTTTTTCATTGTAATACCTCTCTTATTGAATTTTTGTTTTTTGCTTTTGCTTTACATTTCTAAAATTTTTTAATAGAAGCTCTTGGAGCAACTTCGAAGCACAACAAAAAAGTGCCATTTGGTGAAATTTATCATCGCCACCCATACTAGTAACTACTCCTGCTAGCTTTGGCATTTCGTGGTTTTTATTTGAATTACAATAACACTCGGTAAAAGTAACTTTTGAATCATTATGGATAAAATTATTTCTTACCCCTTTTAGCATTAGAAGTATTCCCTTTAACATTGGCTCGTTTTCAATTTTTTTATAGTATTCGCCCTTGGAACAATTAAAAATTCCGTCAAATGTCGATACATCAAACTCTTTTTGAGGTGGTTGGACTGGTATGCAGTGAAGTTGTCCCTCTTTACCATATATCCTATAAAATCCAACAAATATTGATTTAAGATTAGCAAAATTCAGATTGGCAAAATTTTCATCTACAAATTGTGTTATCCCCTTTGCTATATTCTTTTTACAATGTGTACTTTCCTTTACAACACTTTCAAAAATAATCCACAATATTAAAAAATTAAAAACGTGTAGAAGATTATCGGAGAATAATTCTCGTGAATACTCTTTGTCCAAGGTTTCAGATTTTGAGTATTTGGATAATATTTCATAAGTAGTATCAATTAGCACATCATCATAATTTTCTGCCAATAGTATTTTCACCTCACTGTTAGATATTTTTCAAGCATAGCCTGATAATAGTAAACCAATCGAGATTTCATTTCAATTTTGTTCCCCACCCCGTTTGTTGAAGTATTATAACACAATTGATTGCACAATAAAATAAACAAATTTATCTAACCATCTAACCACTTACTATCTAACCACTTACATTAAGCTATGTTATCAGCAATTTGATTTCTTTTTTCCTCTCAATAAAAAATCTCAATGTGAAGTAAATGTCACATGATCAAAACACACAATACGGTAATACCATAACAAAAACACGCAAAAATCGCTAAAAATTTTGAGATTCATTTTGATAAATTTGGAATTTTACATTAGATAAACAACGAGCGACTAGTCATTTAACTTTTCGATTGCCAAAACAAAAAAAACGGTAGCCATGTGTTCCATGGACTACCCGTTTTTGTTTTGTCTCTTTTAACTTATTGAATTTGTTAAGTTTTTTTTACATAAGCAAAACACTCAATGCAGTAATAGCATAACAAAAACACGCAAAAATCGCTAAAAAATTTGAGATTTATTTTGACAAATTGGGAATTTTACATTAGATAAAAAATGAGCGACTGGTCTTTTAACTAGTCGTCACTGAAATAATAAAAAAGTGTGATTATGACTTGAAATAATGGGTTAT
>CALELF010000057.1 GCA_937902895.1 uncultured Synergistaceae bacterium | reverse complement strand
TTTTAGAAGCTATTTTCAAAACTTCTGTAAATTTGCTATTATTCAGTGACGACTAATTATCTAGTCCTTGTTTATTTTAAATCGTGGCGAAGCCACACATTAATTCTCAATTTTCAATTTTCAATTCTCAATTTTTACCAAAGTAGATAAGGTATATAATCCTTGTTTTTATTACAACGTGAAGCGGAAGCCTAAATTAAAGTTCAATGAATTGCTTATATCCTTGAAATGTTTTGTGAGCTCTGCATAGAAGTAGCTCGTATTCGTTACATTCCAGCCACCGCCAAGGGAAACTTCCCACCAATTATGTGCACTATCCTGTTCATAGGAAGCATCACCATAGGTAATTTTTGAAGTGTCGGCAAAATCGTGGTAGTAACTAGTCCTGAGGTAGTAGTTAAAGTTATTAACCTGTTGACCAAGGGAGAGCCCCAGCCTTGTGACAAAGTGATTTGTGCTGTCAATGGTTGCCAAGTGTCCGGTGCTACTTGTCTTTTTTGCACCGCCTAAATATCCGTATATAAACTCTGTTTGTGGTTCAAGGTAAAAACCATTCTTGCCGATATTTGCCCTGTATCCATATTCGCCGGAGAGTGTCACGCCATTAAGTGCATAATCAAGCTTTGTTATGGTGTCTTCATCATAGCTTGTTGTGTCGCTTTCATACCTGCCGTAACGGAGAATGAAATCAAAATAGTGACCGCTGTTATAAATCTTTGTGTAGTAGGCGCCTACAGATGTTGATTTCAGGTCACCACCACCAAGCTTGAATGACTGGTTCCCGTCCATGCGCTCAAATGAAAGACCGAAATAACCACGAGAAGTCTTATCATTTTGCAGAGCAAAGTCATAGCCTATCTGGTATAGGTTGCCGGAGACATTGAGCTTTCTACCCATGTTGAGGTCGTCCATACTTCTTTGGAAACGAACCCAACCAGTGTTGCTTTTTTCGCCATTGCGGAGATCGCCAAGGCGTTTTTGTAGGTTGTTGACACTTTCTAACCAAGCAAAGTTTAATGCCACTGCTGTGTCAGAAATAGACTTTGTGGTTTCATTAGCTCCCGTTTTGGTAAAGGTAAATAAGCCAGTCGCCTTGTCGTATGCAACCGCATATAACTGCGATGATGATTTAACATGCAATCCCTTTGTCGCACCGTCATAAACAACAGACTGCATCAATGTTTCATCATCCGTAAATAAAACGTTTGTCACATTTTCCTGTGCTTCTGTCAAGAGTGCCAGTGAAGTTATGTGAAGCGGAGCAGACCCTGAAATGGCACCCGCTGATTCAACACTGAGTGTATCCATCTCCTTTGCGGCGAGGTCAACATCTAGCTTCAAATAGCCGTCACCGCTGAGGTTGATGTTTTTGACAACATAGTTTGATACCTTGTTGTCTTGGAAGTCAAAGCCACCACCATCAAAGGTTAAATCGTTGTTTGCTATATAGAGTTCACTTGCAACAGTGGAGTAATCATTCTTTGCAATGATGTTTTGTGAAGAAAGCGTATTATTCAAGGTTACAGCATCCGCAAGTGTAACAGTTCCTTGCCTCGTTGGCATACTTGATTTTACCAATTCTTCTAAGGTGCCCTTGTTTAATGTCAAGATGCCATCATTTGTTACTGTGCCATCAACATTACTTGCAGAAATATCAAGAGATTTGCCACTGGCTATTCTTATTGCGTTGGCTATTCTTGCAGTGGAGACTACATTCCCGTTTATTATTGTTTCACCGTTGTCGCCTGAGATTTCTTTTGTCAACTTTCCGCGTCCCAACATTAACTTTCCTTCGTTTGTGACAGTGTTGACAAGCTTTCCGGCGTTAATGGCAAACTGGCCGGTGTTCAAAATATTCCCTGTACCACTAACCCCATGTCCCGATGCAAATGTCGTCGTCCCTGTCACATTCATCGTGCCATTGTTGACCACGGAATTTTCCATAGTGACAACATTTTCAAGCTCAAGTGTTCCGGCGTTTACCACAAAGACATCATCCTTGAATCCCTTGACCGTGATATTAGAAATAGTTAATGTGTCTTCATTATTGACGGTAACTCCGCCGAATCCTGCACCGTCTAACGTGTTACCTACACCATCAATCAAAAATTCTCTTGCCTGCCCATTTGATTCAGTCAATATACCCAATGATGTTGCATCATTTGGAAGAGTTCCGGCATTCGAAGGTGTGGCATTCTTGTTCAATGTTGTGTCAGTTTTAAGGGTATAGGCTGTTGGGGGATTGTTCTGCGTCCAATACTTATCTAAATTTATTGCACCATAAAGTGTGCAACCTTCTGTTGCTTGTATGTGCAATTGTCCCGCATTTTCGGCAGTAAAAAGGTAGGCAATATCTGGGCTTTCTACTACCATACCGCCAACAAGTGTTAAATTACTGACGTTACCAGTAAACAAAGAAATATCTGCCCCGCTTCCCACAGTAAATGAACCATCGTTATAGATATTCGCACCAGTAATATCAATTTTTACCGTGCTACCTTCTGCCACTTCCCCTGCTATGTTTATCGCATCACTGCTTGCTCTTGGCGTCGTAGAAGCATCTGAAAGTTTTGTATTGAATGTAATTCTGTTTATTCCCGTGCTGGCATCAAAATCATTTATTGTTACCTCATTTGTGGTAGCAGTATCTGCCTTGGTTATGTCAAGCTTTCCGTCAAGTAATGTAACATTGTCCGTATCGTCTAGGTGATTTGCTCCAGTTTTCAATGTTCCAATCACTGTAATATCTTGATTGCTTACAGCTGCGTTAAGTGTTTTTGTGCCACTGATGAGCTTCAAAATTCCTCTTTCTCCATTTGACGCTGTTATGCTATGACTAATTACATTACCAGAGAGGTTTAGTGTTCCATTGTTTGTTACGTCATCACCGAGGTTATCTGCGGAAATAGTGAGGGAGTTGTTGTAATTTACTTTAACTTTATTAGCTATGCTCTCACGTGTCACGACGATTCCGTTTATAACGGTTGAACCATCCCCGTTTATTGCTTTTTGCAATTCTCCAGTTCCAAGTGTAAGCAATCCATCATTAGTTACAGTATGTCCGAAAATATTAATATTTCCGGCTGCAATTGTAAGAGAACCGGTACTATCTATCGTTAATGTGTTTGTAGCTATGCTCGCCTCAGAAATCACTGCTTCAGATATTTCTGTGTCACCCTTACCGGATAGCCCGTATTTCAAGGTGCCAGCAAGCAAATTCAGCTTTCCCTCGTCTGTAACAGCACCACCGACATGAGAAGCTGCAATCGTAAGATACCTATCTTTGTTTATTGTCATTGTGTTGGCAATGCTGGCGTTAGATTTAACAAATCCATCTATTACCGTCTGCCCGTCACCAGTTACCTTTTTCTCTAGGACAACAGTGTCAGTTTCAGAAGTTCCGCCTGTAAGGACAAGTGTGCCGTTATCGGCAACAGTGCCATCAACATTCTCTGCTGAAATTTGGAGATACCTATCGTCTTCTATCACCATTTCGTTTGCAATGCTCGCATCAGACTTCACAAAGCCGTCTATTATCGTCTGTCCTACGCCAGTTACTGCATTTTTCAAGGTAACAGTTTCGTCTGCTGAAGTGCCTCCCTTGAGGGTAAGCGTTCCTTTGTTTGCTACACTACCATAAACATTTTCTGCTGAGATGGTAAGCGACTTATTTGATAAAATTGCCGTTGTGTTGGTTATTGCTCCATTAGCCACCACATCTCCAGCAATTACCGTGTTGCCTGCTCCGCTTACATTTTCGTTCAAAGTTCCACTTGACAAGGTCAAGGTTCCTGCTTCGTTTGTTACAGCTCCACCAACATTGTCTGCGGAAATAGCGAGGGAGTTTGTGCCATTTATTGTTATTGCGTTTGCTATCTTTACACTAGATGCCACAATATCGTTTATCTCTGTTGTGCCGTTTCCTCTTACTTCGTTTTTCAGCAAGCCTTTACCAAGGGCAAGCGTTCCATTGTTAGTTACAATGCCGTCGACATTGCCTGCGGAAATTTCAAGGTATTTATCTTGATTTATTGTCATTGCATTAGCAATGAGTGCATCAGACTTTACAAATCCGTCTACAACTGTTTGCCCGTCGCCACTTACTTCTTGTGCTAAGGTAACAGTGTCAGTTTTAGACGTTCCGCCTGTAAGTGTTAATGTCCCGTTGTTTGCCACAGCACCACCAACATTACCTGCTCCAATAGAGAGGGCTCTGCCCTCGTTTATTGTTATTTCGTTGTTTATTGCATTACTGGCTGCAACATTACCTATTATTTCTGTTGAACCATTGCCACCTATTTCACTTGATAATTCCGCTGCAGTGTCTGCTGTTCCACCTCCGATGTAGAGAGTGCCGTTATTTGCAACAGCATTGGTAGTCGTGAGATTATTAGCTGTGATTTTGAGTGAGCCTTCACTATTTATGGTTAAATCTTTTGTTGCTATCTTTGCAATGGACGTTACAGCTCCGGCGACAATTGTTTTGCCGTTTCCGCTTACATCCTTTATCAAATTACCTTCTCCAAGTGTAAGTGTTCCGTTGTTTGCCACAGCACCGCCAACCTTGCTTGCAGAAATTTGAAGTGACTTACTTCCGTTTATCGTTATTGCGTTGGCTATGAGTGCATTTGACAGGACATTTCCATTAATGACTGTTGTGCCGGCCTCATTTCCCTCAAGTATCAACACAGGACAATTAAGTGTTCCGTCTGTAAGGGTTAGCTCTCCGCTGTTTGCCACAGCCCCACCGACATTGTTTGCAGAAATATCGAGAGACTTATCGTCATTTATTATCATTGTGTTGGCTATTTCTGCACTGGATGTAACATCTCCGTCAATTATTGTTTTACCGCTTCCGCTTACTTCTTTTGTCAATGCGCCATCACCAAGAAGTAGTGTTCCATCGTTTCTCACAGCACCACCAATATTATCTGATGAAATTGAAAGAAGCCTATTGCCATTTATCTGTATAGTATTAGCAATTGTTTGCTCCGTGACAATCTCACCATCTATTACCGTTAAACCCGTGCCAGTTATTCCCTTTTGTAACGTTCCAGTTCCATATAATGAAAGATTGCCGTCGTTTCTTTCTATGTTGTCCACAGCAAGTTTACCAACTTCTATTGTAAGTGAGCCGGTGTTATTAAGAGAACCTCCATCAATTCCAAAGCCGGAGAGGAATGTCACAGCACCCATTACATTTACCTTTCCACTATTTGTATTTATCACGGAAGCAGCCATATAGTTTGTGCCGTCAAACTCAAGCGTTCCACTGTTATCTACAGCCACACTTTTTACAACTGTGTCATCATCCTTAGTAACATCTTTGAAGCCTGTTACCTTCAAGTCGGAGAGAATGAGAGTGTCTTTACTATTGACAGTTACTCCACCCTTGCCGGCACCGTTTAAGGTAAAGCCATTACCGTTAATTGTAAATTCTCTTGCCTCTGAGTCCTTTTCAGTTAATGTGCCTAGTGAGTCACCATTTGTGGCTGGAAGGTATCCGGCATTTAATGGTCTATCTTGATGTAATGTTACATCACTTGTAAAGCCATATACAGTTGGTGGATTGTCTTGCATCCAAAGATTGTTCAAGTTTATCGCCTCATAGAGGGTGCAACCTGTAATTGCTTTTATGCGCAATTTACCTGCATTATCTGCACCATCAACCTTTGTGAAAATGTAGGCAAGCTCCGGGCTCTCAACAACTACACCACCGACAAGCGTTAACTTGCTAACGTTACCGGTAAATAAATTTATGATTGCCTCGTCTCCAGAAACAAAGGAGCCATCGTTATAGATATTCATCTTTCCGATGTTAATTTTTAATTTGCTGTTGTTTGCTACTTCTCCCGTTATGTTTATCATGTCGCTTTCTACCAGATCATATATTCCATTATTCCAAAGTTTGGTGTTAAAGGCTATTTTGTTTGTTCCATTTGTTCCATTGCTAGCATCAAAATTATGTAAATGCACAATATTCGGAATATTATCTACATTTGCAGCGCCATTAGCAATGTCTATCGTCGCACTATTCATGGTGACGTTGTTTTGAGTGTTTGGATCTGTAAAAGCAAATGCTATTCCTGTTTTTAACTTTCCGCTTGTCGTGATATTCTGATTTTTGATGGTTACGAATTTTTCAAAGGATTTCTCGCCACTGCCAAGGTTGAGAGTTCCTCTTTTGTCAGAGTCAGCAGACACATCGTGAGCCAGCACTCCATCTCCATTAAAGAGAGTCAGTGTAGCTCCAGTGTTTGTCACATCACCGCCAACATTTTCTGCTGCAATTTTTAGGGAATTACTACTACCACTAGTAGCATCTATTGTTATGGCGTTTGCAATTAAAGCGTTGGCTGTAATTGTTCCCGTAATTTTTGTTATGCCGTTTCCGCTTACTGCATAGCTCAGGGTTTTGTTTGTTCCAGTCAGTTGTAATGTCCCATTGTTTGACACAAGACCACCAACCTTGCTTGCGTCAGTGAGAAGTACCCAGTCCTTATTTATTAGTATTTTATTAGCTATGCTTCCACCATCAGATGCATCAGTCACTGACACGGGTCCATCTATTACAGTTGTGCCAGAGCCACTTACTGCTTTGTTTAAGCTACCACCTATAAGGGTTAGTTTCCCCTCGTTTGCCACAGTGTTGCCAACTTTGTTGGCAGAAATTGTTAAAGAGCCCTTCTCATTTATAGTTAGGTGTGTATCTATCTTCTCATTGGATTTTACAGCTCCATTTATTACAGTTTCACCGCTACCATCTACAGCGGAATTTAACTCTCCACTGTAAAGGCTCAAGGTTCCGTCGTTTGTTATTTTTTTGTCGTTCCCTGTTGCCACTATATTGATATTGTCCGCGGCAATAGCAAGGGATTTATTTGCATTTATCGTTAAGACATTCGTTGTTATGCTAGCAGAAGACAATACGTCACCATCAATGATTGTTTCATTTGTCGTAGCTGACATTTCAAGTATATCTATGGCATATTTTAATCTTCCATCTAACAATCTTAACGTCGCTCTAGCTCCATTTACCTGGGATCCCAATGTTACAGCTCCGCCAACATTATCTGCTGCAATTGTGAGGGTGCAGGCATAAACTTCACCAGTTGGCGTTATTCCTATTGCGTTTGCAATTGAAGCATTCGCGCGTATTGTTCCTTCAATCCTTGTTGTGCCGGGGCCACTTACTTCATAGTTCAAGGCTTTGTCTGCTCCATAAAGTGATAATACCTTGTTGTTTTCCACAACGCCACCAACCATATCTGCTTGAATCTTTAAGTTCGCACTATTAAGTTTTATTTTATTAGCTATGCTTACACCAGCCGCAACTGCTACATCGTATCTAGTACCATTTTGTTCTATTACAGTTGTGCCAGAGCCGTCTATTGCCTTGCTTACCAATTGATGGGCACCCCAACCCGGAAGAAGGGTTAGTGTTCCATTGTTTGTTATAGCGCCACCAACACTATGCGTAACAATTGCAAGAGTGCTGCCTTCATTTATTGTCATTGCATTGGCTATCCCCGATATGGGCTGCCCTTCGATGTCGGTGCCCTCTGTAGCCGTTACATTTCCGGCAATGGTTGTTGTGCCATTTCCTGTTACACGATGCATTAATGCCCCATCTGCCAAGGTAAGATTTCCATCGTTTGTTACAGTATTACCAATATAATTAGCGGAAATATTGAGACTTTTACCATCATTTATTGTTATGGTGTTTTCTATGTTCGCACTAGATGTTACATCTCCACCAATAACTGTTGAACCGTTTCCATTTACATCATAGGTTAATTCACCATCTGACAATGCTAACGTCCCAGTAGCATTATTTGTTACAAGTCCACCAATATTGCTTGCAGAAATTGTAAGAGAATTACTGCCGTCTATTGTTATCGCATTTGCGATACTTGCATTTGATATTACAGCTCCAGCAATCACAGTTGAACCGTTTCCACTTACATCACTATCCAACGTGCCAGTTCCTAGAGTTAGCGTTCCGTTGTTTGTTGTTTCGTTGCCAAGATAGCCAGCATCTATCGTAAGGGAACCTGTGTTTGTTATGACACCATAACCAGTAACGCAAAAACCTGAGGCAAATGTTGTCGCCCCAGTTACATTCATTGCTCCGTTGTTCACCACAGAGCTTTCCATTGTGTTTGTGTTATCAAACTCAAGTGTTCCTGCGTTTGTTACAAAAACATTATCCTTAAATTCCTTTACAGTTAAATCGGAAAGAATTAAAGTGTCACCCTCATTCACAGTAACTCCACCATATTGCTTAGCATTACCACTTAATACATTTCCATTTCCAAGAATTGTAAAGGTTTCTCTCGTCTTTTCAGCTGGCAATCCATCGTTTAATGTGCCCAAAGAGTCTGCTTCACTCGGCAAAGCTCCTGCACCACTTCCCAATGTCGTGTTTGCTGTAAGGCTGTAGGCTGTCGGTAAATTAAGTTTCGTCTTTAGCGTATTTAAATTTATAGCTTCATAAAGAGAACAACCTTCTTCTGCGTTTATTTTTACCTTGCCTTCATTGCCTGCTCCTTCTACTGCAGAAAAAATATAGGACAAATCCGCACTTGCCGTTACACTTTTACCGACAAGTGTTAAATTGCTTATGTTACCTGTTCCAGTTGGCGCAAATAAATCTATGTATGCCACATCTCCCACACCAAACGTGCCTGCGTTAGCGATGTTTGCTCTTGTGGTTGCAATATTCAGAGTGCTACCTACCGTTACTGCTCCAGCAACCTTTATGCTATCGCTAATTGCTTGAGCAGTTTCACCTGCTTTTGACACCTTTGTGTTGAACACAATTCTATTTGTTCCGTCTTTGGCAGAAAAATCATTTATTTTAACAACGTTACCTGCTTCCTCGGCACTTCCATTTGTAATGTCTATTGTGCCATTCTTCAAGATAACATTATCGGTTGTATCTATGTGATCTTTGCCAGCCATTAGTATTCCAAGCGATGTGACACAAATATTCTGATTTGTTAAAGTTACATCATCAGCAAACGACTTTTCACCAAGCGTAAGGTTTAATGTGCCCCTGTTTGTGGCAGTTACGTTTTTGCTCAGTTGTTTGCCAAAGAGTGTGAGTGTTGCACCATCGTTAGTAACATCACCACCGATATTTTCCGCAGAAATAGCAAGGGTTTTGCCACTATTTATTGTTATTGCGGTGGCAATGCTTGCAGTGGATGTCACATTTCCGTCAATTACAGTGTTACCCATTCCATTAACTGTATTTTTCAATGTGCCATCTCCAAGAGTCAAGTTTCCACTGTTTGAAACATTTCCGTCAATATAATTTGCCGAAGAAGTAAGCGATTTTCCACTATTTATCGTTATTGCGTTTGCAACATTGGCATTAAAGGTCACTGTCCCGTCAATTTTTGTTGTGCCACTGCCACTCACCTCATGACTTAATGTGTTGCCAGTAAGGATGAGGTTTCCGCTGTTAGAAACTTTTCCGCCAATATAATTTGCTGAAGAAGTAAGAGATTTGTTGCCGTTTATTTTTATTGAGTTCTCCACGTTGGCATTAAAAGTTACTGCTCCGTTAATTTCTGTTGTGCCACTGCCACTTACCTCTTTGCTCAAGGTGCCAGCTCCAAGGGTTAGAGTTCCACTGTTAGAAACTGTTCCACCAATGTAATTTGCCAAGGACGAAAGAGATTTTCCAGAATTGATTGATATTTTAGTATCTATCGACGCATTGCTTATTACACTTCCATCAATTTCTGTTGTGCCACTTCCGTTTACTTCTTTTCGTAGAACTCCTCCTGTAAGGACTAGCTTTTTGTTTTTACTTATTGCTACAACACCGCCAACATTGCCTGCTGAAATTTTGAGTTCTCCATCTTCGATGCTGATTGTTGGAGTGCTTATCTCTTTTTTTGCTGCTATTTTGCCCTTTATTTTTGTTTCTCCACTTCCGGTAATTGCATTATTTATTCTATCGTTAGTCAACAATGTGGTATATGCGTATATTTCTAATGTGCCGTTACTCTCTACCTCTATGTCACCATCAATATTAGATGCAATAATCTGAAGAGATTTGCCACCATTTATTATCATGTCATTACTTATTTTGCCAATGGCTGGCGCTATTGATGATATATTACCAGCTATTATTGTTTTACCACTACCTTTTATTCTATGATTCAATGGATTTTCAATACCTAATGTTGATTTGCCTGTCAAGGTCAGCGTTCCATTGTTCGTAATATCCGAAGTTACACCACCAATATTGCCAACAGAAATCTTAAGCGATTTACCATCATTAATCGTTATGTTGTTGGTAATCGTCTCATTTGATATTACATCACCATCTATCACTAAAGAGCCAAAATCTAATATTTCCTCGTTTAGCGTTCCGTCTGAAAGAATTACCGTTCCTTCTCTATTATGGATAGTATTACCAACGTTATCAGCAGAAATCTCAAACTTTCTGCCAAGCTCAATATAAACCTCTGTATTTATTTTTGCTTCGGATTTAACATCGCCACGAGATATTCCTGTAACGCCTTCACCTGATATTGCATGTGTCAATGTTCCTTGTATCAGGTCTAGTTGCGCATTTTTATTTACAGTGACATCGTGGGTGATGCTATCTGCTAAGATTGCAAGAGCGGTTTTTGCAGAGCCGTTTCCTACCGTTATTTTGTTTTGTATTTTCTTTCTTGTTTTTACAAATCCACTATCTATTATTGTGTCTCCATCTCCCATTATGATGTTGTTCAACATCATTTCGTTATCGGCGTCAGAACCGCCTGTCAGTTTTAACGTTCCTGCTTCGTTCGCTACGATACCACCAACATTTTCTGCAGAAACCTTAAGAGATTTTCCCTCATTGATTGTTATTTTATTTTCTATCTTTGCATTAGACGTTACATCTCCAGCAATAATCGTTGCACCGTTTCCGCTTACTGTTTGTGCTAGGGTTCCACCCGTGAGATTTAACGTTCCCTTTTCGTTTGTAACAGCACCACCGATATTGCTTGCCGAGGCAGTAAGGCTCATTTTTCCATTTATGGTTATTGGGGTATATATTGAGGCATTAAGATCCACGACACCATTTATGATAGTTACCCCCGTTACAGCATCTGTTGAGTGTATTGTAGAGGTTAATGTTCCACCGCTAAGAATTATCTTTCCACCGTTCTCCACACGGTTTACCGTAAGAAAAGAAGCACCTATGTTAAGCTCACCCGAATTTATCAATTTACCAGTGCCGGTAATTCTAGCACCGTTTGTAAACACGGTAGAACCTGTTATATTCATTGTTCCGTTGTTTTCTATAGAATTATACATGTAGTTTGTATCAGTAAATTTTAGTGTTCCAGCATTTTTTACAAATGCTCCGGCAAATCCAATCGCCGTAAGATTTGAAATCGTCAATGTATCACCATCATTAACAATAACTCCACCGTAATCATCACCAAATAACCTGTAACCGTTGCCATTTATGGTAAAGTTTCTTGGTTCTCCTAATGCCCTCGCCAAGGTGCCAAGTGATGTCTTGCCAACTGGAATTGCCCCTGCAGTATCAGGGGCATCTTTTTCATGTATATTTACATTTTGGTGCAAATTGTAACTGTCTGAAACATATCCCTCTGGCAACTCATAAAGGTTTATCGCTTGATAAAGGGTAGAGCCCACGCCTATTGTTACTTCCAACTCTCCGCCATATTCATTTTTAGGCTTAAATATGTAGGATTTTGCTAGACTTACTGCCACATTTTGACCAATTAACCTTAAATCAGTTATGTCGCCGCCGGCTGTTGTTTTGAACAACTCTACAGTTGCACTATCTCCATCTCCAAAATTTTCATCGTTAAAAATATTTGCATTTAACAGTGCAAGGTTAAGCGTTCCTGTCGCTGTGCCAGATATATTTATACTGTCAGAATATGCTGTTATATCACCACTAGAAGCATCTTTTGAAAGCACTGTATTAAATACTATTTTGTTTGTTCCATTTGTTGCATCAAAATTATACAAATTCACTACGTTAGGAGTGTAGCTTGCATTAACCTCTCCGTTTGTAATGTTTATTGTCCCATCTTTCAAGGTCACGCTGTCTGTCGCATCAAGATAGTCTTTTCCTGTTTTTAATATTCCGCTTGTTTCAATAATTTGGTTTTTGATAGTTACACCATCTGCAAAAGACACTTCGCCATCGCTAAGAGACAATGTCCCTAGTATAGTGGGGTCGCCATTTACATTCTGCCCCACGACATTACCTTCAAGTTTCAAGGTGCCGTTGTTTGTTACAGCACTGCCGAGGTTTTCTGAAGCAATGGTAAGTTTGCCATCTTCAGTTATTGTAATAGCGTTTGTTGCAATTCTTGCAGTAGAGGCTACATTTCCTCCGTTCGTTACAACAGTATTGCCACTACCTGTTATTTCTCTTGAGAGGTTTGCAGGCTCTGTCGCCGTTCCACCAAGAAGATTTAATGTCCCGTTGTTTGTCACAGTATTTTGTGTTGTCTTGATGTTATCAACAGCGATATCAAGAGTTCCACCATTATCTATTGTCAATATGTCCGTAGCGATGCTCGCATTTGCTGTAACACTTCCTGCAATGGCAGTTACACCGCTTCCGGATACAGCTTTTTTCAAGGTGCCCGCGTTAAGGATTAGCTTGCCGTCATCTAATATACTGTCAGCTTTAATGTCTAGCATGTTTGCTGAAGTTGTAAAAGTGCTACCAAGATTTACGTGCAGAGAGTTAGCCCGTATGTTTGCGTTTGACTCAACATCTCCAGTAATTGTCACATCCCCTGTGCCGTTTATCGCCTCTGCCAAGGTGCCATCAGTTAAGGTTACCTTTCCGCTGTTTGTCACAGTGTTACCAAGATTACCTGCAGAAATCGTGAGAGACTTTTCCGCATTGATTGTTATCGCATTAGCTATACTTACATTAGACGTAACAACTCCGTCTATTACAGTTGTGCCGACAGTCATGCCATCTCCCGTTACTGCCTTTGCCAAGGTGCCATCAGAAAGTGTCAGTGTTCCATTGTTAGTCGTCTGCCCGCCTAAAAGGCTTGCAGAAATCGAAAGGGACATGCCACCTTGTATTTCTATTTTATTTCCTATGCTTGCGTTAGATGTGACATCTCCTGTTATTATCGTTGTGCCACTTCCGCTTATTGCATTTTCCAAGGTCTTACCTTTAAGATACAGCTGCCCATTGTCCGCCACCGTCACAGCACCACCAAGGTAATTTGCCAAGGTGGTAAGGGATTTTCCGCTATTTATTGTTATTTCATTGGCTATGTTTGCATTGGCTACAACAGCTCCGTTTATCACAGTTGTGCCAGAGCCTGTTATATCTTTTGCTAATGTGCCACCATTACCAGTTAGGGTTAGTGTTTTGTTGTTCTCAATGGTGTTACCAAGTTGACCTGCGTTTATGGTAAACAGACCTGTATTTGTTATAAAGCCACTGCCGCTGACTCCGTAGTCGGAATTAAAGGTCGTTTCCCCTGTGACGTTCATTGTGCCGTTGTTTTCCACAGAATTATTCATGGTATTCGTGCCTATAAATTCAAGTGTCCCAGCGTTTGTAACAAATGATCCATTAAATCCTGTTACAGTAAGGTCTGAAATAATGAGTGTGTCATCACTATTAACGATAATTCCACCATTACCGGCACCATCTAAGGTGTGATTATTACCATTTATTGCAAAACTTCTTGTCTCTGTGTCCTTCTCTGTCAAGGTGCCTAAAGAAGTCACGCCTTCTGGAAGATTTCCTGCCTCACTGCCATCACCTAACGCAACATCAGTTTCCAAATCATATCCACTTGGCGTTCTTGTTACAGCTCCTCCCTTGAGGTTAATAGCTTCATAAAGGGAATAGCCAACCATTTTCTCTGCACTTAAGGATATGATTTGCCAGGTGTTACCATTTTGAGCAATTGTAGGAGTATAACGATATATCTTGTTGCCAAAGATATAATCGGTCGACTTTCCAACAAGGGAAATTGTGTCTCCTCCGGTTGTGGCAGGAAACACAGTAAACACATCAACCGTGCCAGACCAAATATCTTTACCAGTTGCTAATGTTGCAAAGATTGGATCATAGGCAATTTGGATGTTCAAAGTGTTGTTATCAGCTGCAACACTTGCTACAGTGATAGTATCAGAAATGCCGGCACCTTCACCATATCTTAAATTTGTTCCAACCTTTATTGTTCCGCCACTATCATTTGCAATGAGCTTCGTAAAATGAAGTTCCCTTTTTGTAGTCGCGGTTACTTCACGTCCTTCATAACTTTCCTTGCCGTCTGTAATAGAATTATAGGCGACATCTATAACACCATCCTTGTCTAACGTGACATTGACACTATCTGTTGATTTGTGGGAAGTGCTATCAAAAACTGGAAGCCATCGCCCACCGTCAGACAGATATAAATTATTGACGCTGTTGTCTTTGGTAACAAAGTTTCCCCACACATAGGAATTATTGTTTGCGAGAGCAATGTTGTTTATTGCCAAGCCAAAAGTATTGCCTGCCATAACATTTCCCTCAAGCTGAATTTCTAAATTTTTATTTATTGCTGCCTGTTCTAAATAGCCAAGTGTAATTTTTCCATTATCTGAGAAAAGTGAGTAATTATTTTGTTTGTTTGGATCCATTTTTACATAGACATTACCAATAACGAGGAAATCACCGGAAGAAGAAATACCACAAGCAGTATCTGCATTGATATTGCTAATTTTTAACGCACCCGCTTCCTTTGAAATGGCATTCATTAGCAATAGCTTAGCAGATTCCGTTGATAAACCATAGGCGAAAGTGTCATAGGTCTTTATTTGCATCCCATTAACACCATCTATTACAATATCACCACCACCTGTTACTATGCTAGGTGGTGTGACAGTACTTTTTATATCCATACCTATGTGGTTTACATTTTTAATAACAATATCTCCGCCCCTTTCGCTTTGCTTGCTACTATCTAGCTTGTCTGTGCGAATTTTTCCATCAAGATAAAGACCTGTTCCCGAACCATCCTCCTGATTTGGATTGATAGAGCTAATGTTAATATTGCTTCCATTTGTGCACACCTCCATACCACTCATATACATTCCATAAGCATCATTTTTGCCACTAGCTTTTACCCCATTTATATTAATATCGCTAGCGGTGCGTAAGGAAGAGAAACCTTCGGTGTAGATACCATAGGCATAAGCATTCTTATTTTCACAGCTTGCCTCTATATTCGATATGTTGATACCGCCACCACCAAGAGTATGCCATTTCGCATCAACTTCAGTTGAAAGGGTGGCGCCATTTAAATACACTCCACATACAGAAATATAACCAGAGGCAGAAGCGGGAAGGCTTGACTTTACATTACTTATATTCAAGGTTGCACCTAACGTATATACAGCTGACGAAGAACCAACCGCCGCTAGCCCATAGGCTTCTGTTACTTCAGGGTTAATAAGAGAGGGATCTTTTTCGATAGTTGTTACCTCGTCTATATTTATTGCAGCAAGATTATGGTCTTTATTTGTAAGTAAAACATCCATATAATTGTTAGAATAAAAATACATTCCGTATGCACCATGGCTTTGCAAAAGGTATTTTGTGGAAACTGCACTTATGGTAGGATTATCTGCAAACCATAGTTCACCCTGTCCGGCATTAGACAAATGTATTCCGAATGCGCCATTCTTATCGGAAGTGGTGACGGCAATTCTTTCGTAGGGATCATTTGTTCCCTCGTTAAACTCTGTTACTGGAAAATTTGTAACCATTGCATAGGCTGGCACACTCAAAATGCTTTGCCAAAAAATAGATAACACAAGAATCCAAGCTGAAATCTTACTAATCAGCTTGTAAATTTTTCTTTTCATTACATTTTTTAATGGCATTTTTATACCCTCAAACATTTATAAAATTGGTAAACTTTTGGCTCTTCACGGAAAAGTGGGGGATTCTAATAATTTCCGAATAGATTTATGTCGGGTTTATATGGAGAAGGCAGTGTGATAGCCTGAGTTGCTGCCAGCCAAGCCCTGTATTGCAAGGCTTTGGCGACAGCAAGGCTGGCTTATCACACTGCTAGAGGCTCCATGTCAACCCACATAAATCGTTAGAAAATTTTCATCCCACACTTTTCCGTGAAGAACCAAACTTTTTGCAAAAAAAATCACTTGGATTTGTATACAAATCCAAGTGATTATAGCACCAATGCTATAAAAAATACACAATTTCAACAAAAAAACAAGGCAAATTGCAGTGAACAACTTGCCTTATTTTTATGATCTTTTATGATTATTTGCCTTTTCTGTTCTGATAGAACTTGGCAGCTCCCGGATGCAACGGAATACCAACTCCCTTTGTTGCCTGTGCTATATTCAAAGACTTCAACTCTGGGCTAAGCTTGCGGAGTTTATCCACATTGCCCCAAAGTGTTGAGAGCACATCTGAAACATCGGCGTTGGAAAGCTTGCTTGGAGCAACAAGCACGGCCTTGACACTCAATGTGGAAACCTCACCAACATTGGCACCGAGGGCACCCTTTGCAAACTTCTTTGTAAAGAAGAATGGATGCTTTGCAGTCATTTTTGATGCAAGTGTCCCTGAAATTGGCACCACTCTCAAGTTGCAATTTCTGCACGCGTTCAAGACATGCTGTAAATTGCCAATTCCCATAATGACACCAGCATCAACCTGATCATTTAGGAATGAATTTATGAGCACTTCATATTTTCCATAGAGAATTGACTGGAAATCTTTGCTAAGATCAAGATCAGCAGCCTTAAAAAGGAGCTCTGCATCAGCTGCACCGCCAGAACCAGCACGGCCAAGTGATACTCTTCTGCCCTTTAAATCTCTGACAGTTTTTACACCACTCTTTTTTGTGGCAACAATGAAGAAAGGCTCGTCATAAATAGCAGCCAAGGCACGGAGATTTTTTACAGGGAAACTCGTAAACATCGCTTGGCTATGCAAAGCCATAAAGAGAACGTCGCTTTGTGCAACTGCTAACTCATTCTTTTCATCTGGATCACTAAGAATACGAATGTTTTCAACAGAGCCACCTGTGGTCTCTGCCGTGCAAGTCATACGACCTGTTTTTGTTATAAGACCTGCAAGAGTCTTGCCAAATTTGTGATAGGTGCTGTTTTCACCAGCTGTCGCAATGGAAAGCATAACCTTTGCAGACACACATGATACAACACCAGCAACCAATGTAAAGGCTAACAACATACAAAGTAACTTCTTTTTCATCTTAAAACCCTCCCGAAAAATTCTGATAAAAACATCGTTATAGTAGTGTAAAGTCAAAACTATGTCAAGTTATTTTCTTCATTAAAATAAAATATTTTGTGGCTATAAAAAATGCCAATCGAGTAGGAGGCTACCCATTATTTGAGTAGCCGACCTCTCACACCACCGTG
>CALELF010000056.1 GCA_937902895.1 uncultured Synergistaceae bacterium | reverse complement strand
TATCATGACTTGTTATCAATAACCAATAACCGTTATGGTGACGACTCGAAAGAGGTATCTTTTCTTGTGACATTACATGATGCATTTGCGGGAAATGAATATGCCATTTCTGAACTAGAAACCGCAGGTCCAGTAGTCCAATATTACATGGGGAGATGTTACCTAAATGGTATTGGTGTGCCTAAAAACTATACAAAAGCTGTTACTTGGATTACAAAAGCTGTCAAACAAGGCTTTCCTGTTGCTCAATATTCTTTAGCTCTGCGCTATTATTATGGTCAAGGTGTTCAACAAAGCTATGAAAAAGCAGTTGAATGGTATACAAAAGCAGCGGAGCAAGGAAACGCTAGTGCACTAACTAATCTAGGTGTTTGTTACGAGTATGGTCGAGGTGTGGAACAAAGCTATGAAAAAGCAGTTGAATTATATACGAAAGCAGCGGAGCAAGGGGATGCGACTGCACACTGCAATCTAGGTGTCTGCTACGAATATGGTCATGGAGCAGAGCAAAGCTATGAAAAAGCAGTTGAATGGTATACAAAAGCTGCGGAGCAAGGAAATGCTAGTGCACAAGTTAATTTAGGTTATTGCTATGATTCTGGTCAAGGTGTAGAACAAAGCTACGAAAAAGCAGTTGAATGGTATACCAAAGCTGCGGAGCAAGGAAACGCTAGAGCACAAACTAATCTAGGTGTTTGTTACGAGTATGGTCGAGGTGTGGAACAAAGCTACGCAAAAGCAATCGAGTGGTATACCAAAGCAGCTGAACAAGGCGATGCTACTGCTCAATTTAATCTAGGCGTGTGCTATTCCCATGGTCGCGGGGTGGAGAAAAGCTATGAAAAAGCAGTTCAATGGTATACAAAAGCGGCAGAGCAAGGGGATGCTAGTGCCCAATATAATCTAGGCTATTGTTATGAGCATGGTCAAGGTGTTGAGAAAAGCTATGAAAAAGCTTTTGAATGGTATTCTAAAGCTGCTGAACAAGGAGTTAATTTTGCTCAGTATAATCTTGGTATCTTTTATTATAATGGTTATGGCGTGACACAAGACTGTGAAACAGCCGTCAAATGGTACACAGAAGCTGCTCAAAATGGAGAGGCTAAAGCATATTGTAATCTAGGACTATGCTATAAATGCGGTAATGGAGTGGAACAAAGCTATGAAAAAGCAGTTGAAATGTATACAATTGCCGCAGAACAAGGGAGTATTATTGCACACTATAATCTTGGTAATTGCTATAGAACTGGTCAAGGGGTAAAGCAAGACTATAAGAAGGCAAATTTGTGCTATACAAAAGCTGCTGAAAAAGGTTGTGCTGAGGCACAGAATAATCTAGGTTTGTGCTATGAGAAAGGTCTAGGGGTGGAGCAAAATTACGTGAAAGCAGTTGAATGGTATACAAAAGCAGTAGAGCAAGGGGATGCTTATGCACAGAACAGCCTAGGATGGTGTTATTACTGTGGGCACGGAGTAAAGCAGGACTATAAAAAAGCAGTTGAATTATTCAAAAAATCTGTAGAACAAGGAAATGCTGCTGCACAAGACAATCTAGGTGATTGCTACAAAAATGGTAATGGCGTTGAGCAAGATTATGAGAAAGCTGTGGAATTGTTTACTAATGCTGCAGAAAAAGGTAATGCTGCTGCACAGAATAATCTAGGTGACTGTTACAAGGATGGTCTTGGAGTGAAGCAAGACCACAAGAAAGCAGTTGAGTTGTATAGCAAAGCTGCAGAAAAAGGTAAAGCTGAAGCACAATACAATCTAGGTTATTGTTATGAAAATGGTCTTGGTGTGCCCCAAAACCTAGAAAAAGCCACAGAATGGTATAAAAAAGCTAAAGAAAATGGCAGCAAAGAAGCAGAGGAAGAATTGAAGAGATTCGAGACTATTAAATCTTGATCCTTTTGATATTTGGAATACAATTTTTGAAATCTTCATCTCTTAACTATTTTTTTACTTCCCCTTATGATAGAATATGTCGTTTTAAACTTAAACTTGTTAAAAGGAGAATCCATAATGTTAGATAAGAATGATGCATTTAAAAAGTTACCCGATGGAGAGAAAACAAAGAAAGTTAATGAGCTCCTATCTTTTCTCAATGATGATGACGATAATGAAGCGAAAGTACTAACACGTGAATATTTAGAGTCTTTAAGGGATGCTACGCCATTTAAGGATGGTATTAACAAAAGACTAGCTGAATTGGGGATTGATACAAATATATCAGTCAAGGATAAGGTAGAATTTATTTTAACCAAATGCCAAAAACATGGTATTCCAACTGATTCATCAACCGCAAAGGTGTTTTTGAGTAAGCCCACCTTAACAAATTGGCTGACAACTGCACCACCTAATGACAGAAAAAAAGTCTTTTTACTTTGTTTCGCTTTGGAAATGGATTTTGTCCAGTGTAATGAATTTTTCTTGAAATCCTTTTTGTCTCGTCCCTTCAATTTTAAAGACACAACTGAGGCAGTATATTTTTATTGCTTTTATCGTGAAAAAACATACAGCAAAGCGGTAGAACTTTTAAACCGTGTAGAAGCACAGTCTAAACCAAGTAAAAGCAAAAATGCTAGAGAAATTGCAACAGTTACTATTGGAGAGGATTTGTGCGAAATACTTGACGAAGATGAACTTATAGCATTTCTTGTTGCAAATCAATTTGACAAGCAGGAACAGCATGTTACCATTAGGAAAGAAATTGAGCGATTACTGCAAGATAACAAGCGACTAGCAACAAAAGAACGTAAAAGAGAGCGTTATGCTACCGAAGATTATGACAAATATGATCAGCTTAAACAAATTAAAATAACTACCGATGAACAATTACTGGATCAGATAAATGGTTTTAAGTCTGACTCTGAACAGAATTTAAAGCTCGGAGGTATTGCCAATTCCAATTTGCCTAAGTTAATTGCTAGTAACTTACCAACGAGGCAGAACTTGGTTGGCGTCTTAAAAGGTACTGCAAATGATGATATGTATAGAAAAACGTTGGAGTTACTATTTTTCTATAATTACTATGCGGAGGCCTTGATTGAACAGTTGGAAGCAGGTATATATATTGCAAAAGTGGATCTATTGAACTTTGAACCTGAAAAACAAGATGAATCATATTATGAAGAATTTAAAATGCAATTGGATGAATTACTTGAAGAATGTGGTTATTTACAATTGTATGTTAGGCACCCATTCGATTGGTTAATGTTATATTGTGCCAGACATACCAATCCATTGGATGCTTGGCGAAGCATAATATATAATTATTATCTTATAAAGGCAGATGTTTTAGAATAGTTGGCAAATATCGAAGTCAACAACAAATAATTAAGTTATAAGTTAAACTATGTAACTCTTAAAAAATGGGTAGAACTTATAAAAGCAGTTCTGCCCAGTTTTTATATTTTGCGGACTTGACATTAAGGATAAATTTTAGTAATCTCTCATAGGCTTACGATATCTCTAATTTACCGCATTTTTCTTTGCAAACACATATCCGAGATCTAATACCCATTAATATACAATGGAACTTTAAATCATTTTGCTTACAAGGTAAAGGAAGCACATAATAGTTTAATAAAAATTGATTTATAGGAGGCTTTCACAAATGTTACGTAACTCTCAAGAAAAAACAGAGAAAGAAAAAAAAGTTGCTGTAGCTCCACCTTGCAATGCCATGGACACCAAGCTATATAACCTCAAGGATATATCAGACTTTGGCATTGCCGAAATTGCAAACAATGATTCAATTGAAGAAATTGTACCTACAGATGAAGATTTGATTATGGTAGAAGCAGAAGGAATTAACAGCAAGAATGAAGATACTGACAAGCCCGAAAATGATCTAGATGGCGAGATTTCTAATGCTGATTCTATTCGTATGTATTTGCGTGAAATCGGTCGCAAACCACTTCTTACAATGGAAGAAGAAGCTCGACTTGCCAAGGGAATAGAGGAATCTAAAAAAGCAGTAAGAGAAAAATATGAAGCAGAGATGACACATTCTTTCACCGAGCAAAAAAGAGAAGACATTTTCGAATCTTTAAAGGCTGCCGAAAAACGCCCCTTAACCGATGATGTTTTGTTAGAAATTAATAACAATGTGCAAGAAAAACTTGAAAGCCTAGAGGCACAAAAGGAAATAGGCAAAAGCGTCAAGCGTGCACTTGAAGCCAAACGAGACAAAAGCTATGACAAAAAGCTGATGGATGCAAATCTTCGTCTTGTTGTTTCTATAGCCAAAAAATACAAAGGGAGAGGTATGAGCTTCTTAGATCTCATTCAAGAGGGCAACCTTGGTTTAATAAAAGCTGTTAACAAGTTTGATTACACAAAAGGCTTCAAGTTCAGCACTTATGCTACATGGTGGATACGTCAAGCAATAACTCGCGCTATTGCAGACCACGCACGCACAATCCGAATTCCTTCCTACATGGTGGAAATAATGAACAAACTAACACAAGTGTCCAGTTCTCTTGTGCAAGAACTTGGACGTAAACCAACATCTGAAGAAATAGCAGAAAGAATGGGAGTTTCTACTGAAAAAATTGAGGAAATACAAGAAATAATTACTACGTCTTTAGAAACAAAAAGCCTTGAGGAACCAGTTGGCGAAGAGGAAGATAGTCAGTTTGGTGATTTTGTTGAAGATAAAAAACTCCAAAATCCCGAAGAAGCAACAATAGGTGCTATAGTGCATGAACAATTAGAGAAATTGATGAATGACCTAACGGAGCGAGAAAGAGATGTCATAATGATGCGATACGGCTTTGCAAATGGCAAACATCAATCACTAGAGGAGATTGGACGACGTCTCGGGACTACTAGCGAGCACATTCGTCAGATTGAAGCAAATGTGCTTCGTAAACTACGCCGTGTATGCAAAAAAAAGACTTTAGAGGATTTTTTAAAGATTTAGAATTTTTGCACACATATTGAATATGGATTAAAGAATGAATATTACTTTTTAGACTGTGTTAGGAAATTAAGTTACAAGTTAAGACGGGGTAGAACCCACTTTTGTAGGTTCTACCCCGTCTTTTGCATCCTAAAACGCTATTTCGGTTGAAAATTACACCTGTGGCAAAATACTCATAGCAATTGAGATTGTGAAATCGAAAGACAAAAATTTTGTTGAGTAAGGAGGTGAAAAGCATGGGAGAGCTACTTGTTTTAATGCAGTGTTAGATTGAATTGAATAAGAGACAACGTTGAGGAAAGGGTGTGAAAAAATTGGGCTCTTCACGGAAAAGTGGGGGATTCTAATAATTTCCGAATAGATTTATGTCGG
>CALELF010000055.1 GCA_937902895.1 uncultured Synergistaceae bacterium | reverse complement strand
CCATTGTTTGCATAGTATCTTCAACTTGCAAATAGCCCTCGTTATTATTGACACGAAAATATTTTGCCATTCTTTAATACACTCCATAAATAAAAGTAGCAGAGGTAGTATTTTCTAAATAGAAAGTCATTACACTACCACTAACCGTGGCGTAGGCATCAGAAGTTTTTGTTGAGCTTGCTGCACTAGAAATAACAGCATTTATAGGGTAAGCAAAAGGCGTTCCCTCTAAAAACCTTTCGTCTGTTACCGTCTGACCGCTCCTTGTAACCGTTATCTGCCCCATATACTTGAAAGCTATCATATAGTTACTATTGAAAACGACATTACCGTTTTCATCAAAAGTAAAAAGCCCAGCTGTCGCCATTAGTCAAATACTCCTAACGCCACACGTAATTGTTCATTTTCATCTATTACAACTAATAAATTCTGATACAATTCCATTCTAGCCCCTGTTTCGCTACCTATTCTCATCTTATCTGCTGTTACAGCACCTGCTGCTATCTTGGCTGTCGTTATTGCCCCTGCTGCTATATGATTAGTGGCTATCGCACCATCCTTAATACTAGTGCCACCTACATAAATACTTCCTGCTAACACTAAATTACCATCACCATCAACAGTGAAAACTGGTATTGCTTCACCTTTCTCTTGTCCATCTTTATAGATTTTTAGTGCCGTTTCTCGCATTACCATCTGATTATTTTCACCGTCAAGCAAGATGTTACTACCTATTTGTATTTGTGTCCTAGCGTTTATCTTATCTCCTGTGATACTGCCACTAGCAATTAAATCACCAATTAGTTGCAATTTATTTGTCGTGCTGTCTATCTCAAACACTGGTGCAGCTGTGCCATCTGCCTTTGCAATAGAGAATTTGTCAACCAGTATGGAAAAGTCGCTTGTTTCGCCATCTGTGCCTAAACCAAAACCTGCAACCTTACCGTTAGCATCAACTCTAACGTAATACTTTGCCTCTACACTTTCATCTACTGTGGCTATTGCTTCGGCTAACACTTCAACTGCTGCACTTATTTCTCCGTCAACCTTGGCTTCAAGTCTTTCAACGCTCTGTGCTGCTGCCCCTGCCTCTGATATTGCCAACTTTATGTTTTTCTCATAACTGGCGTGTGCCTTGTCGTTTTCTTCCACCATTCTGTCGGTGAACTCGCTGACAGAAACATCTAACCCTTGAAGAACTTTACCCAATTCTTCTATGTTATCTATATTTTCTTGAATTGCTAACGCCAACTTGGACTTATCAATACTCGCTTCGGGTATCTCTGCCCATTCAGGTGCATAAGTAGTGCCACTTACCATTTCAGTGAACTCACTCTTACAAGCCTCATTCACATACGATACTGACCGCACCCAATAATAATAAGTTGTAACGCTCTGCAAATTGACGAAGTTAAAAGATGAGCCATAAATCTTTACTACCAACTGTGCCTTTTCAAAATCAGGAACTGTAGCTTGCCATATTTCAAAATAACCTATAATTGCACTATCAGGCATCGCCCAAGTAAGTTTTATCAAGTTGACGCCACCTGTCGCCACTACATTAGATGGAGCTGGAGGTATTATTGTCGGTGCTGTTACTTCAAAATTAGTTGTAGCCCATTCACTGTGTCTGCCATCTAACGCAAACGCACGAACTCTAAATTCATAAATACCATTGACAGCAGCAACTATATCAGCGGAATAACCCTTTGTCTGCTCGCAATACTCCCACTCACTACTAGCAGGAGTTTTGTAGCCATACTCATATACACTTACAAGGCTATCTCCACTCGCTGCCCACGAGAAAGTTAGCCTTGTAGTCATATTACCATTATTCATAAACTCACTTGCCACCACTGACAAATCGCTAGGCGGTGCAATAATATCTGACGTCGGTCGTCTGCCGGGAGTGTCTGTAAAAACTATCTCTTGTTCTAGCTTCTCATACTTTGCAGCTAGAACTTCACGCAAGGTCAATTCAATTCTGCCCTTGTCTTTCTCTTTTATCGCCCTTATTCCGAAAACTCTCGGTGCAACGTCTGTGCCACTGATAGTCCAAACTGCATAATCAACTGGAGTGCCACTAAACGCTTCCTCAACTGTTATAGTAGTGTGTGTTCCCTCACCAGTTGTTATTTTTCTGTGTTCCTCTTGACCATTAGGCATTACTATATAGAGTGTGTAAGTTTCATTTGCTAAAAATGTTACTTCACCATCTAGTGTTATAGATGTGCTGTCAATACCTTTGAGCCTACCGCTAAAGCGTGTGCCCATCCAGTTAGGGTCTGCTATCTTTATGAAATCTCCGGGCATAAGATCATAACCGTCAAGCCCCATTTCACAAGTAGCTTGCCACTGCTCTTGTTCCGTCAATAACGTCCAAAGTCCATGTCTGTATGCTTGAGCCCTTGAAGTGCAACCATAAGCTGTAATCTCAATAGCTCTATATCCGTATTGCTGGTAAGCATCCCAGTCATAGACTGGCTCTATTCTCTCTTTGCCGAAGTCTGTTTGGTCAAACCAAGTTACAAGTGCAACACTGTGCCTTTCCTCGGCAGAGCCAGTGGAATAAGTAAAAGTGCCATCAATAATATTAGCTTGTGTTAGTGATTTAATCGGGTCTTTCGGGATGTCGCTTGTCGGCATAATCATCCCTGACCCCCAGTAGGTCATCCCGTGAAAGTTAGAAGCTATACTCTGCACTACCTCTTTTGCTTTTCCCGAGCCCATTATCTGTCCGTTAAAAGTGTATCTAGGCTCTTTGCCGCCATTACCATCACTAACCAACGTGTCGCAATACTGTGAAATAGCATATAACGACCATTTATCGCATAACTCATAATTCTGTCTTACTGGTGGAAAGAACTTTTTAAGCCCGTATCTGCCGTTCTCTAAAATATCTCTTAAAACCCACGCTGGATTATCAGTCCAAGCGTTCTTAAACGTGCCGTCCCATATCCCCTCATACGTTCTTGTTTCGGGGTTATAGTTACTAGGCACTTCAACAATAATACCTTTAATCTTATAAGCTCTCTGTGGTATCTGATTAGAAAAGGTCTCTGCATTACCCTTTATCTTGGCATAAGCAGTATGTGGATAAATCATAGGATAGCCTATTATTTCTGTATAGCTACTCCAATAAATATCATTGTGGAGCTTACTGTCCGAACTATCATTATGATTTTTTGTTATAACAACTCTATAAGGAGCTTTGCCGTCAACGTGATAAATCTTCTGCCATTGAGCACCACTAGTAGTCTTGTCGTTCTTGCTTACTGTATCTGCTACTATAAGCGTATTATCTGCATTATATATTTTTACTGTATAACTTAAAGATGTCCCAGTTAAATCCCCTTGGTCTGTCTGCCTATAAAGTCCTTGAACAGCCATTGTTATTCTTATATCT
>CALELF010000054.1 GCA_937902895.1 uncultured Synergistaceae bacterium | reverse complement strand
TTTACTTTGATTCGTTACTTCACTCTACCATCCCACACTTTTCCGTGAAGAGCCTATTTTTTATAAACTATTTTATAATGATTCTTCCTTCCGGCTTTGAATATTTGCTTGCGGGAATTTTGCCATGCAGGTCCTTTTCAACGAATGTCACATAGGTCTTGTAGTAATGGTCATTAGAGATGGTATTTAAGATTTTACAATTCTCTGTAATTGTGTTGCCATCACCACCAGCTACGAGTCCGAAAGAATTACCGGCAGCGGTATACGTCTTCTTAGGATCAATTGGTTCTTCCTTGCCATCATCTGTAACGAGCTTTGCAGAAATGACGCGGCGTTTGCCTTTAATTGCCTTAAAGAGGCTGTTTTCAATGATGACTGGAGTTGGAATTGAAGTGTCAACCACAACCTTGAGACCAGATACATGCATAAATGCACCGTTTTCTTCCTTTGGCTCTTTGCTCTTTGGGTCAAAGTGAAGATCTTCGTATTTTGCTGTTTTGGAATATGCAAACTCAAGAAGGTCAAGTAGTTGCTGACCTGTAACCTCTATTTTGGCAAGGAAACCAACAGCAGGATAAAGCTCAAAGAGGTCTTTTTCTGTTAATTTACCTTTTTTGATTTTAGCCTTCAAGCCACCACCGTTCATAAGACCGATTTGTGCTCCGGAAGCATAACGTGCAGCATCAGCACAGAAACTGCCAAATGGCATTTCTGCAACCTTAGAAAGGCGCTCGCCCTTTTCATTTAAGCGTGTCATGGTAACTTCGCTTTCACCGACTTCGCGTGAAAGTTCTTTTTCCATTTTGCCTACAATTGCGTCTATTTTTTTCTGCACTGCTGCGTCGCGAACGACCTTGCCATCTTTTGTCACATCTTTCACACCAATTAGCTCTGTTGCAGCGCTCTTGTCATCATAGATTGTGACGTGACCAACATTTTGCAACCAGCACCCCGTGCTTGTAATTGGGACAATTTTACCACTCTTGTCTTTTTCTTCCTGACGCGGTAATACGGTGTGTGAGTGGCTATCCAAAACAAGGTCAGCACCTGTTGTGTTATGAACAAGGTCTATTGACTGATATGGTGCAAAGTTTGCATCTGTGCCCAAGTGTGTGAGAAGGATAACCATCTCAGCACCTGCCTTGCGGCAGGAATCGATGGCCTGTTGCACACAACCATAGAAGGTGAAACGATCTTGTGCAGAGCCCCGACCCCATAGTGACCAGATGTATTTTCCGTCTTTCATAAAGTATCTTGGATTACCATCTGTGATTGCCATTGGTGTAAGGACTCCAACAAAACCAATCTTCATTTTTTTGCCCTTGCCGTAATTGACTGTTTCTACAATGAAAGGCTTAATCATTTCGAGGGGATTCTTGCCAGGACCTGTGTAAATAAGGTTTGAGCAGAGCCAATTCTTAACATTACTGCGTTTTACTGCTTTTACAAGTGCGGGGAACTGGAAGTCGAATGCGTGATTGCCAAGGATCGCGATGTCATAATTCAAAAGGTTCATAATATCAATGGTATATTCACCAAATGAATAAATACCATAGGTGTTACCTTGAATGGCATCACCTAGGTCAATGAGGAACAACTTTCTGTTTGGATTTTTTCTTTGCAAATCTTTCCTGATTGCGGCAACACCAGCGAAACCAATATTTTCACTGTAACGACAGTGAGTGTCATGTGTGAAGAGGATTTCTGCCACTGTTTCTGCTGCAATACTGCTTGAGCAAAGACAAACCAAAAGAACAAAAGAAACTAAAAGCGTTTTAAACGTGTGTTGAAATTTTTTTGAAAAAGTCATAGTCCACACTCCCTTCCTGCACATTTTCCCAAAAAAATAATTTTTTGTCAATCAAAAATAACCGTAAAAAAATAACAAAAAAAATACGACAAAACTGTCTCTTGACAGAGAGAAATTTTTGCTATATAATCGCACACGCTCGTGGGGGTATAGCTCAGTTGGGAGAGCGCTTGAATGGCATTCAAGAGGTCAGGGGTTCGAATCCCCTTATCTCCACCATATTATGAAAAAATAGCCCGAAAAGGGCTTTTTTTTGTGTCTTTTTGCGGAAATAAGAAACTTGTAATTCCTTGGTATTACTGAATTAAACAGCACTTTTTGCGGAAATTTGACGAAATGAAACGAACCTGTTAAAATAGTCAAGCAACGTGCCAAACGGGGAGTAAAACGGGGAGTAAATTTTAAGGGTGCAACTTTCAAAACGGGGAGCAAATTTTAAGGGTGCGACTTTCAAAATTGAACTAGGGAAAAAGTCTAAATTTTGAAAACAATCGAACCTAGAAAATAGAGTATTGACAACATTTTTCTTAAAATGGTGGACAGTAAAAATTACTCCCCGTTTTACTCCCCAAATCCTCAAAAAAAAATCTCCACAAAATAACCTTATAACCATTGAACCAAAAAAACAAACGGGGAGTAAAAACAAGATGAAAAATATCACAGTAAAAGCCGTAGAAGCACTAAAGGCAAAGGATAAGACCTACAAAAAGTCTTTAGGAGATGGATTGCAAATTGAAATCAAACCAAATGGACGCAAGACATTTTATATCAGATACAGAAAAAATGGACGTGATATTATCCGGAGCCTTGGACAATTTCCAAATCTTACATTACAAGAAGCACGACAAAAGGCGCTAGAAGCACAAAAAACAGCCCCAGAGGTTGAAGCAATAAACAAAGCAACATTGCAGGAAGTTATTACAAAATTTACCCTTAAAAAGGAAAAGGAAGCCACACAGAGAGGCAAGCCCACATCTTTTGACAAGGAACGCATAAGACTTGATAAATATTTATCCCCCTTATATAGTCAAGCAGTAGCAAAAATAAACTATAATGACATATTGAAAATTTTATTGCCAATAGAGGAAGCCGGAAAACTTGAAACTATGCACAGGGTGAAGCGTGTATTACTAGAATGTTTAACTTTTGCCAAATCCGCAGGCTATGACGTGTCTTTTTCAATAGCCGAGGCACGCGAAAAGCTCCGTAATGTTTTAGTAAAAAGGCAACAAACAGAGCATTATGTAACAGTTACAGACCCAGAAACATTTAAAAAGCTATTGGAAGCTATCAAAAGCCATAGTAACATAGTAATGAGAAACTTGATACTTTTTCAAATACTGACACTTACCAGACCAGGTGAAGCAAGACAAGCCGAATGGCAAGAAATAGATTTTGACAAAGCAATCTGGACTATTCCGGCTATAAAAATGAAAAAGAGCAGGGAGCATATAGTGCCACTTTCAAGGCAAGCAATAGCATTACTAGAAGAACTAAAGCCAATAACAGGGGAATATAAGTATATTTTCCCACAAGCCAATAACAGAGCCGTGCCAATTTCAAACAATGGCGCAAGAGTAGTATTACAGAATATGGCGCGAAAGCTAGGGTTACCCTTGATAACCCCTCACGGATTTAGAGCGACAGCAAGCACAGTATTAAACGCAAACGGCTGGGCACCGGACGTTATCGAGGCAGCCTTGGCACATTCTGCCGACGCAATAAACCCAATACGAGCAGCCTACAACCGGCACGCATATTTTGACGAACGCAAAGAGATGTTGCAATGGTATGCAGACTTTTTGGAGAATTTGAAAGACTAAAAAAAGAGAGGATCAACTATTGCGTTGGTTCTCTCTTTTTCAACTTGTCGAAAATTTCGACAGGTTCGTTTTTAGAATTTGTTGGTATTTATTAATGGCAGAACTACAGGTGCCATTCCTGGCTGCGACGTTAGTAAGGTGGCTTGAGTTCTGAGGTAAGGAAACATTATAGCAACAGTGTTATGCTCAACAATTTCTTGCTCTTTACTATAATCTTCTGCTTCAAAAACAAATCTTGCGTTTGCAACAATTTCAATAGATAAATCTTCCTTTTCTAAATTTAACTGGAGAGTAACATCATACCTGTGCTCTCCTTCCTCAACTTGTTGAATTTTCTTTGTAACAGATATTCTTAACTCCCCATCAGTTACTTTTAATTCACGTTCAACAAAACATTTAGAGAAAAAGAAATGTTCAATCCGTAACTGTGATTTCATAGATTCAATATCCATAATTACCTCCTAAGCAGCATCACCTTCAAGTGGTAAATAACCAAATGAAAAGCTTGTATCTGTTTGTGATAGTTCGACAAATTTACTGTCATAATTGCAGGGAGAGAAAACAGAAGCGATAAATTCATCAATTAGCTTGCTTTCTGAAAATACCAATTTTTTTGGAAGTTTGTCAAGCCACGTTTCTGCATCAAAAGCTAATTCAATTTTATCTTCTCTATTTCCATATACTTTAGATATTGAGAATACATCGTTCTCGCTCTTGTATGCTTTTTGAATAGGCATTTTTTGGCTTAATAGTTCGCGATATTCTTGCTCTGTTACTTTAGCAACAAGCCAAATATCTTTATTGTCTTTGCTACTGACTTCATAAAATAAATATTTGTCCTCAGACACGTCTTTGCAGATAAAAGCACGCGGGTAAATATATTCAAGTAATACATCACTCAAATATAAATCACCAAGTTCTTTTACGTGCATAAATATTTCTTTTTCAGTCATTGTCTCTCACCTCGATAATTGAAAAATCATCTTTTGGGCTGTTGCACTCGTAATCATAAAGAAAATAATCAACATGATGTGCGTTGTTTTCTTTTAGCGATATGCCTCTCTTAATTGTAGTAAAACCCTTTGCGTATGCTTTTATAGATTCTTTCAGTGTGGGATAAATCTCAATAGTATTTTTTAACGAATCCAATTTTGTAAATACTGACATGCCATAATTAGGTTGTCTAAAATGATGCTTGAAAGTTTTCTTTTGGTTGGCATATTCCACGTTCCAAGGGAGGAAATCATTCACGCTAAGGATATCAGAATTTTTCGTTGCCCTATATACTTCAGCATATTCAACATGCTGACTTTCAGTTGGGCATAGGCTTGCATCATTAATATGCTTAAATTTATTCATAACAACCCCTTCCTTAATTAGCCGACATTATATCATATTTTTATAGAGAGAGTAAAAAAACTGGTAAAAAAACTCTCTCTATTTTTTTACCCGTAAATACTTTGTCTATTTTCTTGGAGGTTTGTATACACGGCAAGGGCTATAACCTCTTGATTGTGCATCTTTGAGCAAGATACTAATGCACAAGTAACATAAAGACCTACACGAGCTTCTGTGACAACACTCTCCGGTGTTAGTGATATATACAGTTTGCAAGCTCTTGCCAGCAAAAGAAGGTTGTGCAATGGCAGTAGTATGCTGATTTTTTATCACTATAATGTGGGAAGCGAAAAAAAAGTAAAAGCAGGAAGGACTCCACCTTCCTGCTTTTTGTGTAAGACGTGTTTTTACTATCATTCATTTTTGCAGAATTTTTTTTGGCGCTTAAAACCGATGTCAAGTGGTTTTTACTTGACAGCCCTACTCTCTATTAACCCTTGCTATCACCTAAAAGTATCATATATAAAAATAAATTATAATACGTTTTTGTGATTTTGTCAAGTGGTATTTTTACTCTCCAAAAACAGTAAAATCGTTAAAAAGCTGTTGGTATTACTGTTTTTTTTGAGAATATTGACAAAAAAAATAAAAAAAATTATACTCTTTCCCGAAAGGAGGTGTTTTTATGGCACTAAAAGAAGTAGCAAGTGTCCCTATTGCAGAAATAGTGGAACAGGGTGTGTATCGTTGGCGTCAAATTAAAGATACTGTATGCTTAGGGGTAACTCAACGAACAATACATAATTGGATACTCGCAGGAAAATTCCCCCGCCCAATCGGAACCTGGACGCACTACAACATTTGGCGGGGTAAAGATCTGATCGCGTTTATGCGAGGAGAATACCTGCAAGCGGAACAAAAAAAGTGTAGCTGCTAGACTTTGGCGAGAGTAGCAGCTACAAAAAAAACTTGACTAAAAAACAACAACCAAGGGAGTTTTGCACCCTTTCACTGCTATTTTTTAGAATAATAACTGAAAAAAAACATTACTCTTTTTTTGTTTTTTTGTCAAGTGAAAAAATTGAGAAAGGAGTAAAAAAAATGAGAATGAATGATACTTTTGAGCAGATTGACATGCTTTCAGCTTGGACAATTCAGCTTGCAAATGCAACCAGCCTGAAAGTTTTTGTAGGCAGACCTGCGTATAGCGTTGCGTTGCAACATCTCCGTGGGCTTTACTGTAACGACAAAAATGAATTTGCAAAATTTGAGCTTTTTGACATCAAAAACCTGTTAGCTGTAATAAAAAACAGTGATAACAACTATCGCACGCAACAGTGTTGTAACCGCATGATTTATATTATCGAAAATATCGTTGACAGACTCAACAAGTGTAACTGTGATGCTATATGCCGTAATAGTGATGAGACGCATGAGGGTAGATACCTCGACCAGCTGCAAAGACGATATGTAGCAGGTGCATAGAATGTCAATATTTTATGAAGAAGCAAAACGACAACTAATAGTTGCGTTGCAGGAGCTGGCACCGGATGACCTTGACACACTAATAAAGGCAACATCCGGAGCCTTACCCCCAGATGAAGCTAAGCAACACGGTATCATTGCAAGGTTAACATCTGGTAGATACTTTGATTTAACCGACATAGCACAGTTGTATTACTACACTTTGCACGAGCTACCAACACACGCGGAACTGTTGAGGACTGAAATTGCAATGCAGCAGATTTTAAGAGACGAAACAAAGGAGATAATCTTAGCAAAATGTCAACAACACAAGTCCGTAAGAAAACTAAAACAGACATCGACATTAAAACACAAAAACCACTGGAAAGGCGCTACTATCAGACACCAAACAGCAAACTAGCACTTGCAGTTATTCAGTTGCAAAGCACCACATTCAAGGGCTTGAAGCTAGAGTTTTTATACGACCCGAAAACGTATGACAAATATAAGATTATGGCGTTGCTATTATCCAAAATGACAAGAGCTTACAATGTCCGAACAAGGACATTTAAGGATGACTACATTTTTATCAACATAGATGAATTGAAAGACATTGAGATTGCCGACCCGAAGAACCCCGCCCGAGACCTAGAAAAAATTAAACAATGCGTTAGAGCCATATTCAATACGACGATAACCAAAGCAAGGGAGAAAGTTAAGGGAGAGGATGAGTATCACCTATTCAGCAGTAAACACGATTTTATGATTGACGGTAAAATACGGGGGGTATTACCTAGTAATAGACCATATTAATTTGCCAGTGGTGAAAATATGGCGAGGCATTATGAATGGGTATGGTAACGCACCGCGATGGATATTCCAATTGACAAAGGATGCTTTTTTGGTTGCTTATTACTTGCTCACACATCCATCTTTGAGTAAAGGCACAAGCTACTCAATATCACTAGACAGTATACAAGAGTATCTAGACTGGACAAAACGAGCTAAGAATAAAAACACTAATAAAAAGCAAATCTACCCCAAGGACAGAATACGAGAAGCTATCCAGTGTATCAATGATTTTAAGCAAGATACCATCAAGATTTTTGAGCATAACCAAAATCCGGATTTTTATAACGTTGTCGTCAAACGAGAAAACTCTCAAAAATTGAAATTTTTACCCCAAAAAACATAAAAATTTTGCCCCAATTTTGCCACAAGTTTACCTGTTTTTTGCCACAAGTTTACCTGTTGGGGATATGAAGACAAAAAATAATAAAATATCGTTGACACGGCAGAAAAAACCGCATTTTTTTGACCAGTTGCAAAAAATCGCATTTTTGCCCCTCAATTTTTGTGGTGTTTGCAACTGTAATTTGATATTTTTAATGTCGATTTTTAAAAGTTCTAATATAAAGAAGAAAAGAATAGAAAAACACGCGTCATAATACCGGCTTTGAGCAAATTAAGTTCCGCGCCAAAAAGTAAAAAAAACAACACCGAGAAAGGAAAAACACAAAAATGACAAAAGATAATTTTTTAACATTTATTGACTTTCTAATGGGAGATGAAGCAAAACACGAAATAAAAAAGGCTTTATGTTTTACATTTGCAACATACTTAGACCAAGAAGAAGAGCAGAAAAGGTATCGAGAATGCTATCGAGCCATTGTAGGCGGTTTAATATCCGCAAGAATACAAAGCGACGGACACCAATTCACACCAGACGAAGACGAAGAAGTTTTATTAAAGCACCTTGAAGCAATCAAGGAAGAAGAAATCAAGGAAAATGAAGAGGACTAAAAATGACAGAAAAATCAAAAAAGATAATCGATAAAGCATTAAAAAAACAAAGAAAAATAATTGATTTTGTAGACAAGGCAATTGATTTTTACAGCATATGCGATTACATAGGATGTAAAATGACGCTGTCCGGAGCCAACAAAGAGAAACTAAAAAGCCTTATTCTTTCATCTCTTTTCAATGTGGCAATAGTGGAAGAACTAAAGAAAAAACATTACTTTACAAAGGATTTTGCACAATTTAACTATTACGAATACTTTCTTGACAACGAAGTAAATAATACAAACACTTTTTGGAATAAAGTCAAGAAAGGTTTAAACAAAATCACACACTAAAAAAGGAGTTACAAAAAATGATTGATAATATTGCTGAGATAATCTATGACGAAGAAGAAACACAGAAAGACAATTTAAGATTGACACATATCCAAAAACAACGAATAGAACATTTTGAAGCAATTGGTAAACCGTGGCTTGCGGATGCAATCAGAACCTCTAACGGCCTGCAGCCCAAACATCCGGAGCCAAAAAGAAGGAAGACAAGCAATTTTGACGACATAAGAGTTGACGACAACACGAGGTATTATGATGATTTCAAAATTACATCAGCTCCAGGCTGTAGCGTTGAAAAAGCTATGCGGTGCTTAGAAAAAATAAACACAGACAAATTCATATAAAAAGGGAGATGATGAAATGGCAAATGCAACCAAAAGACCAGAGGTGACATTGAAGTATAGACCCGACGGAAGTATTCAAAAAACCACAACATTAAAGGAGCAGGTAAAGCCTGCACCACAAAGCGAGATGGCGGCGGACGGCGACATTATAACAATGATTTCGCAGAATAAAGAGGCGTGGAGCTTTCTTTTTGCGGGTGCAGAAAAAATAATGCGAGCAGATCCGCAACATTTTGACAGCATAATCGAGGTTATGGCGGCTGCTTTAGATTTTTACCTAGGTAAACCAGTAGCAAGCAAAACCAAAATTATTGAGATGCCGTCAAACAAGGAGGAAAAATACAATACGTTGCTAACCTTGGCACAAGACATTTTAAAATTAAAACACAATGCGAAAATTTCGCCTTATGAATACATCGAGCGACTATTACGCAAGAAACTTTACAAAATAGGTGAACAGTTAACAGCACATAATGAAATAAAGACTTTTAACCTAAAAGAGTATGACGACGAGTAGCCCCGAGAACGACACCCCACCCAAACAACCCTAGAGGGGGGCTAGAACAACAAAGTTTTATTTTGTAGGATAGCTACACCCTATAAAATAAAATAGCCCCCTTCACGGACGTTTTAGAAAACAAAATCACCCCTCTTTTGAAATGAGGGGTGAAAACAAATCAAATCATTAAAAAACTAGAAAGGATTAAAAAAAAATGAATTACCAAAGAGATAAAACTGCGCTAACATATGCTATGTATAAGCTATGGACAAAAGACAACCACGAGGATGAAGCAGATTTTTACCACAAAAATCTTAAACTCAAGGAAGCAGATGCAAAAAATTTTGTAGCCTTTAGAGCTGGAGTAGCACTAGGTGAAAAAATGGAATGCTCTGGCTATAACACAATTTTAGAGTTTTTAGCTTCAAAAAAAATGGATATTGCTTTAAATGACATGGCTCAAAAAAAACTGATTGCACTAGGAGCAGAAAAAGTAAAAATGAAGTTGTCAATATTAGTTGACAGATTTTAATCGAACAAATTTTATCTAACCA
>CALELF010000053.1 GCA_937902895.1 uncultured Synergistaceae bacterium | reverse complement strand
AATTTAAAATCTTATTTTTTTTATTTCACTGTCCGTTTGACGGGGTGCAGACCACACGGCGCTTATGGCTAAAAATATCTCAAAATTTCCTCTGCAAACATGAATTCGCCATTGGGCATGAATTACATTTGTTTTCTTGGGAAGCAAAAACACTTCCTGCACAAGCGACAGAACAATTTATCACATTCTGTCTTATGGCATCAAAATCGCTTTGCTGGTAAGATGTTACCTCTGTTTCACTCCCAGAGGAAAGGTAAATGAGTCCTGCGTCTATTGCAACTGTTTTACCGATATCTTTCATATACTCATGTAGTGCAAGAGCATAGAAATCCAGTTGTTTTTGGTAAAAACCGTCTGGTGCGTTTTCTTCTTCCGTCGTTTTCCAGTCACGAATGTGAAGCCCCGCTTCATCTTGCCAGAGCAGGTCTATCACTCCCACTATATGAAGCTTTTCATTGTTATATGTAAGCTCCACATCAAAAGGCGCTTCACGGATAACCTTGCCACAAGCAACTAACTCTGCTATCTCCTTAAATGTCTTTGTCTTTGCAAAAGAAGATAATAGATCATATATTTTGTTTCTTTGTTTAAATTTGCTTGTTAGAAAATGTAAGTTGGCAAGCACAAAATTCCATCTACGCAAAACCGCGTGGCATGCTGTGCCAAAATCGCTACCTTCTCCATTTTCCCCGTGCCACACCAACGTTTTACCTTGCCTGAAAGATGAACGATAGGCAACAGGACACCAAGAAAAAAGAGAATAAGCACTTGCAGTTAATTTTTCCAACCTCTTTGGCATCTTGGTAACAAGATCAAGGTCTTGACCTATTACATCTTCCTGTTTCGCTTCTTCTAACACTGTGCAGGCGACATCTTCACTTGTGACATTTACACGCTCAACAGATGAATAGGTATGAAACAAAGCAATCTCATTCACAAGAGAATATGTGCCACTATGCAAATCGTGCTTTTTCTTTTCTTCTAATTCCTCTTTTTCAAGCGTTGGGTTGTTGTTTTTGTCTGTTACAGCAATTGTAAGGGTCTTCTTTGCACGGGTGAAGCCAACATAGACTAGCCTTTCTGTTTCTGACTTCTCATCCTGTGTTTTTAGCACGTTTGACACCCTGCGTAATATTGTCTTTTGCTCCACACCTTGGAGCAAATAGTTTGAAGAAAGGCAGCCTAATTTATTTGACACGGCAATACGCTCTGTGTCTGCGTGAGGCCTTTCTTCTTCACCTAACAACAGATACACATTATTAAATTCTAGCCCCTTTGAAGCGTGAATTGTCATAACTGTTACCGCATTGCTACCTAGTTCCGCAAGGTCTGGCTCTTCACGAGAAATATTTTTGTTAAGGGAATCTTGCAAGTATGCAACCGTTTCTGCCAAACTTGGAGAGAAACACTCTTCAAATTCTTTACAAATTTCTTTTATATGTATCAAGTTAAGCAATAATCTTTTTCGTGAACATTCACTCACAAAGCGCAATAAATTCTCTTGATTTTCCAGTAAATTTTCTATTGCGACGCTTGCGCCCATTATTTTCGCATTGTGCGATGCAGTTTGCAAAACCTCTGCAACGTCTGGTAAAAACTCTTGAAACACTTCCTTCAAGACAAGTGATTTATTGTTTAATTTTTTTCCTATCTTTTCATATTCTTTTATACGTGCTTCTGTGGCTTGTAAAATTTCCCGTGCTCTTATCTGCCCAACAGCAGAAATAGGCGACATAAGCCACCCTGCAAGAGCTGTCATATTATCGTTGTCATCTAATAACGAAAGATACTTTATAACGTCCTCTGTTTCTATTTTGCCAAAGAAATTTTTTGCTTCACAAAGAACAAAAGGAATATTACGCTTGCTAAAAGCGTTTTCTAGGTGTGCAAATTCTGCCCTGCCACGAACCAACACACAAAAATCACTCCAGTTTTCCTGTCTTGTCCTTGCCTTTTTGATTATGTCCTCTGCAACGGCATCTGCCCTCATGCTACGAAGCTGTGCAATAGTTTTTGATTTTTCTTTGTCATAACACCAAAGGACACGACAAGGTGCGGTGTCAAGTGAGGCGTTTGTTTGCCTTGTAACGGGGCAAACGAGGTGATCGTCTGTGCCATAGACGAAGTCTTTGCCCCGTGCACCGCTCCAAAGGTGAGAAAAGAAATCATTTATGTTATGAATTAGATCACAGTCCGTGCGATAGTTCTCTGCCAATGCAATAAAGCGAGCGAGATTTTTATTATCTGCCTTAACGGCATAATCTTTGTATTTTATGAGAAGTGACGGCTCTGCACCGCGGAAGCTATATATAGATTGCTTAAAGTCACCAACAATGAAGAGGTGGTTTTCAATATCATTTTCGCTACTCGGTCTATGCCAAAGAGCATTGATTAAGCTATCCTGCAATGGGTCTGTATCTTGAAATTCATCCACAAAAATATATTTGAACTTTTTTGCGTATTGTGCGTCACTTTCAAAAAGTTTTTTCGCATTTTGCACAAGTTCCGACAGCTCCACAAGGTTATTTTCCTTTTTGTAGCTGTTGTATGCCTGCCAAAGAACAGCACAAATACGCTCCAAAAAAGTCTTTTGTTCAAGTTCCACATCAAGGTTTGCCAACTCACAGAAAGGTTTAATTTTATTTTCGTAATTTCTTTTCCATTCTGCAAAGGTTCCCTGTGGCAAATATTGCTGAAAATTCGCTGCTGGTGTGCCTTTTCTTATTGACGGAGCATCCTTACGAGAATTGATTAAGCGCTCAATTTGTGCCGCAAAGGCATCTAATTCCTCTTCACTTTCCAGATTTTCAATCTTCATAACAGCACGAGCAAAGTCAAAAAGACAATTTTGGTCAAAGTGTTTTTCATCTATCGTTTCAAAGTCAATATTGGCTGAAAGGTAATCACTTGTCGCATTTTGCCACTCGTAAAGCACTTCCAGCAACTTTTGCTTTCTTACGCGTTGACAGGAGCTGTAGCCTGTTTTTTTATCTTGCCAGTGCCAAAGATCTCCTGCTGTGAAGCCGTGGCTCGGCAGCTCGCCTCCTATGAGACGAACTGCATTAGCTATGGAAGCAATACCATAAAACTGCAATGCTTCTTTTATATTCTCACCTTTACCACTAAAAAATCCTTCCGCTTCACTTCGCGAAATTTCGTCACTTGCAGACTCTTCCGTTAAAACCGAAATGAATTTATCAATGCTCCCCTTACTAAGCTCCTCTTCAAGATTGCTAAACCAACGAGCAGCCTGTGGCTCTGCAACTATCGTAGCACTTGGATCAAGGTCAAGCTCAAGTCCACCTTCGCTAATCACACGCTTTGAAAAAGAATGAAGATTTGAAATGTAAGCATCATCCAGTGTATCTAGCTTGTCTTTCAAATATGCAAGCCTAGATTTTGCAACAGCCTCGCCATATTGTCCTGCAAGCTCGGCAAACTTCGCTCCATACCATTTTGCAAGGGTTGCTTTTATGCGCTCCTGCATTTCCTGTGCAGCCTTTATGGTAAAGGTAAGAACAAGAATTTCATCGCTTGCTACATTTTTTTCTTCATCACACAGAATGTAAGCTACCTTTTGCGCAAGAGTAAAGGTCTTTCCTGTCCCAGCACTTGCAGCGACAACAGTAAGGGCAGAGTCGCTTTCTATCGCTTCTTTCTGCGCCCTGTTCGCGCCACTGTAATATTCCACAAACGAAAGTTTCTTTTTATTCAGCTTATCCATTTCGTTCATTTCTGTTCTCGTTTCAATATTTTTGCTATTCATTTTCTACTGCCTGCTTTCTGCAAATTGGCTTGTATTTGCAATATTGACAGGCAGGATTATCCTTGCCATTTATCTTGTAAACAGGCTTCCACTTGTTGCCTTTTACAAGGTGTTCAACTAGATTAGCTGTAACCTCTATTGCCTCTTTTTTTCTATCAGCAAGCGTTGTCCTTGAGCCAGCGACATGTTTTTCGCCTTTGTAATAGCCCTCAAACTGTTTTTTGTCCTCATAGTAAGCGGACATAGGCTTTTCTTGCGCTTTTTTTAGCCCCAACCATGCGATAGCAGTAACATCAGATTCCGGGTGAAGCAATGACCAAATAACTGCATAGAGTGGCAACTGTAAATCAGCCTTATGGTGTTCCGCTTCACTCGATTTGTAATCTATAATAACAGCTTTGTCACCAAAGACATCAATTCTGTCAGCCTTGCCCTTTATATGGCAAATATGGCTTTTTTCTGTGTCTGAAATAGGCAACCTTTCCTCAAAGTCAAGAGTCTCTTCACGCAACATCTTTTTTCGCGCCTTGCCAAGGGCTCCTCTTTCAAGAGCATCTAGGTAGCGAGCCATCTCAAACAAATTCTTTTTGAAATTGTCTGCTTCTATTGCAAGACGAGGATCTGTGAAAAATGTCGGATAAATTGGCTTGCCATACTGAATTTTTTGCGCATAACTTTCTAAATTTTTCTCTATAAACTCAAGGAGTGATTTAGATGCACCTTTTTCAAGAACATCAAATCCGTCCTCAAAAAGTGCATGCATAAGGTTCCCCAAGGCACGATTATCAAGCAATTTTAGTCTCTCGTCATCAAGATAGAGTAAGTTTTCAAGGTAATATTTTAGAGGGCAACGGGCAGGCTCAATGTGAGACGGCTTTATATAGGGAACATTTTCTGGCGTTGAAGCAAAGCATGGCATTTCTTCAGTTTCTTGCAAGGAAAGTCGAGAAGCCTCCGCACCATTTAATCTATCATCTTTAAGGTGTGGCAAGAGGTCATCAAGAGTTATTCTGTGTACAATTTTTTCCGCTTCATCAGGTGATAAATTCAAAAATTTATTCAAAAATGGTGAGGCAAAAACTGGTCTGCTTTCCTTGTCTGCCACAGTGCGAGAAAAGATCAACCCTGCCTCTGCTGTTTCTATCAAACGACGGAAGATTGCTTCCTCTTGAAGCCTCTTTTCTACCATGTCAGGAATGTGGGAAATGTGCAAGGTGTTTGCTTCATCAATGTTTTTGTTAAAGAGTTCTCTTGCCTCAGGTGACAAAAGCTCAGACTCCCTCATTGTCTTTGGATAGTGATTTGCATCACAATTTGCAATGACAAAATATTTCCTGCTGGTGAAAACAGGTGGCACCTTTGTCCAAATTGTTACACAGGAAGCAAGAGACATTGTAACTGGTAGGGTGGAAACGCTTGCCCAAGAAGTAAAGAAATCCAAGGCGTCACTTCCAACCAAAAATTCGTCTGTTGCTTCTCCGACAACTTCCGCAAGATCTGCCATATATTTTGATTTTTTACCAACTTCAAAGATTGAATTATTTATGGCCTTTGCAATGTTGTCAAGATTTGGCATAGTTTCTGTTAGGGCAATGACTTTATCACCAAGCTTTATTGCTTCCAAAAATTCATAATAAGCAGAAAGTAAATTTGACGGCGTTGTTCCGTTTTTTAGCACCTTATAAAAGATTTCTGCGCTTTGCACTACAAATTTTGCATCGTCTGTTAAAAATTCTTCCCAAGAAATACGGTCAAGAGGGTGAATATTCTTTGGAATATCAAAAAGTTTTCCTGTTTCTTTGTCCGCAAAGATGAAAGACGAAAGAAATGCTCTAGCGTTTGATTCTTGCCAGTTGCTTTCATAGGTTTGCCAGACAAGACGAGGAAGTCTGCCAACGATATTATCCGCAACAGTTGAAATTTCTTCCTCGTTCCACGGAATTTTATAGCGGTTAAAGGCTGAGCGAAAGAGCTCGACATTCTCCTTTGAGCAAACAAGCCCAATGTCGCTAAGGCTTCCGAACGAGCCAAAATTATCAAACAAAATTCCTGTGTTATTTTGCCAAAGAGCAATTTGACGAGCCAAGGTAGCTGCCTCTAGCTCACAATTTGAAGCATGAAAGACTAAATTTTTTCTATCGCGTCTTTGGCGTGAGTAGTCTGCAGATGTTACCTCAAACATACCTATTTGCTCTGCTACACCCTTAAAATCTGCCACTGTAGCCTTTGGCGCACCAACCACGACACGATCAGCAGTGTAGCGAGAAACTTCACGCACCAGGGCGAGCTGCGAGCCAGTGAAGGATAAAAAGCCAACAAAAAAGAAGTTTAGCTTCGCTAGATAATCAGTAGCGTTTTTATTTTTTGCTATGAGTTGTCTTGTGTGATATGGCACAGAGAAAACGTCAGTAATTTTGTGAGAAGCAAGATATTTTTTATAATCGTTATATAGTGTGCACAGAATTTTTTCTGGTGTAAGATTGTTTTCGTCTGCAAGGTTGAGGCGAGTTTCAAATTCTTCTGGTGTGACATCTTCAGTGATAAGTTCATGTAGCTCGTCACCTAATGCTTTTGGGAAACCTGCTTGCATCACACCAACTGGAAGCTCAATATGCTCCGCTTCACATTTTGCAATGAAATTCTTAACTATGAATTTTAATATTAGTGTGTGATCTGGTGGGTCAATAATAAAAAGTGGTTCTGTCCCACACACCTCAGCCATCTCTTGATACAGCTCGCCAAGTGTTAAAATTTTTGGCGCATGTGTCAAAAATGACGATGGCTGAATCATTTTTTGCAATGTTGCCTTGTCCAGTGATTGAGGCACAACAAAGACCCCTTGTTCTCCGTTATCCTTGAAAAATTTTGCAAGGTAGGGCAAGAGGTCTTTAATTTGATAATAGTTAATTATTGAAAATTTGTTTGGGGTTTGCATTCTTTATCCCCCTAGAAGGTAAAATTTGTTCTAAAGCGCACACAATCTTCCGAGCCATCTTGCAGATCTATAGCTGTAGATCTGTAATTGTTTCTGTCATACTGTAGCTCAAAAGCAATGTTAGGCTTATATTGATATGATACACCAACTGTCCATATGTCCTGCTCATGGCTCATGGTCGTTTTTGCTTCATCACGAATGGAAGTGAATCTTGCATAGCAAAAAAGTTTTGGGTTAATCTGTCTGTGAAAAGCAACCTTGATTATACGTGCATCCATGTAAGACACACCACCTCCAAATATGCTATACATAGCTCCCTGCATCGCAGAAGGATTATAAAAAAAGCCTTGCCCCATTTTGCCATATTCAAGCCAAAGGGAGCCAATTTTTATAACACTCTGCCCAATTTCCGTAATAACACGCCACTGATTAGCACTATTGAAATTGATAGGGTCTTTATAGCTTCCCGTTGCACTATCATATGGCTGCCAAACGGTGGAAGATTTTTGCTCGTTATATGTTCCCTTGATTGTCCATTCAGGAAGAATTTCATACCAAATGTAGATGCCATAATTTTTAACACTGCTAAGGTCCCATATACCTGGAGCTCGCCTCTGATACTGCGGATTTGTTTCGTCCCAATGTTCCTGACCGTCTAGCCTTGAATATCTGCCAAAAAGACCTACGCGCAATTTCTCAGTTTTATAACCAATTTTTAACCCATAGGTCATGTAGTATTGATCTGTCCAGTCACCAGTGGTAACCTCGTCCAATCCCTGAGTGTTTCGCCCTACATAGGTATCTATCACCCATTTGCCGAAATCTTTCTTAAAATACGCTCCCATATATTTCAAGCCAGACCAAAAATTTTCTCTGTCACCTAGGTCTGCAAAAAATTTACCATTTTTCAAACCATATTCTGTATCCCATTCATTCGCTTGGTAACCCAAGGTTGTTTCAATTTGTCCAGGTAATTGTGTGGAAAACCAAAGTCTTTGCACTCGGAAAAACTCTGAGCCCTTGCCTTCTAGCGAATTGCAATCAACCTGCATATGAAAAAAAGTGTTATCTTTTATCTCCTTGTCCAAAAAAAATCTTGCTCTGCCAAATGCAAAAGACGGAGCAGTTGACTTTCTAAAATCAGAACCAATCCACGATGCATCAAGCCAAAACTCACCCGTTAGGTGCAAATCTCTGTTTGAAGCAAACGATGTGCTACCCAACAAAAGCATAATAATAAGTATATTTAAAGCAAAGAACTTGCGACAAGGCTTTTTCACAAAAAAAGTACTCCTTAGACTAATCTAAACAAACGAACTTATTTTACAATAAAAAAGAAATTTTTGCACAAAAAAAGAAGCACAACATACGTTGTGCTTCTTTTAAACAATTAACTAAATTAGAATGTTAATTGTGTGCGGAAACGGAAGATAACTTCCTTGTCTTTGTAGTTAATACCTCTGGCGCATTTGCTTGTATCTGGAGTACCATTACCATAGTCAGTAAAGGCAACCTGTGCCATAAAGTGGATATTCTTGCTGTATTTATACCTAGCACCCAAATCCCACTGATGGGTCGTATCTGGACCATAGGAATTTAATGGGGACACACCATAGTAACGAAGGTACATATCAAGTTTCTTTGAGAAGTGATAGTCTAATGTAGCCATGAAAGATTCATGAGCATAGCGTGTGTGACCAAAAGCACCAAAATTATAGAGTGGATCATCCATTGGGCTATACTGCTCTAAAATTCCGTCATTATAGATGAAACCTGCATCAGTTCTACCATACTCAGCACGGAAGCTGAAGCCAGCAAGATAATTATTCCAAATTTCTATACCTGCAAGCCAGGATTTTGCATTTCCATCAATTTTATCACCTTGAGTCTCGTAGGTGTTGGCAAGCTGTTGATTAAATGTACCAAAGATTTCTCCGCATGGAACAGAATATCTCAAGTATGCACCATAGTTTTGAACGTTACCTAGATCTCCTGCTTTAATTGCGAAACCATTGCCTGTGTTTCTCAACACGTCCTTCGTTTCATCACCATCAAGCTTTTCACCGGTATAGAAAAGACCAAGCTTGAGCTTCTCGCCCTTGTAACCAAGCTTTGCACCATAGCTCATATAGGCTTGATGACCATAGTCGCCATCATAAGAGTCAAGACCAAAATGGTTTCTACCAACCATAGCTTGAATATCAAACTTGCCCCAGTCCTTTACGAATGTAAAGCCCATAAACTTACGCTTTGACCAAAGGGCGTCTCTATCACCAAAACCACCAATATGCACATCATAGAGGTGATATTCCTTATCCCAGTCTTGTGTCTGGTAACCGATGGTTGCCTTTATATCCCAAGGAAGCTTCGTTGTGAAGAACAAACGGTCAATCTTAAGTGGTTTTTTGCCATCCATCTCCTTGAAATTCACACGAGCCAAGAAGGAAGTATTTTTGTCAACCTGATAGTTAACAAAGAAACGTGCTCTCTGGAAATAGAAAGATGGTGCTGTTGAATCCTGGTTATCACTACCTTCCCACTTTGCATCAAACCAAATAAATCCGTTCAAGCGAAGTCCACCAAGTCCCCTTTCAAGCCCTGCGACTCTTTTGTCAAGATCTGCAACCTTAACACCAAGTGCATCAAGTTCATTCTTATACTCAGCAACGAGCTTCTTAACGAGCTCAACATCTTCTTTTGAAGCTTTGTCCATGTCAATCTTTGTCAAGGCACGTGCAACAACAGAAGCCATTTCATATCTCGTTGCAAGCTGACCGCCCTTGTATTGACCATCTGGATAACCACTAACTACACCTTTGCTTGCCAAAAGTGCAACGGCATCATATGACCAATGTCCTGCTGGGACATCTGCAAATGGGTTGCTATCAGCAAATGCTGGTGCAGCTAATACTACTAATGCTACTAAAACTAAAGAAATTAGATTTTTTCTCATAATTTTACCTCTCCATTTGTTTTTTGTTTGTGCTGTTACAATCAATTTGATGTAAAGGAGAGCAAATAAAAAGTGTCCAAAGTTTCCTTTTTTATGCCAACCAATTACCAAAAAGAATCAACTATACTGTAATCGGACTGTTAATAGCTTTTGGAGAGTTCACCACCTTTCTCGCCTCGCAGTTAAAGATTACTCATATTACAACACAAATGCATATTTTATACAAAAAAAACAAATTTGTCAAGAGATATCAACAAAAAATGTTAGATGGTAGATTGTAATTTCAACTTGCAAAATTCAGTTACAAAAAGTTCCACGGTAAA
>CALELF010000052.1 GCA_937902895.1 uncultured Synergistaceae bacterium | reverse complement strand
GTGCTCTCTTTTCAATAGGTTATTTTATTAATCCCACACTTTTCCGTGATGAACCCAAATTTCTGCACTAGAAAAGCTTGGGGTTATAAATAAACAAATACAAGATGGAATTGTTTCTGCTCCAACAGGTAGTGGAAAAACAATTGTGGCGTATATTTGGGCAGGGCTTTTGGATATCAATTTAGAGCCGATTGTTCCAAGTAATCGCATAATTTTTACTGCACCAATAAAAGCACTTTCCAGTGAAAGATATATGGATCTTAAGAAGCTAGGTTTTGATGTCGGGCTAGAAACTGGCGACTTCAAGAAAAATGAAGGAGCAAAAATTTTGTGCTGCACACAAGAAATTTATACTCTAAAATATGCTATTTGTCCTAACCAGATGGTAGTCATTGATGAATTTCACTACATTTTTAATGATGCAAGCAGAACTAGAGCTTATATAGATGCTTTTCGTAAAACACCGAATGAAAGCAGAATACTTGTTATGTCTGCTACATTTGGTCAAGCACTAATAGTAAAAGATTATCTTTCCACCTTGGCACGGCGTGATTTTGTTTTGTTTGACACGAATGAAAGAGCAACTGCCCTTGTATTTAAAGACAGGGGAATAAGACCGCAATATATACACGATGCACTTGTCTTTGCCTTTTCTAAAAAAGGAGTGGAGTATATCGCAGCTTTAATTGCAAAAAGCCGTAGAAGAATACCAAAACAAAAAGGTGACAGATTATTTGAAATAGCAAATATTTTAGAGGTTACGGAAATCCCATCAACCTATTTTCGTGGAGTAGGTATGTATTACGGTTCCATGTTACCGAAGGAAAAACTATTTACAGAAACTGCCTTTAGAGAAAGGATTATTGATGTTGTTGCTGGCACAGATGCGCTTTCTCTTGGGGTGAATTTTCCAGTAGAAACTGTTGTCTTTGCACAGATGGCTAAATTGATAGATGGTCCGCTTTCAAAGAATGAATTTCTTCAAATGGCAGGAAGAGCAGGCAGAAAAGGTTACTTTAATATCGGTTATGTCACATACCTGCCAGGCAGTAAATGTGAAAATCGTGATTATGATACTGGACTTTTATATTTAAACATACTGAATAAGCCACAAGAAATGGCAAAAATTACAATTTGCCCCTCAATAAATAAACTATTGGCTGGCAAGGTGACTATGGAAATGGAAGCAAAGACTATTTCAATTTGCTCCTTGCCTGAAATTTCATTCAAAAAAGCGTTAAAACTTGTTACACAGACACTTCATGAGCTTGACTTGGAATTATTATTTATAAAAGATTCAAAAAAACGTAAAAGTGTGAGAAAAATTTTAGGAGAAATTTGGAGTGATGAGGTAGAAATAAAAGAGAATGTGCAAATTGCAGAATTATTTTATGAATATATTTCGCCATCTTCATGGCAATTATTGTCTATTTTTGAAAAAACGGAGAGAAATAAGCTACAAGCTTTGCTGAAGGTTAAGCGGTATGTGGGGCATTTGCCACAAAATTATTCCGTTGCCAATTTACAAGAAATTGACAATGAAATAAATTTGATTGACTCTTCTGTTTTTGGATTTGAAAACAAAATTGAAATCATAAATGCAAGTCTTAATAATGATAAAAATATATAACTAAATATTATTTATATTATATGCTATTGCATTACAAAAAGTTAATTGCAAAAATGTTTTTGTGTTGTCTAAATGTGAAAAAACATATCATTTTTTTGTTTTTTGTGGTAAAATACGCGTCGTTGTTGTGAAAAGCTAACTAGAGTTTTTTGCTGCAACGGAGAATTACAATTAAATCTTACTAGACAAAGGAGAAAGTTAAAATGAAAAGTGAGATTATTAAGCAAGAAAAAACTGTTGTGGAAATTAAGGTTACATTTCCACAAGAGGAAATGTCTGAACAACTTGAGAAAACATATAAGAATATTTCTCAAAAAGCAAATATAAAGGGGTTTAGAAAAGGTAAAGTTCCACGTGCAATTTTGGAAAAGCTTTATCCCAAGCAGTCTATTCTTCCTGAGGTGGCTGAGGATTTATTGACACAATCTTTGCAGGATATTGTTGAAGAATATGATTTAACCTTAATTACTGATCCTGACATAAAAGTAGAGAAGCTGGAATTAGGAGCAGACTTTGTAGTAAATGTTACTTTTAATGTTGAACCAGACTTTGAATTGCCAAGTTTGGAAGATATAAAGGCGACTAAAACTGTTGTAAAAATTACAGATTTAATGGTAGATGATGAATTAAGGGAAATACAGAAATCATACCCAAAAACTGCTCCTACATACGAAGACAGAGCACTTGTGGAAGGTGATGTGGCGTCTGTGAAATACACGACTGAGATTTATTATGATGACGCAACTACGCACAAATCTGATGAAGAATTTAAATCTGATATTAAACTGGAAAAAGGCTATACAAGACCAGAATTTTTGAAAGATTTGGTCGGAAAAAAGCCAGGTGAAAAGGTAAAAATAGAAATTGTTTATTCAGCTGATAGCTCTGCAAAAACAAAAGAACGCAAAATTTCAAAGAGTATTTATAACATTGAAATTTTGGGTATTTTGAAAGAAGAATTGCCAGAGCTAACTGATGATTTTGTAAAAGAATTGAGCCAAGGAAAGATTGAATCTCTTGAAGCTTTAAAAGCAGATATTAGAACTCAATTAGAGTCCATGGAAGAGTCAAGAGCACAAGAAACGCTCAAAGCAGATGTTATGGAAAAAATATCCAATGTGCTTGAAATTGAGTTACCTGAAGTGATGGTTTCTCGTGAGAAAGAAAATATCAAAAAGAGACAAGAAACTGAATGTGAGAAGGAACAAATGTCTCTTGAAGATTTCTTAAAGAAAAATAACATCTCACAAGAAGAAAACGAAAAGAAGCTAGACGAAATTGCCAAGCAAACCGTTAAAAACACTTTGATTTTAAACCGTGTTGTGAGAGACTTTGATGTTGCATTGGAAGAAGCTGATTATAATAAAGAGCTTCTAAATATGGCGATGAAAATGGGAATTTCACCTAAGCAAATTTCCGACAACTTAATGAAAAATGAGCAGGCTTTTGCATCTTTCAAGGAAAGTGTCTTAATGAAAAAAGCTCTTGATGTCCTCGTTTCAAAGGTGAATGTTACTGTGAACAGTGTAACAAGAGAAGATTTTGCTGAAACCTTGGAAAAAATGCAGGAAAGTGCCAAGTCAAAGACAGCTAAAAAATCTTCAAAGGTTGCAAAAACTACAAACACAGGCACAAAAGAGAAAAAGACAACAGCTGCTAAGTCAAAAGTAACTTCAAAGGCAAAAACTGCTTCTACACAAGATGAAATCGTAAAAGAGCTAGCCAAAAGGACAAGAAAAACTAATAAAACAAAAACACAAAAAGAGCAATTATCTCTAGATTTGGACTAAAATAATATTATGAGGTTGTAAAACAATATGTCTTATTACATACCAGTTGTAGTTGAACAATCAGAACATGGTGGCGAAAGGTCTTACGATATATATAGCCGTTTGCTTAAGGATAGAATTATTTTTTTGGGTTCGGAAATTAATGATGCAGTTGCAAATGTTGTGATTGCACAGTTGCTTTTTTTGGAACTTGAGGATCCGGATAAGCCAATCTCTCTTTATATAAACAGCCCTGGTGGTTCCGTTTCCGCAGGACTTGCTATATATGACACAATGCAGTTTGTAAAACCAACTGTATCTACTCTTTGCCTTGGAATGGCTGCGAGTATGGCTGCTGTTCTATTTTCTGCTGGTGCAAAAGGCAGTCGCTATGTTTTACCAAACTCAAAAGTGATGATACATCAGCCAATGGGTGGTGCTCAAGGACAGGAAACTGAAATTTTAATTCAGGCAGAAGAAATTAAGAAAACGAGAAAGAAACTTAATGAAATATTAGCCCTTCACACAGGGCAGTCTTTTGAAAAAATCCAACTGGATACAGAGCGTGATTTTTACATGACAGCAAGTGAAGCAATAGAATATGGGATTGCAGACGAGATTATTACAAAAAGGTAAACAATAATGGTTCAAAATGGTAGAAGAACAAGCAACACAAAAAACAAATGTTCCTTTTGTGGTTGCACTTTATCCGAAGATATGCCAGCGATATCCTCTAGACAGGACAAAAATGTAAGAATTTGTTTTGATTGTGTTCACTTATACAATGCATACATCAACGAGATGTTTGATATTGTGGAAGATGAAGATGTTTTTGGGTTGGATAATTTGCAGGGGAAATTGTTTGACGATGAATCTGAGGTAGTGCAGTCACGTCGTTCTAACAAAAAGTCAAATTTTCCAAAACCGATGGAAATAAAACAATATCTAGACCAGTATGTTATTGGTCAAGATGAAGCAAAAAAAATTCTCTCTGTTGCGGTTTATAATCATTACAAAAGAATTAATGCACTTGAAGCTAACAAAAATTCCAAAGATGCAACAGAATTACCAAAAAATAATGTCTTGTTGATTGGTCCCACTGGCAGTGGCAAAACATATTTAGCTCAAACATTGGCAAAAATTTTGAATGTTCCTTTTGCTATTGCAGATGCAACAACCGTAACAGAAGCTGGCTATGTCGGGGATGACGTGGAAAACATCTTAGTTCGTCTTTTGGCTGCGGCTGATTATGACGTAAAAAAAGCTGAGAGAGGCATAATCTATATTGATGAGATAGATAAAATTGCTCGTAAATCTGAAAATACCTCAATTACTCGTGATGTTTCTGGTGAGGGTGTGCAACAAGCATTGCTAAAGATAATAGAAAGCACAATTGCTTCTGTTCCTCCAAATGGAGGTAGAAAACACCCCAATCAACAATGTATCTATATTGACACAAAGAACATTTTGTTTATTTGTGGTGGCGCATTTGTCGGAATAGAAAAGTTTATTTCAAAACGCACTTCAAATGGGCAATTAGGTTTTCGTGGTAATGTTATAGACAAAAACTCAAAGGCAAGCGATAAGCTTATTTCACAGGTTGTCCCAGATGATTTACGCAAATTTGGCCTTATACCTGAGCTTATAGGTCGTTTGCCCGTTGTTGTAACTTTGCACTCTCTTGATGAAGATGCCATAGTGAAAATTATGACTGAACCTAAAAATGCTACAACAAAACAATATAAAGAGCTATTTTCTTATGATGGTGTGGCTCTTGAGTTTGAGAAAGAAGCACTTAGGCTGATAGCTAAAAAGGCATTTGAACTTGGTGTTGGTGCAAGAGGAGTAAAATCTATTATGGAAAAGGTTTTGCTTGATTTTCAATATACCTTACCATCCCAATCAGATACAAAAAATCTTATAATAACAAAAGAGTTAGTGGAAGAAAGATTAGCTTAATATGAGTTCAATTTTGGAAGAATTACCATTAGTTACAGTATATGGTGTATCTGTATTACCATACATATTAAATCCCTTGATAGTTACCGTAAGAGCATCAGTGAGTGCTCTTGAGTATGCTGCATCAAAGGGATTACCTGTGTTTGTGGCTGGTGAAATCAATCAGACTGATGTTAATTCTCAACCGGATATGAATAATCTGTATCCTACTGGGACTATTTGCAGTGTTGAAATGAATCAGTCAATACGTCTTCCAGATGGTTCATTAAGGATTGTCCTTATGGGATTGAGTCGTGCTAAGATTGAATCTCTAGAGAATGTTGGTGATTTTTCTGTAGCTACTGTAACTAAAATAACAAAGCCTAAAAAGGTAAATTCTCCTGAAGCTGGAACGTTAGCGCGTTCAATTATTGAACAGTGTTTTAGAAACGACGCACTAGATTTTAAATTTCCTGGTAAGATAAATCCTAATATTCAGGATATAAGAAATCCAGAAGAACTTATTTATGTTGCACTTGCAAATACTACGCTGAAATATAATGTTAAGCAAGAAATTTTGGCTGTTCCTTCGCTGTTATTTCAATTAAGAAAGTTGTTAGTTGAGCTTTTGCGTGAAAATTCCTTGCTGGAAATGCAGCATAACCTTGAAGAAGAAGTTAAGAAAAATCTTGATATAGACCAAAAAAAATATTATCTGCGAGAAAAATTAAAGATAATTAATGAGGAACTTGGCGAGGATATTTCTCTGGAAAATGAGGCAAATGAATTGCTACAAAAAGCGCAAGTTGCCTCGATGCCAAGTGAAGTATTTGCAAAAGTAAAAAAGGAAGTTGACCGTTTGCGAAAACTACAACCAGGTTCACCTGAAGCTGGTGTTTCCCGTGTGTATGTTGAGACATTGTCTGATTTACCTTGGAATGTTTCTTCGGAAGACAATTTGAATATAAGACATGCAAAACAAATACTGAATAAAGACCATTGGGGACTGGATGAAGCGAAGGAGCGAATACTTGAATACCTTGTGGCACGCAAAAGAGCTGGGCAAAACATAAGAAATCAGATATTGTGTTTTGTGGGGGCTCCTGGTGTGGGAAAAACCTCCATAGCAAAGTCCATCGCTAAAGCAATGAGACGAGAGTTTGTGCAGATTGCACTTGGCGGAATGCACGATGAGGCTGAAATTCGCGGACACAGACGGACCTATTTAGGTGCGCAACCTGGAAGAATAATCTATAACATAAAGCAGTGTGGTGTTAATAATCCATTGATTTTATTGGATGAGATTGATAAAATTTCCAGTGATTACAAGGGAGATCCTGCAAGTGCATTACTTGAAGTGTTGGACAGTGAACAAAATTATCATTTTACAGATAATTTTCTTGAAGTCCCATTTGATTTGAGCAAAGTCGTTTTCATAACTACTGCCAACAATTACGATGAAATACCTTATCCATTGCTAGATAGAATGGAAATTATTTCTTTGTCTGGCTATGTAATGGAAGAAAAATTAGAGATAGCAAAGAGGCATTTATTACCAAAGGTAAGAAGTGAACACGGACTTTCTGAACAAGAGTTGATTATAGAGGAAGATTTAATCAAAAAAATCATTACCGGTTATACTCATGAAGCGGGAGTCCGACAGCTTGACCGAGTGTTATGCAAAATTGCCAGAAAAGTAGCTGTTCAGCTTGAAAATTCCAAAGATAAAAACGTTAATGAGTTTGCCCTTACAGACAAATTAATCTTAAAATATCTTGGTAGCCCAAAATCATACGATACATTATTACCAGCAGAGCCTAATGTTGGAACTGGAATAGGATTAGCTTGGACATCTACTGGTGGTGACGTGCTTTTAATACAAGCAGTCAAGATGTCAGGTTCTGGAAAACTGGAACTTACAGGCAATCTTGGTGATATTTTTAAGGAATCTGCTGAAAATGCATTATCTCATATTAAATCTAGGGCAAAACACTATGGACTAGACAAACTTCAATGGAACAAAACTGATGTTCATATACATGTCCCTGCTGGTGCTATCCCAAAAGATGGACCTTCTGCAGGTATTACCATAACAGTTGCTCTTTTTTCCGCATTAGCGGAAAAAAGAATAAATAATAAATTTGCAATGACTGGCGAAATGTCCTTAACTGGTGAAGTTTTGCCAATTGGTGGAATAAAAGAAAAAATATTAGCAGCTAGAAGACTTGGAATTAGCGAGCTTATTGTTCCTTTGCTTAATAAACCTGATGTTGCAGATTTAAAGCCGTGGGTTACTAAAGGACTTAAGTTACATTATGTTTCAAAAATTGAGCAGGTCTTCAAGTTAGTGTTTCAAAAATGATTTTTAACGCTAAATTATCTTGCACTGCTTTTAATAAAAAGCAGTTGCCAAGTGTCAATAATATAGAGGTTGCTTTTGTTGGCAGATCAAATGTTGGTAAGTCGACCTTGATAAATATTTTATTAGGCAAAAAACTTGCAAAGGTTAGTTCTCAACCAGGAAAAACAAGAAGTATAAATTTCTATGAAGTAGAAACTGAGAATTTAACTTTTAATTTGGTTGATTTGCCTGGCTATGGTTTTGCTTCTCGTGGACAGTCTGAACGTAAAGAATGGCGTGCACTGATAGATTCTTACTTTACATCTAATCGTCCAATTTCTTTTGTAGTGCAATTGGTAGATTTTCGTCATGGTCAACTAGAAAATGATCATTTAATGCGTGAATATTTAAAATCTCTAGATGTTCCATCATTGGTTGTTTTTACCAAGGCAGATAAGATACCAAAGACTAAGAGAAAAGCTTACTATAACAAATTGGCTAGCGAATGTTTGTTTTCAATTGTGCCACCTTTTATGACTTTTGGAGATAAGACTCCAAATATTGATGAGTTGCGTGGCGCATTGGTTCAAGTGATAGAAAAAATGAAAAATATATAAAGGTCTAAAGCAAATTCAGGGAGGAAGTTAAAAATGCAAGAGCTGAATAAATCTTATGATCCTAAACCTATAGAAGATAAGTGGTATGATGAGTGGGTAAAGGCTGGGCTTTTTCATGCAGATGAGACATCTGTAAAACCTGCCTTTTCTATTGTTATTCCACCGCCAAATGTCACTGGCTCGTTGCATGTAGGTCATGCTCTTGACAACACTCTGCAAGATATTCTTTGCCGCACAAAGAGGATGCAAGGCTATGAAGTTTTATGGTTGCCTGGGACAGACCATGCTGGTATTGCAACGCAGAATGTTGTTGAAAGAGATTTGGCAAAAGATGGAATAAAAAGGCAGGATTTAGGCAGGGAAGAATTTGTCAAACGTGTTTGGGAATGGAAACAAAAGTATGGTAATACTATCATTGGACAGTTAAAGAAACTTGGTGCCTCTTGTGATTGGGAACGTGAACGTTTTACAATGGACGAAGGCTTGTCACGTGCTGTCCGCAAGAATTTTGTAAACCTTTACAACAAAGGTTTGATTTATCGTGGAAAATATTTAATTAACTGGTGTCCAAGGTGTCAGACTGCACTTTCTGATCTTGAGGTTGAACACCATGAGCACGACGGCAAATTTTACGAGTGTATCTATAAATTTGCTGATGGCAGTGATGGAGGAGTTATCGTAATGACAACTCGTCCAGAGACTCTTTTGGGTGATACAGCAATAGCAATACACCCAAGGGATGAAAAAAATCGCCATTTAGTTGGAAAGAAAGTAATTGTTCCAATTGTAAATAGAGTAATTCCTGTTATCGAGGATATTATGGTTGATCCAGAGTTTGGAACTGGTTGTGTAAAGATAACTCCAGCACACGATCCAAATGACTTCCTTGTTGGTCAACGCCATAATTTGGAGCAAATTTCTGTAATTGACAGCACTGGTAAAATGAATGAGAATGCTGGTAAGTATGCTGGCATGGATAGATTTGAGGCAAGAGAAGCAATCTGTGAGGATTTAAAAGAGCTTGGTGTCCTTTTGTCTGTTTCAGATTTAAAGCATTCTGTTGGTGAATGTTATCGTTGTCATACAATAATTGAGCCATATCTTTCTGAGCAGTGGTTTGTAAAGACCAGACCTCTTGCGGATGCTGGTGTCAAGAGCGTTAATGCCGGTAAGATTAAATTTGTTCCAGAGCAGTGGACTAATGTTTACTATCAGTGGATGGAGAACATTAGAGATTGGTGCATTTCACGCCAACTTTGGTGGGGGCATAGAATTCCTGCTTGGTATTGTCAAGATTGCGGAGAAGTTATTGTTGCTGAAGATGCACCACATACCTGTTCAAAGTGTGGAAGTTCTAACTTGAAACAAGACGAAGATGTGCTTGATACATGGTTTTCATCTGGACTTTGGCCATTTTCCACAATGGGCTGGCCAGACAATACAAAAACTTTGGAAAAGTTCTATCCTACTAGTGTCCTAGTAACTGGCTTTGATATAATTTTCTTCTGGGTTGCTCGTATGATTATGTTTGGATTAGAAAATATGAATGGCGAAGTTCCATTCCATGATGTCTATATACATGCACTTGTCCGAGACGAAAAAGGACAAAAAATGAGCAAATCCAAAGGAAATGTAATAGATCCTCTTTTGATTGTTGATGAATATGGTGCTGACGCTTTGCGTTTGACTATGGCTTCATTAACTGTCCAAGGCAGAGATATATTCCTTTCTAAAGAGAGAATTTCCACCTATCGTTTGTTTATGAACAAGCTTTGGAATGCAAGCAGATTTGCTCTTATGAATCTTGAAGGTGCAATAGAAAATGAAAACTTTAATGAGCTTGATTTACTTTTGCATGACAAATGGATTTTGGAAAGGACTGCACAGGTTGCCCAAGAAATGACAAAATTGCTTGATGGTTATTTCTTTGGTGAGGCTGCAAGATTGATGTATGACTTTACATGGGGAGAGCTCTGTGACTGGTATTTAGAACTTGCAAAGCCAGCCTTGCGTGGTGATGAAGGTGAAAGTAGAAAAGCTTCTACACAATCTGTCTTGCTTTATGTATTCAAAAATGTCTTAAAGTTGCTCCACCCAATTATTCCATTTGTTACGGAAGAGCTTTGGCATGCTTTCCCATTCGGGAGTTCATATTTGATGAATATTGCTTGGCCAAAGATAGAAAAAGAAATTCAAACTGATATCATAGATGATATGACCATGGTTTGCGAAACTATCCGAGCAATGAGGAATTTGCGAGTAGAAGCCCATGTTGCTCCTTCACAGAAGGTTGATACATTTGTCCTTGAAGCTCAAGATGATAAATCATTAGATTTGTTAAATGATAATATTGCTTCTATCAAGTTACTTGCAAAAGCAGAGAATATTTCCTTTATGAAAAAAGGAGATGCTAAACCGCATAAGTCTTTAGCAACAGTCCTTGATAAGGTGCAGATTTATTTACCTGTTGGTGATTTGCTTGACATAGACAAAGAGCTTACACGTTTAAAGCAAGAAGAAAAAAAGCTTGAGCAGGATATAGTTAAGAATAAAAATAAGCTTTCAAATAAGCAATTTGTAGAAAGAGCTCCAAAGGAAGTTATTGAAAAAACAACTAATGACCTTGCGGAAAACGAAAAGAAATTATCTAGAATACATGAAAATATAGAAAATCTAGCAAATTAAGGATGTTTTTTACAAAAATAAATTGAGTAAAGACTTGAATGTATGTAGGTGGACGATATAAATGATTAAACTTTTTAATTTTGAGATTTCTTTTGTCAATCTTCAAGCACTCATTGCACTTGCTTCATTTATTTTAACTTTATTTTTATCTCGAATAGCAGCAAAAATTATGAGAGGTGAATTAAAGGCTTCTAATATTTTTCTCTTTTACCTTAGAGTTTTGGTAGGTTTTACCTTAGTTGCTTCCATATATCTTGGACTTTATTCATTTATGGGACAAAATGTTTTATTTTAGATGAGAGTTAAAATGAAAAAAACACTACAAAATGCATTAAATGGAGATATTAGGTCTATAGGTAGGCTTATTACATTAGTCGAATCCCAATCAAATGATGCCAAAAGTATAATGCAGGAAATTTATCCTCATACAGGGCATGCACATGTAGTAGGTGTAACAGGTAGTCCTGGTGCAGGAAAGAGCACATTTTGTGATAGGCTCGTTGATGAATTTTTGGCACAAGGCAAAAAAGTTGCAATAATTGCCATTGACCCATCAAGTCCTTTTACAGGTGGTGCAATTTTAGGTGACAGATTGAGAATGCAGCATTTATCACTAGAGAAAAATGTATTCATCCGTTCAATGGGCTCACGTGGTAGCCTAGGTGGAGTCAGTGCTGCAACATGGGAGACAAGTTTAATTTTTGATGCATGTGGATACGATATAATTCTTGTGGAAACTGTTGGTGTCGGTCAATCTGAAATAGATATTATAAAAATAGCAGACACAGTTTGTCTTATTTTGACACCTGGTATGGGTGATGACATTCAAATAATGAAGGCTGGTATTATGGAGATAGCAGATGTCTTTGTCGTAAATAAATGTGACAGAGAAGGTGCTGAAAAGGTGGCGTCTGATGTATCGGCTATGTTGAAAATGAATGCTTCGGATACTTGGATTGCGCCTGTAAGACTTGCTTCTAGTTATTCAAATATCGGTTTTGAAGAAGTGGCAAATGATATATCTTCTCATTGTAATTTCTTACGCAACACATCGGAAGGGAAAAATAAATTGATGGATCGTGCTGCTTTGGAAATGGAGAAGTTATTGTTAAATGAGGTGTCTCAAAAGGTATCAAAACTGTGGAAAGAGAAATGTTCTACAGAATTATTGGCAAAACTATCTTGTCGAGAGATAAACCCATATCTTTTGACAAGTGAACTAATAACAGAAATAACAAAATAATGGAGGATTATGCTATGAAAATTGCAATCGCATCTGATCACGCTGGAGTTGCTTTAAAGACTGAAATATGCAACATGTTGCTTGACCTTGGTCATGAGGTAAAAGATTTTGGCACATATTCTGCGGAAGCTAGAGTTGATTATCCAGATATGGCATTTTTAACGGCTGAATCTGTAGCAGCACACAAATATGATAGAGGCGTTTTGATATGTGGGACTGGTATCGGTATGATGCTAGCCGCAAATAAAGTTCAAGGAATACGTGCTGCATTGTGTCATGACCAATTTACTGCACTTCTTAGCAGACGCCATAATGATTCTAACATAATTGTTCTGGGTGCACGTGTAACTGGAATGGATGTTGCAAAGGAAATGGTAAAAGCGTGGCTAGTTGAACCATTTGAAGGTGGACGCCATTCAATTCGTCTGCAAAAAATTACTTCCTATGAACAAAAACCTAACACGATGCTTAATGCAGATGCAAAAGGTGGTAGAACTATTGTATTTGACCATCCATTGGTTAGACATAAGCTTGCAGTTTTGCGCGACAAATCTACTGCACCTAAAGATTTTAGGGAATTGGTAAAAGAAATTACTACCTTGATGGTATATGAAGTTACAAGAGATCTTCCAATCAAAGAAGAAATGGTAGAAACACCTTTGACAACTACAACTGCATTTAAGCTAGCTGATACTAAAGTTGCTGTTGTTCCAATTTTGCGTGCTGGTCTTGGAATGCTTGAAGGTTTCTTGAGCCTTGTTCCGAATGCAACTGTTGGTCATATTGGTTTATACAGGGACCCAGATTCTTTGAAGCCTGTTGAATATTATTCAAAATATCCAAGTGATATTGCAACAAGCACTGTTTTTATACTTGATCCAATGCTCGCAACTGGTGGAACAGTGAAAGAAGCAATTTCTATGCTTAAAAAGAATGGTGTAAAAAATATCTCCGTTATTTCAATAATTGCAGTAACACAAGGGATAAATGCAGTTCATGAAGCACATCCAGATGTAGATATTTTTGTGGCAGCAATTGATGAAAAGTTGAATGACCATGGTTATATTGTTCCTGGATTAGGAGATGTAGGCGACAGGTTATTTGCAACAAAATAACTTATGAAAAGGGAATAGTTTTGTTAAATTATATATTTTCTATTCTTCTTTTGTTTTGGGGATTACTTGGAACGCCATTAGCAATAAAATTGGCTAAAGATTTTCGTGCTATGGATATCCCTGATGCAAGGAAGTCACATAAAATAGTAACACCCAGAGGTGCTGGAATAGTAATTTGGAGCGGATATATACTTTGGGCTCTTATTATGGCTCAGTATAATAGAGAAGTGTCCTTCATAGCTACAAGTGCTACTTTTATATTCTTTATTGGTTATGTTGATGATATGCATTCCTTACCACCGTTAATAAGATTGTGCATACAATTTATTTCTGCTGCCATTGTAGCAGTTCCGCTTCCCTTGAATTTGCCTGCAAAAATAATTACAATTATTTGGATTACAGGAATGATAAATGCTTACAATTTTATAGATGGTATGGATGGTTTGTGTCTTACTATATCCTTCTTGACGTCGCTTGCATCTTTACTATTCTTCCATGATATGTCAATGTGGCTTCCGTTAGCATCGGTCATTTTTGGCGTATTATTTTGGAATTTTCCAAAACCAAGGACTTTTCTTGGTGACGGTGGAAGCACATTATTAGGGTTTATTTGTGCAAGTCATATTGCTTGGTCAATTTCTAATATTCACCCAAGTCATTCTAATAACATTCTAATATTTGCTTTCTCTATACTGTTTTTGGGCGGTATTCCTGTAATTGATACACTTGTCGCAATGACAAGAAGAATTTTACATAAAAAATCCCCATTTCTTCCAGACAGGGGACATACGCACCATAAGTTGCAAGATGCAGGATTTTCCAAACCTGCAACCTTGCTTATAATGAGTATCATTCATATACTTTTTCTTATATTTGGAAAATATTTATTATCATTGCTATAAACAGTTATTACGCTAGGAGCAATTATTATGAAAAAAACTATTGTTTGTGTTGTCGGGACTAGACCTGAAGCTATCAAAATGGCACCTGTTATTTTAGCTTTAAAAGCAGATGCGGATTTTGATGTAAAAGTTTTAGCGACTGGTCAGCATGCCGAAATGCTTGACAGTGTTCTTGACTTCTTTAACATAATTCCGGATACTAATTTGCATGTTATGAAAGCTCGTCAGGGGCTTGAATATATTACATCATCTGTATTGACGATGGCATCTGATTATTTACGGAACGTAAACCCTTCATCAGTGTTGGTTCACGGAGACACAACAACAACATTTGCTGCTGCGTTAGCTGCATTTTATTTGAAAATTCCAGTTGGACATGTAGAAGCAGGACTCCGTAGTTTCACGTTGTCTCAGCCTTTTCCAGAAGAATTAAATCGTGTTCTAGTAGATAAATTTGCTAATTGGGCTTTTGCTCCAACAGAGCTTTCTAAACAAAACTTGCTTAACGAAAACTTCCCTGCATCAAACATTGTAGTAACTGGTAATACTGTAATAGATGCATTATTATGTGCAGTTCAGAGAGTAGAGAAGCCAAAAATAGAAGCTTTTAATAGATTGCCAGAGGATACACCTTTTATTCTTTTAACTGCGCATAGACGTGAATCATGGGGAAAACCTCTTGAGAGTATATGTAATTCGGTTAAATTTTTATTAAAAAATTATCTCAAACTATATTTTGTTATTCCAATGCATAAAAATCCTGTTGTTAGAGAAGTTTTTTACAAATATTTTTCTGATGAAGAGCGTGTAATTCTTTGTGAGCCACTTGATTATCCAGATTTTGTTTGGACAATGAAAAATTCTATATTTATTATGAGCGATAGTGGGGGAGTTCAAGAGGAAGTCACAGCAATAAAAAAGCCTCTGCTTATATTACGCAGTGTTACGGAACGTCCTGAAGCTGTAGAAAGTGGAACAGGAATTTTAACTGGAACTGACGAGGAAAAAATTATTACCTTCTCTCGTAAATTACTAGACGACAGAGCTTATTATTATTCAGTGGTGGACAACTGTGCTTCTATGCCATTCGGAGATGGAACTGCTTCTCAAAAAATTATTAAAATATTAAAAGAAAGTTTGTGTAATTAATGGAATCAAAAGAAATTGTGCTACCAGAAAAGTTATTGATTCATGGTGGCAAAAAGCTAAACGGAACAATTAATGTTCAAGGGGCAAAAAATTCTGCACTGCCAGTAATAGCATGTGCATCACTTTTGCGTGGAGAAACCTTGACACTAGATTGTGTTCCTCATCTTTATGACATATACACTATGAAACAACTCCTTGAGAGTTTTGGTGCGCAAATTGATTTTAATAATAACTTGATGAAAATTTATGTTCCAGAGGAAATTTCCTACAATGCGCCTATAGATCTTGTTAGAAAAATGCGTGCTTCATCTATTGCACTTGGTCCATTGACAACTCGAGTCGGTAAATGTGTATTACCTTTACCTGGTGGTTGTGACTTGGGAGATAGACCCCTTGATTTTCATTTAAAAGCACTAACAAAGATGGGAGCAGAGGTTGAATTAAGTAATGGTGCAATTATTACAAGTGTCAAAGGAAGGCTAAAGGGCGCTAATATTCGTTTTGATTTTCCTTCTGTTGGTGCCACACAAAATATAATGATGGCTGCATCATTAGCCGATGGAACTACATACATAGACAATGCTGCCAAAGAGCCTGAAATAGTAAATCTTGCAGATACGTTGAGATTAATGGGAGCAGACATAAAAGGGGACGGAACAGAAACCATACGAGTTATTGGCACAGAAAAATTACATTCAGCTCAAAATACGATTATGCCGGATAGAATAGAGGCAATAACATACCTTTTGACAGGAGTAATGACTGAAGGTGCTGTAAGTGTGCGTGGAATTGATGCAAAGCTCTTTTCTGCTGTCCTGGATAAAATGACAGAGGCAGGAGTCAGCATTGACATCTTTAAAGATGAAATAACAGCCAAATATGTTGCTCCATTGAAACACACAACTATTAAGACAATGCCTTTTCCTGGTTTTCCAACAGATGCACAGCCACAATTTATGGCTTTCTTAACAAAAGCGAAAGGAATTTCTATTGTGGAGGAAAGTATCTTTAACAATAGACTAAATCATATTGATGATTTTAACGCAATGGGAGCAGATGTGAGAGTATCTGACAATATTGCGTATATTACTGGTGTGGAGTCTTTACATGGTGCCTCTGTTCATTCTTTTAATTTGCGTGCAGGAGCTGCCATGATAATGATGGGGCTTGCTGCTAAAGGTGATACAATAGTATCTGATTTAAAACACGTTTGGCGTGGCTATGAAAATTTAGTGCCAAAGTTACGTTCTCTTGGTGCTGATTTGGAGTTTGTAGAATAATGTCAGAAAATGCTTCTGACATTTTTTCACATATAACGACAATTGCTTTTGTTGGTCCTGCTGGAACAGGCAAAAGCCATCGTGCTCAAGTTGTTGCAGCAAAGGTTGGTGCGCAATACATAATTGATGATGGTCTTATTATATACAAGGGAACAATTGTCTGTGGAAGAAGTGCAAAATCAGAAAATAATAAAGTTAGTGCTATAAGGCGTGCAATATTTGACTATGATGATCACAGAATTATTGCACGCAATTTTTTGCGGGAAGTTTCTCCTTGCTCAATAATGATAATTGCTACTAGCAATAAAATGGTTCAAACTATCATTGAACGTCTTTCCTTGCCAGAGCCTTCGCAATATATTCGTATAGAAGATGTATCTTCTCCTAGAGAAATAAAGGAAGCTAGAAGTGAAAGACGCTATAAAGGACTACATGTTATTCCTGTGTCACACCTTATAGTCCAGAAGAATTTTGCTGGAAAGGTGTTAAGGCAACTAAAAGATATATGGCAATTTGCAACAGAAGAAACAGACGACAAATCTATTGTAAAACCACCATTTAGCTTTAATGGCACGTTAAAGATAGAGAAAGAAGCAATTTACCAATTAACAGAGCATATTACAAGAACTTTATATCAAGTTGTTTCTGTTGATAATATCCAAATTGACGCACAAAACGGTGAAAGCTTAAGTATTGAGGTTTCAATTGTAGCTAAGATAGGCGATTTTAGTCTTCGTAAATTAGCTGAAGAGATAAAAAAGCGTGTGTTTTTGTCTCTCTCATACTTTACCGGACTTGATGTGAAAAAAGTTAGTGTGGTTATATTAGAGGTGAAATTTTAATGGAAGATAAAAAAGTCTTATTGCAATTGAGTGGTGATGACAAAACAAAGGCTAGAGAGTTGCTTTGGAAAGAGGCAAAGGAATTAGCTTTACATTGCACTGCATGCCCACTTCATTCAACAAGGACACAGGTTGTTTGGGGAGATGGTGACATAAATTCCAAGCTATTATTCATTGGAGAGGGTCCTGGTGCAGATGAAGATGAGCAAGGATTGCCTTTTGTTGGCAGAGCTGGTCAACTTTTGACTGATATTTTAAAAGCCGCAGGAATAGACAGAAAAGATGTTTATATTGCAAACATAGTAAAATGTCGTCCGCCACAAAATAGAGCCCCTATGCCAGTTGAAATGGTTCATTGTGACAAACATTTACAGACACAAATTATGCTCATTCAGCCTAAAATTATCGTTTTACTTGGTAGCACACCCATGAAGTGGATTTTGAAAACAACACAGTCAATTTCACAAATACGCGGTAAGTGGAAAGAATGGCGTGGATGTGCTGTTATGCCAATGTTTCACCCAAGTTATTTATTGAGAAATCCTGTAAACAAAGAAGGTTCTCCTAAACATCTGACTTGGATTGATATACAAGAAGTAAAAAGAGTTTGGGAGCTTGTAAAGCAAACTGGTAGCTTGGAAGGAGTAAATTTTGAGTAATGGCATGTGACGAAAAGGAATTAAAACATATTGGTATTATTATGGATGGCAATGGACGTTGGGCTAAATCCAGATTTTTGCCACGCATCGTTGGACATCATGCTGGGGTGAAAGCTGTTGAACGAGTTGTCCGTGCTGCGGGGGATTTAAAAATTCCATATCTTTCACTTTATGCTTTTTCCACTGAAAATTGGTCTCGTCCAAAAGATGAAGTTTCTGGTCTAATGGCAATGTTCAAACATTATTTGGCAGCAAAGCTAAATGAATTGGATGAAGCTGGGGCTAGACTTCGTATTTCAGGTAGAATTAATATGTTGCCAAAGGCAGTGCAAGACGCCTTACTAGAAGCGGAAGAAAAAACTAAAAATAATGATTTTATTCAATTAATCGCATGTATCAATTACGGTGGAAGGCAAGAATTGATTGATGCTTTTAACAAAATCATTCAGTCTGATAATTTTGATAATAATAAACAAATTACAGAAGATATATTGCAACAAAATTTATATTTACCAGATGTGCCAGATCCAGATTTAATAATTAGGACAAGTGGTGAATTGCGCCTTTCAAACTTTTTGCTTTGGGAGTCGGCGTATAGTGAGTTTTATTTTACAAATAAATATTGGCCAGATTTTGGCAAGGAAGATTTAATTGAAGCAATAAATTCATATAAGACGAGGAATAGACGTTATGGAAAAATTTAATGAGAAGATTACTAATTTTATAGCATTGAACAAAAGAGCGGTTACATCTGTTGTTGTTGTAGCTGCTATAATTTTGGCGATTTTCTTTGCCAAATATTTTGCATTGTTAGTGTTTGGGGGCATAGCACTATGTTCACTTTATGAGTTTACACAGATGGTTTCAACGAAAATTGATATAAATTCTAAATTTATACTTGCCTCTGGCGTAATAATGCTTTTAGCGTCGCAGTTAACATGGTTAAATTCGCAACTTTCCATTGTTATTCTTTTGTCCATTATTTCCTCAACAGTTTTTGTAGCGACAACAAAGCAAATTTTTATCCGTGAGAAAACTGGAAAAAGCAATGCAATAGAGGTGGTTGGTGCATACATTTTAGGGCTTGTTTTTATTACTTGTCCTTGGTGCACAGCACTTATATTCTTAAATGGTTACAAATTTCCAACAGTTGCTAAACAATTATTGCTTGCTGTTTTTCTTTCCACTTGGGCATGCGACACATTTGCATATTTAATTGGAGGTGCAATTGGTCGTCATAAGCTTGCTCCAATGACCTCAGAGAAAAAATCTATAGAAGGTTTGGTCGCTGGTTGTATTGGTAGTGTTGTCGCTGCGATGCTTTATGCTTTTCTCTTGTCTGTTATGGGCGTTAAAGCATGTAACCCTATTTATATTTTTGTTATCGGGGTAATTTGTGGCACGATTGGTCAGCTTGGTGATTTAGCAGAAAGCTTGATAAAAAGAGAAATAGGCGTAAAAGATTCTGGAAATTTGCTTCCTGGACATGGTGGTTTCTTGGATAGATTTGACAGCATATTGTTTAATATGACATTTTTTTTCCTGCTCTTTGCAGTGGTTAATATTTTCTAGTCATGAATAATTCTAAAATTTCACTGGTAGTTTTTGGCGCAACGGGAAGTGTAGGCACTTCTGTTCTTGATATTTGTGAAAAGTTTCCAGACGTCTTTTCTGTTTATGCGCTTGTTGCACAAAAGAATGAAGAAAAACTCGTAGCTCTTGGCAGAAAATTTGGTGCAAAGGTGCTGTGTTTGACAGCGCCAAACAGTGGCAAATTTTCGTGTGATGGTTTTGTAACATTAACTGGTCAAAAGGCAGTTGATGAAATTGTAGAAATGCCTGAAATAAATCATGCAGTTTTTGCATCTTCTGGCACAGATTCTATAATTGCATTGCAAAAAGCGTTAAGTCGTGGAATTGATGTCAGTCTTGCAAACAAGGAAAGCATTGTTGTTGCTGGACCTTGGGTTATGCCACTTGTCAAATATTCTACACAACTGCGACCGGTTGACAGCGAGCATAGTGCAGTTTGGCAATGTATAAGACACGAACCAAAGGAAGAAATTTTGCGTGTATATCTCACAGCTTCTGGCGGTCCGTTCAGAGACTATACCCTTGAACAAATGCAAAATGTTACACCTAAGCAGGCACTTGCACATCCTGTCTGGAGTATGGGGCCAAAAATCACCATAGACAGTGCAACCTTGATGAACAAGGGAATTGAATGTATTGAGGCAATGCGACTTTTTGATTTGTCCTCTGAACAGGTTGCAGGTGTCATTCATCCAAAATCTCATATTCATGGTATGGCAAAATTCTGTGACGGAACATATAAGTTAATGATTTCAACGCCAGATATGCGTTTGCCGTCTGCAGCTGCAATGGCATATCCAAAGAGACTTCCCGTATATAAAACAGACCTTACACCACTTCCTGTGTCTGATTTTAATTTAGTCCTCACGGAAATTGATGAAGCACGTTTTCCTTGTTACAAATTAGCCAGACAAGCAGGGGAAATGGGGGGAGCTTATCCTTCTCTTTTGATTGGTGCTGATGAAGTTGCTGTCAATGCTTTTCTTGAGGGAAAAATTAAATTTCTTGAGATTAGTTCCTTAATTGATAAAGTTTTTGCAAATTACAAGGGGAGTGCACCAAATACATTGGAGGATGCAATTGCACTTGTTGAAACTGGTAAAATTCTTGCACAAGAGGCAATAAATAGTTAATATGATTAGCATTATTTCATTTTTGATTGTTATAACAATTTGTGTAATATCCCACGAAGCTGGGCATTTTTTTGTTGCCAAAATTTTTGATATTTATGTTCATGAATTTTCTTTTGGAATGGGACATTTACTCTGGTCTAAAAAGGGTAAAGAAACGCAATATTCCATTCGTGCTTATCCTATTGGTGGTTATGTAAAGCTTGAAGGTGAAGATAGAGACGAAGAAGATGACGAAAATTCGGAAAAAATTGCCGATGATGTAGTTGTTCCACCAGAAAGGTCATTCGCAAATAAAACACCATTACAAAGAATTTGTGTTTTAGTAGCTGGAGCAACGGTAAACATATTTCTTGCGTGGCTTTTGATGTCGTTTTTCCTCTTTGCACACGGGACATATAATTTTAAGAGTACTGTTGTTGGTGATGTGATGGATGGTTCTCCTGCAATGGAAATAGGCATTGTAAAGGGGGATAAAATTTTATCCATAAATGGAAAGCAACTTCATGTGTGGTCAGATATTTACAAGAATATGAATGAAAACATACCAACAAATAGTATTTACGAAGTTTCATTTGAGCACAATGGCAAAATTTTTACCAAACAGGTAAAAGTTGTGGAGAAGAGCGGAAGAAGACTATTAGGAATTTCTGTTAGTTACTTGCGTTATTCTTTCTTGAAATCTTGCAAGACATCGTTATCCTTCGCTTTTGAGGGAACAAAGGAAATTTTGACCGGAATTTACAAAATGATTACAAGAAAAATCAAGGCAGAAGTGGCAGGACCTGTTGGAATTGCAACTATGGCGGGGGATGCTTTTTCGTCCGGCTTTTGGAGTTTTGTTGCCTTTATAGCAATGATTAATCTTAATCTTGGTATATTTAATCTTTTGCCATTTCCGGCATTGGACGGTGGACGAATTTTATTTATATTACCAGAAATAATAACAGGCAAAAAATTGCCAGCAAAATATGAGAATGCAATAAATCTTGTTGGTTTTGTCTTACTTATACTCCTTGTAATTTGGGTTACGGGATTTGATATTTACAAACTCTTTCTTAAATAAATGAGGTGAGAGAATGGCTTCTATACAAAGTGTTAAGATAGGCAACATTGCAGTAGGTGGAAAAAATCCTATACGAGTTGAAAGTATGTTAAAAACTCGCTTGACGGATGTTTCTGCTTGCATTGAGAGTGCCAATAAGTTACATAGCGAGGGTTGTGAAATCATACGCATTGCTTTTCCAGATATTTCGCTCAAGGATAATCTTGCTGAGGTTGTTAAAAATTCTCGTCCTGAGCTTATGGCAGATATTCATTTTGACCCTAAACTTGCTCTTGCTGCAATGGAAGCTGGGCTAAAGTCCATTCGTATAAATCCTGGAAATATGACTCAAAAAGATTTGCTTTCCCGTGTGATTGAAACGGCAAAAGATAAAGGAGTCGTAATAAGAATTGGAGCAAATGGCGGTTCACTAAACAATGCGCAGCTTGCAGAGACTAATGGTGACAGGTCTCTTGCTCTTTTTAATGCAGTTGATAGACAGGCAGAAATGCTTTTATCTTATAAGTTTGATAATATGATTTTATCCGCGAAATCTTCCAACATCGCAGACACAGTTAGAGCAAATTATTTGCTTTCGCAAAAATATCCCTTTCCTTTTCACATTGGCATAACAGAGGCTGGCTCTGGTAATAGCGGAGTAGTGCAAGGAGCAATTGGAATTAGTCAAATGCTTGCACAGGGAATTGGCGACACAATACGTGTTAGTTTGTCTGATGATCCAAGCGTGGAAGTGGAAACAGGCTACAACATTTTGCAATCTTTAGGGCTTCGTAGCCGTGGATGGAAACTTATTTCCTGTCCAACTTGTGGCAGGCGTAGAGCTTCTGTTGTTGAGCTTGTTAAGCGTTTGAGAAATGTTCTTCCTCCAACTTCATACAAAGGACTCACAATTGCTGTTATGGGGTGCGAAGTGAATGGACCAAAAGAAGCGAGCGGGGCAGACCTTGGCGTTGCAGGAAGTCCAGATGGCTTAATTATTTTCAAAAAAGGAAAATTTGTTGAAAGAATTTCTGAATCAGATTTTGAAAACAAAATTCTTTCTATTCTCAAAACATTTGAATAAATAAAATAGAAATTGGAGTAAAAAATGAAAGTATCGTTAAAAGGCAGACATTTATTAACATTAAAACATCATACACCAAGTGAAATTGAATATTTGCTGGATTTAGCTGCGGAGCTGAAGGCAAAGAAAAAAAGCGGTGTGCGTGGTAATCTTATGGATGGCAAAAACATTGCGCTGATTTTTGAAAAACCTTCAACACGCACACGTTGTGCTTTCACAGTTGGTGCACAGGACGAAGGAGCTAATGCGGAGTATCTTGGCAAAAATGATATCCAACTTGGGCACAAGGAAGATATACAAGACACAGCACGTGTGCTTGGGCGTATGTTTGACGGAATAGAGTTCCGTGGATTTAGCCAAAAGACAGTTGAAGCACTTGCCAAATTTTCTGGCGTTCCAGTTTGGAACGGGTTGACAGATGAATATCATCCAACGCAAGTCTTGGCAGATTTTCTCACAATAAAAGAAATCTTTGGACATCTCAAGGGAATTCGCTTTGTTTATGTTGGTGACGGCAGAAATAATATGTCAAATTCCCTTATGATTGGTGCTGTTAAAATGGGGTTACATTATGTTTGCGTGTCGCCAAAAGAGCTTTTCCCTGATGCAAATTTGGTCGCAGAATGTGAGAAAATTGCAGAAGAAACACAAAGCGGTGGCACAGTTACATTAACAGATAATCCCGTTACAGGTGTGAGTGGAGCAGATGTGCTTTACACAGATGTTTGGGCTTCTATGGGAGAGGAAGAAAAACTTGCGGAAAGAAAAGCAATTCTTTCTCCTTACCAAATAAATATGGAAATGATAAAAAATACTGGCAACGACAATGTTATCTTCCTACATTGTTTGCCAGCAGTAAAAGGTTATGAAGTCACAGAAGAAGTGTTTGAATCAAAATATTCGCACGTCTTTGACGAAGCAGAAAACAGAATGCACACAATCAAGGCGGTAATGGTTGCAAGTTTCTGTTAAAATAATAATTGCTAGATAAAATTTCAGCCATAAGAATCACAAAGGACAAATTATTTGTGGTTCTTATGGTTGTTTTTATATCAAATTTAATCTTTTAATGCAGTAACGGGGACAACGAACACGCCGTCTTGACGAATATAGGCGGCATTAGATACACCGCAGATGACACATTTAATTTTTGGAGCTTTTCCGCCATTAGCTACAATGTCATTGCACACTTTGATAAGATTATTGGCACCTTCGTCAATTTTTTTTGAACCAAGTTTGATTTCAAAGGCGCACCATTCACCATCGTCAAGCTCAATCACTGCATCAATTTCATTGTTCTTGTAATCTTGATAGTGAAATAGCTTTCCTCCAAAGGATTGTGCATAAATGCTTAAATCTCTTTCAACAAGAGACTCAAACAAGAAGCCTATTGTGTTTAGGTCACTGAGCAGTTTTTTCTCCGTCATGTTTAGCATTGCGGCAGCCATAGATGGGTCAGAAAAATGCCTCTTTTCTGATTGTTTGACACGCAATCCAGATCTAAAATTTGGCGAGAAAGGTTCCTGGTTATTGAAGATAAAAAGTCTGCTCAATGCAGCAAAATATTTTGCCATAGTATTTCTGCTCATTGAATCTTCATCTTTTGCACCAATATCCCTTAGGATAGATGAGTCTGAGACTGTTGTGGCTTCATTTCGTGCGAGAGATTTCAGAATTAATTGAATCTTTTTTTTGTTATATTCTGTTCCGCCATCAAGCTTATTAAGATCTTCTTTGACAACGCCATCCATATAGGCTCGTGGCATGATGTGAGCTTTATCCCTTGCAACAGAAATATTTTCTGGAAAACCGCCACGAACAATTAGATAAACAAGATCTTCTAATGTGGCTTCCTTTATCATCTGTGTTTCTAGTTTACCTTGACATAATTCCTTTAGAGAAACATTACCGTTCGAGTCACCAGACTCATAGAGTGACATGGTGTTCATTCGTAAACTGATAATTCTCCCCGTGCCACTGTGCATTATGCCCTTTGTTTTAGGGGTTGAAGAACCAGTGAGAATAATTTGTCCTTTTTTATGTCGCTTGTCAATTTCTGCCCTGGTTGCATCCCAAATAGCAGGGACTTCCTGCCATTCGTCTATCATTCGAGGTGTTTCTCCTTGGAGAATTGTAGACGGGTTCAATTCCGCAAGTTGTCTGTTTGAAAAGTTGTTATTAGGGTCGCCGACAAGAAACTCACTTTTTGCATGATATGATGAAGTCCAGGTCTTGCCACACCATTTTGGACCTTCTATGCAAATAGCTCCGCTAACTTGAAGATAAGTGTCAATTATAGAGTCAATTATCCTTTTGCGATATAGTGATTCATTTGCTACTTTACTCAAAGCTATCACCTCATTTAACGATTTGTGAAATTATATCAAATTGAGCAATATTTTGCAATTTTTTTGAGCAAAATTTCATAATTTTATTGAGCAATATTTTGATAATTTATTGAGCAACTTTAGTGGCAAAAAATATAAAATTGTGCCAATTATTGAAATGAAATTCTGATGTAAAGTTCCAAATTTTTTTTGCAATTTTTGCACATTTTTGCTATGATGTTACTGGATTTTTCATTTTGACGATGTAAAAAAAACTTAACAAAATCCCATGCAATTTTAGGAGGAAGAAAATGGAGCTTTTTGAAAAAACTGATTTAGGAAAAGTGTTGAAGAAATTCAGAATAAAGAAAAAATTATCGCAGGAAGCCTTGGCAGAAAAAATTCATTGTTCAAGGATATCAATTACGAACATAGAGAATGGTGCACACAAGCCAAATTACGAATTATTGTGCCGTTGGCTAAAAGCTTGCGGACAACATTTGATTGCCACTTCTTCTAAAAAGAAAAAAACAAAGATTTTAGACTTTAAAGGTGCAAAATAATTCTTGGAACAAAATAGTTTTTTGCACTGTGCTTTTGTGCAACTAAAATCAAAATTATGCTATAATATCTTATCTTATTAGGTGAGAATATAAGAAACAAAAATTTCCGAGAAAGGAAAAGAAAAATATGTCTATGGTATCTGTAATCAAATATGAGGGTGGCAATAACATACTGGTTTGGAAGCACCCATGCGAAGATTTTGCCAGCACAACACAGCTGATTGTCCATGAATCACAGGAAGCAATTTTCTTTTTGAATGGTCAAGCCTTGGATTTGTTTGGTGCTGGTCGCTACACACTGGAAACAGAAAACATTCCGCTTGTCAGCTCAATAGTGAAACGTGCAACTGGCGACACATCACCGTTTCACGCAGAAGTTTACTTTGTTAATAAGACAGAGAAAATGGCGTTGAAGTGGGGAACGGATAGCCAAGTGCAGTATATTGAGCCAACATATAATTTCCCGCTTGCTATTGGTGCAAGTGGTGAGCTTTCACTGTCCGTGGCAGATTCCAGAAAGTTATTGGTAAAGCTGATAGGCACGGAAAATAGCATAACACATGAAAGTCTGCTTGCATACTTCAAAAGTTTTTTGATGGTTAGGGTAAAGAGCTACATTGCACAGACTATCAAGAAAAACAAGCTGAATATATTTGAGCTAGATGAAAACCTTGTTATGTTTTCTGATGCAATAAAAGGGCTTTTGCTTGCTGACTTTGCAGATTATGGCATCAACCTTGAGAAATTTTTGGTAACAAACATCGCAAAGCCGGATGGCGATAAGCAGTATGAAGCTTTCAAAGCCTTGCATTTTAGACAATATCAAGAAGTTGCAGAAGCTCAACTGGAAAAGAAAGTTGACATAATCCACGCGGAAGCAGATGCACAAAAGACAATAATAACTTCTCAAGCAATGGCAACAAAGAGAGCACAAGAGGGCTATACGTATCAGCAGGAGCGTGGTTTTGACGTTGCACAGGATATCGCCAGAAACGAAGCCAAGGGACAATTTACGAATATGGGCGTTGGTCTTGGCACGATGGTTGGTGTTGGAGGGACTGTTGCCGGTCTTGTTGGTGGTATGATGCAAGGTGCGGTTGGTGAAGTTTCCACACAATCAACGCAAGGCACACAAAGCAATATGTCAACTTGCTCAAAATGTGGTGCAACCTTGCCAAAAGATGCAAAATTCTGTGCTAACTGTGGAGCAAAACAGGAATCAAATACAGGCACAGTTGTTTGCCCAAAGTGTGGCAAAGAGACTCCAAAGGGTAAATTCTGTGTTGAATGCGGAAGTCCCTTGATTGCAAAATGTCCAAACTGTGGTGGTACTTTACAACAAGGAGCAAAGTTTTGCCAAGAATGTGGCACAAAAATTGAGGAGGCTTAAAAGATGAAACGAGCAAATAAATATTATTCAATCTACACGGCGATTATATTCGCACTTTTTAACGTAATCGCCTTTGCTACACCAAGCAGAATTGCCGGTGCAAGCAAATACACAGAGCAATTTTGGATAGGTTACCTCGCTGTGGTTATTGCTTTGTTAATTCAAACCTTTATCGCTAATGCAGCGTTAGGTGAGGATGACACAAAAGAAACAACATTCTTAAATTTGCCTCTTCTATCAATAAATTACAGCATGATGATGGCAATTTTTGCAGTTGGGCTTTTTGTGATGTTCAATCCTAACGTAAAGCCATGGCAGGCAATTATTGCCCTTTCTGTCATACTTGCTTTTAGTGGATTTGCTTATGTTCGTGCCTTTGCACACAAAGATTTATCCAGTCAGGTTACAAACAAAATAAAGGCACAAACAGCCTTCATCAAATTTCTTACGATTGATGCTCAATGCCTTGTAACCACTGCAAAAGATGAAGAAACAAAAAACATTGCAACAAAGGTGTTTGAAGCAATTCGTTATAGTGACCCGATGTCTAGCGACTTGTTGGCTGATATTGAGGCAAGCATGAAATCTTCCTTTGAAGATTTCAAAATAGCATTAAACAACGATGACGCAACACAGATTCAAGAAACAAGCAAAAAGCTGTTAGCTCTAATACAAAACAGAAATACAAAGTGCAAAGCATTAAAGTCATAAAAAATTTGACAAAATAAATTTTTGTATATATAATCACGGCATCAAGATTGCTATTAATTCTTGAACAGTGTGGGTAGCACTGGAAATGAGTAGGCTTTTCGAAGTTTCCCTCAAAAAGTAAGACCGTGAGTCCCAGAACTCACGGTCTTTTTTGGCTAGTTACCTTTTACGGCGTTTGGAAGAGTGCTTGTCTAGCCATCTGCAAATGTAGTGGGTAGCTACACCTGCTATGACAGGCACTATAAGGTATAGCAATAGGCTTTTCATGTTGTTCCCCTCCCTTCCGTGCCGGTATGGTGAAGGCAACAGCGGTATTATAGCATAAAATTAGTTGTTCGGTTTTTCCGAACAACTAAAAAAACACTCTATTACGGTAAAAGATTAAGCTATTGGAATATACTCAATGGCGTAATTTTGAGAACGCTATTTCTAAAGCAAAGGAACCTTGCAAAAATAATGGAATTAAGCTTAAAGACCATTTTGCTAATATCAGCAAAATGGTCGAGATAGGTTCTGGAGCGGAAAGAGAAGAACGCAAAAAACTTAACAAAAAAGAAAGTGAGAATTTATGATGGCAGTATTGAAATGTAAGATGTGCGGTGCTCCACTGAATTTGACAGAGGGAGCAACTGTTGTTGAATGTGAATATTGTGGAACAAAACAAACCCTTTCAAAAACGCAGGATGAACGCATCGCTACGATGTTTGAAAGGGCAAATCAATATCGCCTTGATAATGAATTTGACAAGGCAATGTCACTCTATGAGAAAATTTTACTGGAAGACAGCACAGACGCGGAAGCATACTGGGGATTGCTCCTTTCCAAATTCGGCATAGAATATGTTGACGATGAAACACAACATAGACGTGTGCCAACAATTAACAGAATGCAAGCATCTTCAATTCTGTCTGACTCAAACTATCTGCACGCGGTTGAATACGCAGATGCTGGGCAAAAAATAGTTTATGAACACGATGCCAAGGAAATTGCCAATATACAAAAGGGAATAGCAGAGATTTCTCAAAAAGAAGAACCCTTTGACGTTTTCATTTGCTACAAGGAAACAGACGCAAACGGTAGAAGGACAAGAGACTCCGTGCTTGCAACCGAACTGTATCATGAATTGACAAAAGAAGGTTTCAAGGTCTTTTTCTCTCGCATTACGCTGGAGGACAAAATTGGCTCTGCCTACGAGCCATACATTTTTGCTGCCTTGAACTCTGCAAGCGTGATGGTGGTGCTAGGCACAAAGAAAGAATATTTCAATGCAGTTTGGACTAGAAATGAGTGGAGCAGATTCCTTGCTCTCATAAAGCAAGGCAAAAAGAAAACGCTCATTCCTGCTTATAAGGACATGGATCCATACGATTTGCCTGTGGAATTTGCGAATCTTCAAGCCCAAGATATGGGAAAACTTGGTTTTATGCAGGATTTAATCCGTGGCATAAAGAAAATTACCGCTGGGACAGAACCACAAAACTCAGCACAAATTACAGATGCTAATATTAACTCACTTTTGATCAAAGCGAGTAGTCTTAATGATTCTCAAAACAATTTTGAAAATGCACGACATGCACTTGAAAGGTCAGATTGGCAAAAGGTAGACAAATACTATAATCTTGTCCTTGATAATTCTCCTAATAGCATTGAGGCTAATTTCTTTTCTGTCTTTGGAAAAATAATGTTAAGCTTGGAGTCAACAAACTATTCTGCTAGAGAGAAAAATTTTGAAATTCTTTGCAAAGCAATATCTTCATTTCATGTTTACTATAACTCAGCAAATGACTCGGCTAAAGAGGCTCTGAATTTAATCATGGAAAGTATTGTAATAATGTATCGGGCGGAATATGTTTACGACCATAATGTTGCGGAAAACGCTTTAGGAAATGATTTTTGGCATGTATCATTAATGAATAAGGTAAAAAGTGCTTTTTATGATGAATTAAAAAAAATCTATGAACAGAGTAATGAAACGTATATTGCTGAATTAATTTCTAAAACAGAAAGTTGTGTAAAAATAAAAAACAGGTTGCACTTATCTTTTCGTTCTATTTTTTGGATATTTGTTTGGGGAGGATTGGCTTATTCTTTTATCGTTGCAGCATTTGAAGCGGAAACAAGAACTGAGCTATTTTGGTGCGTGGTTGCATCCGTAGTGTTCGTGTTGATAGATATAGGAATTTTGGGGATAAATCTGCATCCGGTTGTAAAGGTAAATGAACACTTGGAATACCTTATGAGAAAAAAACTTCTAACTGTCAATAATGTCAATAATGTCAATAATGTCAATATGAAGTTGTCAATATTAGTTGACAGATTTTAATCGAACAAATTTTATCTAACCACAGAGCTTTTGCGTTTCAAAAAATTTCTTCCTCATCTCTGCCGGTGATAATCCACCATTCCTTGTAAAAATTCTTCTATTGTTCCAGTAACTCATGAAATAA
>CALELF010000051.1 GCA_937902895.1 uncultured Synergistaceae bacterium | reverse complement strand
AAATTTTAGCGTAAATTGATATAAAAATCTTCAATATTTAACCGCCGAAGTAATATTATTGAAGCGATGAAGTAAATGCAACAAAAAGTAAAATTTTTAGAAAAAAATACCTAGACATCAAAAATATATTGATTTACAATAGCCGAGTTGAATTTAATCTCGCGTTTTAGAGGTGGCAAAATGGAACACAAAGACAAAATTTTGATAATTGACACAGGTTCTCAGCTTACACAGCTCATTGCTCGCACAGTGCGTGAAATGGGTGTGTATAGTGAAGTGCTTTTTTATGACAGCACAGAAATTACTTCAAACGATGCAAAGGGCGTAATCGTAAGTGGCAGAAATGAAGAAGCAAGCCAAAAAGGACTCACCCTTGCAGTGCCACTTTTACCGCTAGATTCGCCAGAATCTCTTTCAAAAGAAGAGTTGGAGTCCTCGCTAAAATCTTTTGTTTTTGAAGTTTGCGAATGCAAAAAAACTTGGGATTTAGGCGAAAATTGGATAAACGAAGAAGTGGCAAACATCAAGGCAAAGGTTGGCAATGACCCTGTCATTTGTGCCTTGTCCGGTGGTGTTGACTCCACAGTTTCTGCTGTTATCACAAGCCGTGCTATTGGCAAACAGTTGCATTGCTTCTTTGTGAACCACGGGTTGCTTCGTAAAAATGAGCCAGAAGAAGTTTTGAATACATATAAAGAGCTTGATTTGCAGGTTACATACGTTGATGCAGAAGACAGATTTTTGACAGCTCTTGCCGGTGTCACAGAGCCAGAAAAGAAAAGAAAAATCATCGGGGAACTCTTCATTCGTATTTTTGAAGAGCAGGCTGCAAAACTTGGCGGAAGCCACTGGTTGCTCCAAGGCACGATATATCCAGATATAATTGAATCTGGTCACGGTGGAGCTGGCGTGATAAAGAGCCACCATAATGTTGGCGGTCTGCCAAAGGATATGAAGATGGGGCTCATTGAGCCACTTCGCAACCTCTTTAAGGACGAAGTGAGGCGTGTTGGAGCTTCCCTTGGCATTCCAAAGCATTTCCTTGAGCGCCACCCATTCCCAGGTCCAGGAATTGGCGTTCGTTGCCTTGGTGAATTAAAGAAAGAAAGACTAGACAGACTCCGTGATGCAGATGCAATCTTCATTGAGGAGATAAGAAAAGCAGGGCTTTATACAAAAATTTGGCAGGCCTTTGGTGCACTTCTTCCAATTAGAAGCGTTGGTGCAAAAGACGGAGTTCGTCAGTATGGTGAAACAGTTGTGCTCCGTGCAATCTGCTCAAAAGACGCAATGACAGCCACATCATACCACTTGCCATACGAACTTTTAGACACAGTTGCAGCGCGAATTTGCAACGAAGTCGAAGGAATCAACAGAGTCGTTTGGGACATCACAGGTAAACCACCGGCAACAATTGAGTGGGAATAGAAAATACGAAGAGATAACAAAAGAGACCTTATCGGTTATATCGATAAGGTCTCTTTATGTTTGGAATAAATTATTATTTGCCTTGTGTGCTTTTGCCGAGTTGCCATTGAAAACCAAGTGAGAAGGCAACACCGTTTTTGCCACCGTTTCTTGCCATGGCTTGTAGGTTGCCTGTGAAATTTGTGCCATATTTTTTTTGAGCACCTAGTCCATATTGAATATATGGCTTTGTTGACATTTCAGGCAAGGCTACATCTTGCGCATAAAATTTAGTTTTGTCGTTTATATTGAAAACTCCAGTCACAGCAGCATAAGCTTGCCACCCGTTTTTGAGGTTCATTATGTATTTTATCTGTGGTTGAATTGTAAGGGCATGCATCGCGTCGGGGGAAATATTAACATCTGCGCCGTTTGTATAGTCAAGTGTATTTATCATTGAATAAGCTAGTGTTAAGCTTGGTTGCAAAATGTGCTTGTTGTTTAATTCGATATTGTAACCAGTTCTTACTGCAGTGCCTGCGTTCAATAAGGTTGAGTTTTCGTAACCATACATTGTGTGAGCCTTGGAAGTTCCCCCATTTGCTGCAAGGTTCAAAGAAGCAAAGAAATTATCCTTGAAGAAATGAACTGCAGCACCAACTGAACCACCATTATAATTTGTGCTTACATCTTCAAATGACTGGTGTGCTCCGTTGTAACCTGCATAGAGTGAATATGCAAAATCCCAACCGTGTTTTAATGGATAAATATCGCTATCGAAGCCGAAATAGGTGCCAAAGGTGACAGCATCTACGCTTGGACCATTGTTTAGTGAGGCGTTGTCAAATGAGGCATAGGGATTTACCCAAAACAAATGTAAATCTTTTGCAGGATAAGCAGAAGAATTATCAGGTGTGTGTTTGTCTTTATATGTTGCTCTTGCTTCTTGTGGCATGTTCATGTAGTAGTCAATAAATCTAAAACCCTGCTCAACATTTTGCAACATTGTTGCGTGTCCTGACAACTGAGCCGCAACAGGCGAGTGCAATATAGCAGAATTGTAACTGCCCCTTGCTAACATAAAACTTCCAGAATTGTTGTCAAACCGTAATCCATACTTAAAGATAGGTGTGTGCAACACAGTATCATTAAACCTAATAGCGCCAGCTAGATTTTCGTTGTTTAATTCTGCTCTTATGAAAGGAACAGTGTATTTTTTGCCGGTAATTGCAGTTTTTGCGTGCATGGCATTGGGCGAAATGCATAGGAAGTGATTATTGGTAGTGACGTCAGCTTTATCATTAAATGCAAGCTCGTCGGCCTTCATGTCTTTTATGTCAAAATCAATGATCATGTTGCTGTTTGCCTGCAAGTCAAGTTTGCCAAGCTTTGTTGTTTGTGCCTTGTTGTTGGAAAGGTTTAGAGTGCTATTGTTGTTCATGACAAGAGCATTTTCTATATTTTGAACATTTGCTGCAAGGTTCAAAGAAGCATAGTCTTGCAAATTTATGGCACCACTTCCCATAACATTGGCAGTGGTGGCAGTGTCTTTTGATAAATCTACACTAGTTGATAAATTCAAGGCATTCTTGACAAACAGATTGCCGTCATTTTTAACGGAATACACCTTGGCAGTAACGTTATCAAAGGTTACATCACCATCAAGATTTAACTTTAATGTGTTTTGCAATCTATTGTCACCGTTTATTGTTCCGTTTTTATATTTGCTTCCGTCCTTGAAATTCAAATTTGTAAAATACCATGTGCTGACGTCATTCGGATCTGTGAATCCAGCATCAGGACCGCCAACCTTAAAAGGTCTTGCAATTTCTGGTTTTTCCATTTCCGGTGTTTGATAGCGATATGATTCTAGCGAATTCCAGTTTGAAATAATATCGCCGTTAATTTCTGCGGTGTTAAAAATATTTATATTTTCCACATGTGCATTTTCAGAAATATAGATAGCTGCCCTTGTCCCGGTCAATTTTCCCCTTATGTTTACCTCTTTTGCTAAGGCTCCGTCAACTTCTTCATCTAACAGCTCTTTGTCTGAAAGAAATCTAAGAACATAGAAGTCGGTATGGGATCCCTTCGTCGATAGATAAGGAGACAGCATATTATATCCAAAATCAAAATCAAGTGCGATGTTGTTTTGCCCTGTTGCTTGAATTGAAGAATTTTCTTCAAGGTTGATTGTATGGTTTTTCCCAAATGTAAGTCCTACGCCAATGCTATTTGCACCGCTCGTATTAATTGACTTATTTAACGTAAATGTGTCTTCAACTCCGTCAATTCTTACACCAAAGGTGGCTTCACCGGAAAGATTTGTATCTGCACTTTGTATTATTGAGTTATTATCACCATAGATATGCACACCAACGGCAAAATTTTGGGCGCTTGAATATGGTGTTGAAACTGTTTCATCGATATTGTTAAGATAATATGATTTTCCAAAAAAATCCCTAAGGTTAATGTCATAGCCTATATCAACAAAGGTTGCTAGTTCTGCTTCCATGGGAGTAAGCCAGTTACGATAATTTTGATGTGACAAAAAGCTATTACGAAGTTCTATGTGTGATAAATCACAAGTTAGAACGTCATGTGGGTGAATTGGCAAACCATTTACCGTTTTATAGTTTCCTTCATACCTATCATTTTCGTATATTACGGAATAATTTTTCAATCCAGCATTATCTTTTATTGCTTGCAGTGCATCTGCAACGTTGTCTTTACCACCAAGAACCTTTAATGTTTGGTCTCCTACAAAATATGGCACATATTCCTCAAGACAAATAATTTTATCTGCATCGCCGGAAGGAACTATCCCGGCTTTTGGAGTAATAATTGTGGTAAGACCAGAGTTAACGTTTATAGCCACTTCCTCTTCTGTGACTGAATCAAATTTTAAAAATTTGCTCCATACAGGCAAATTATCTTTGTAAAGTTGGCAATTATACTTTGCACCTTCATGTTCATAAATAGCCAGTTCTCCACTAGCTGCCATTCCAAGAGCATGTGCAAACTCGTGCTGCATTATTACTCTTAGATTAGGATCCACAGCATCTGACAGTGGCTTGTTTGTATTGTCATAATCCCAAGCGTTATTAGCTAAAATTCCATTATCACCTATAAAAATAACAGCATTAGAATAATCATGTTTTGGAATAGATTTTCCGTATAAGGCAGCCTGCACTTCTGTTATTTTTGTTTTTGTTGAATCATCTAGGACTGTCCAACTTTCAGCACCAGCATTATTTTCCTTAAACATAAGCACGCTGAAAGAAGCCTTTGCACCAGCTTGTGTGTTTATAACATCAGCCCACGTCTTCTCGGCAGCAAAAAGAGCTTCTCTTTGAGGTTGAATGACATAGGCTGAAGATACCTTAATATCCCGAAGGTCATCTCGGTCTGGAAGTGGTGCTAATTCACCTTTGCCGAAGAATTTATAGGTGAAAATACTGCCCGTCGCTGCTTCGTAGGCAAAAGCAGGTGCAGAAAATATTACTGTGGAAATAAATATTGATAATAAAACTGTTAGTATTTTTTTCATGGCACAAAATATAATCCAAAATTTTGCTGATTATACAATAGCCTTATGCGTTCTTCAAGCAATTTTCGTAGCGATTGACCTTTTTAGAAAAATGTGTATAATCAAAACGAGGGAATGAAGTTCTCCCGTGGGAAACCAAAACCGCTTATTTAAGCTGATGACTTCTGCTGTTATTAAAGCAGACGCATCAGCTTTTTTGTGTTATTAAGGAGGAATATTTATGTTAACATCACTTGCTTTAGTTTTTATTGTAGGGCTTGCTATGGCTTTTATATGCCGTAAGGTCAAGTTGCCACGCATTATTGGTATGTTGATAACGGGTATTGTTATTGGTCCATTTGTGTTGGATTTTCTTGACTCAAAGCTACTTGGAATTTCTTCAGAGCTTCGACAAATTGCACTGATTATCATTCTCATAAAGGCTGGACTTTCGCTTAATGTGTCAGACTTAAAAAAGGTTGGAAGACCAGCAGTGCTTATGTCAGCACTCCCTGCGTTGTTTGAGATAGGTGCATTTGTTGCCTTTGCTCCAAGTTTGCTTCGTGTTACAGTGCTTGAAGCTGCTATTATGGGTGCTGTGCTTGGTGCTGTGTCTCCTGCTGTGGTTGTTCCCAGAATGGTGAGCCTAATGGAAGAAGGCTATGGAACAAACAAGCAAATTCCACAACTGATTCTTGCAGGTGCATCGCTTGATGATGTCTTTGTTATAGTGCTATTTTCCACCTTTGTTAGCGTGGCACAGGGGGCTTCAGCAAGGGTAATTGACTTTGTAAACATTCCTGTATCAATTTTGCTTGGAGTTCTTGTTGGTGCAGTCTTTGGTTTAATTCTAGCTTGGTTGTTTGAATCAGCACATGAGAGAGGTGACTCAATTCGCCAAAGCTTCAAGGTAATTGTGACGCTTGGAACAGCGTTTTTCCTAATGGCGATAGAAACTTGGCTTAAAGACATTATTCCTGTGTCTGGTCTTCTTGCTGTAATGAGTATGGCGTGTGTAATTCAAATAAAGACGCGTAAGATTGTTTCGCAAGACTTGTCCGCTAAATATGGACGCCTTTGGCTTGCGGCTGAAGTAATTTTGTTTGTTCTTGTGGGAGCAGCAGTTGACATTCGTTACACGCTTGAAGCTGGTGTCATGGCACTTTTCATGATTTTACTAGCGCTTGTTTTTCGTTCTCTTGGTGTAATCCTTTGCCTTATAAGGACGAAATTAAATTGGAAAGAAAAGCTGTATTGTGTAATTGCCTATTTACCGAAAGCCACAGTGCAAGCAGCAATTGGCTCTGTCCCCTTGTCACTTGGTCTTGGCTGCGGAAAAATTGTGCTTTCTGTTGCAGTGCTTTCAATTCTTGTAACTGCTCCGCTCGGTGCTATAGGAATGGATTTGAGCTACAAAAAATTGCTGAAAAATAAGAATAATACTTAGGCGTAGCAAAAAGGGATAAAAATTACTTTTATCATAAAATTGTTGCATTCTAATTGAAGTATGATACAATAAGTAAAACAGATTATTAAGCGAGGGGCGAGGAGCATGCCAGCAATAGTTCAAGCAACTTACTGTAATACCTATTCAGATTTTATTGCAAAATTTCAAGGTGATTTGATAGAGCTTTTGAAGCCTGTTAGAGGAGAAAAAATTTTAGATCTTGGGTGTGGCACCGGAAATTTGTCGCGTGAGCTTTTGTCACGTGGTGCTTATGTCACGTCTGTGGATTCCACTCCTTCAATGGTGAAAGCTGCTATAGCGTCTGGTGTCGATGCAATTTTGGCAGACGAAGCAACCTTTGAAAGTGACAAAAAATTTGATGCCATTGTTTCAAATTTTGCGTTACACTGGATAGACGACCAATTTTCTTTCTTCAAAAGTGCCAATAAATTGCTCCGCACTGGTGGACGGTTAGCTGTTGAATGTGGCGGAAGCGGTTGTGTTCGAATTATTCGTGAAGGCTTAAAGCTTGCTCTTCAATCAAGGGGCTTGGACTATAAAAGTCGCAACCCGTGGAAATTTCCTGGTCTTGATGATACAGTTGCCGTGCTTGAATCACACGGTTTTCGTGTGCAAAGCATTGGCCGTTATAACTGCCCGATAGACCTTTCGCATGGGCTCCGTTTATGGCTTGAGGTTTTTGCAGAAAGCCACGCAGAGGGAATGTCTTCAGAGGAAAAGAATTCTTTCTATGAAGATGTTGAAGAATATTGCTTACCAATGCTATATGACAAAAAAACACAAGCGTGGACGGCAGATTATGTTCGCCTTCGTTTCTTAGCTACAAAAGAATAAACAAATGTGGACTTAACTTTAGAGTTCGAGGTGGCACATACATGGTAGATTTAGTACACTGGAAAGAATCTGACATAAATGTCGATAGTCTATGGTTGATTGACAGACGTGATTCATCAGGCAAACACGAGAATAACTACCACGGGAATTTTGTGCCCCAGATTCCATATCAATTGATTAGCAGATATACAATGCCGAATGATTGTGTCTTGGAAATGTTTACAGGTGGTGGCACTACCTTATTTGAATGTGAAAAATTAAAGCGTAGCTACATAGGTTTTGACATTAACAAGACGATGATAGACAACATAAATCGTAAAATGATTGACACCCAAATATCGTATGTAATAAATGATTGTGATGTTGTAAATCAAGAAAAATTTGATTTTTGTATGATACAAAGTTTACAGAAATTAAACAGAGAATGCGTTGATTTTTTGATTGCACACCCACCATATTTAGATATTATCAAATTTACCGATTTGCAGGAGGATTTATCAAATATTTCTGGCATTAAGGAATTTATTGAAAAACTTATGCTTTCTTTTGAAAATGCATTGAAGTATTTGGCTAAAGGAAAATATCTTGCTGTTGTAATGGGGGATGTTTACAAAAACAGTGAAGTTGTTCCATTAGGGTTTTATGTGATGCAATCTATAAAAAATGCTTTTAAAGTTAAACTGAAGGGTATAATTGTGAAAAATATAGAAGGCAATAAAGGTAAATTAGGTAGTCAAGGAATTTGGAGATATAGAGCTTTAAGAAGTGATTATTTCATTTTTAAACACGAATATATTTTTGTATTTAAAAAGGAGTTTTAGATGACTAAAGCAGAATTATTTTTGGAACTTGCAAAGCCAGATGAAAAAGGTTGTTCTAGATGGGTTAGTGTAGATGAGTTTGTTGGGAAATATAAAGATCTCAAATTAGGAAATGGTGGTAGTTGGAATAGAAAAAGCTCAACCTTAGCAAAAAAATATTTGTTGGAAATTGACAAATCTAAAACATCTGGTAATTCTATAGATGCAATACGCACGGTAGGGTTTAACAATTCCATATCATTTAATCAAAGTATTCGTGCAGACATAAAAGAATTTTACAAAAAACAAAAATGTGTTATGCTTGGAATAAGTGGTAATTCTGAGAATACGAAAATAGAAATAGACCACAAGGACGGCAGAAAAACGAATAGCAGAGTATCTGATGTTGCAACTCAGAAAATGGAAGACTTTCAACCTTTATGCAAAGCTGCCAATGATGCGAAAAGACAGATATGTAAGAAATGCAAAGAAACAAATAAACGTTGGAATGCAAAAAATTTGCTAGGAAATCCCTATTCATACTATGAAGGCAACGAGGACTATGATGAAACATTAGGTTGTGTAGGTTGCTATCAATATGACCCTGTGGAATATCGTAAGTCCTCAAGCAAAAGGATTGCTTCTGAAGCAACACAGCATACTGTAGATTTTATAATGAAGAAATTATACGGAGACAAATAGTTTCTATGAATTACATTGGTTCAAAATTAAAGTTGTGTCAAGAGTTTATTCCAAATACAATAAAATCAGTTTGTGGAGAGAACCTATCCGAAAAAACTTTTTGTGATTTGTTTGCAGGCACTGGCATAGTTGGCAGGACTTTTAAAACACTGGTAAAAAAAGTAATAGCAAATGACCTAGAGTATTACAGTTATGTTGTTAATAAAAATTACATAGAAAACCACATTGAAATCCCAGAAAGACAATATTACATTGACGCATTAAATGAAGTAAAATTGATTGATGACGGTTTTATTTACAAAAATTATTGTGTTGGGGGAAATGGAACACGCCAGTTTTTTTCAGATTACAATGGTATGAAAATAGATGCAATACGCACGCAATTAGCAAAGTGGCATAAAAAAGATGAAATTTCGGCTAATTTGTATTATTATTTATTATGTAGCTTGTTGGAATGTGCGGATAAGGTTGCAAACACAGCAAGTGTTTACGGTGCTTATTTAAAAAAATTAAAGACATCGGCAAAGAAGCAATTAATCTTAGTGGGGGCAGAATTTCAGCTTAATAATAACACGCACGAGGTGTATCAAGAAGATGCAAATAACCTAATTACCAAAGTAGAAGGTGACATTTTGTATCTTGATCCACCATATAATTCAAGACAATATGGGGCTAATTACCATCTGCTCAACACGATTGCAGAGTATAAAAACTTTGTGCCAAAAGGCAAAACCGGTCTACCAAGCTATAATCGTTCCAAATATTGTTCAGCGAGTAGTGTTGCAGTAGAGTTTGACGCTCTAATGCGGAATGCAAACTTTAGATACATCTTTTTGTCTTACAACAATGAAGGTTTGATGCCTTGTAACACGATAAGAAGAATTATGTCAAAATATGGACATTATGAGCTTGCGGAGACAAAGTATCAACGCTTCAAAGCTGACTCTAGTAGGCAGAACAAGAGTGATTCAACAGTTGAATATCTCCATATTTTAGAAAAAAGAGCTTAACGAAAAATAACGGCGTTTGCCGTTATTTTTTTGCAAAAATTACAAAACGCATAAAAAAAATAAGTGAAATTGCCAAAAAAAGCAAAAAAAATTTCTAATTTCTCGTTTTTTAGGTTGCAATAAAAAAAAATTCGGTTATAATCTATGTGGTGCGTGCAGAGATGTTGTGCACGCAGTTTATTGTTAATAAAAAGTGTTTCTGCTTTGCGGAAACAAAATACAAGGAGGACGTGTTATGTCAGACAAAGCAAGAGAGTGGGAAGCACTCGCAGAGCTTTTGGCAAAGTATCGTGGCACAAAGGGAAGCGTTATTCCCGTGTTGCAACAGGCACAGGCAATTTTCGGCTATTTGCCGCAAGATGTGCTTGTAGAGATTGCTGAAAAGCTTGAGGTTCCAATCAGTCAAATTTACGGAGTTGTTACCTTCTATGCCCAGTTCCATTTGGAGCCACGTGGCGAAAACATTATCAAATCATGCCAAGGCACAGCGTGCCATGTTCGTGGCGCAAAAGCAGTTCTTGCTGCCGTGAGGCAAAAGCTTGGGCTTGCAGAGGGTAAGAGCACGACAGATGATTTGAAGTTTACCTTGGAAACTGTTGCTTGCCTTGGTGCTTGTGGTCTAGCTCCTGTCTTCATGGTTAATGACGAAACACATGGTCGTCTTACACCAGAAAAAGTTTCCGCAATTTTGGATAAATACGCATAGGGGGATATAGTTATGGTTATTAAAACTGTTGAAGAACTCAATGCTATTAAGGTTGCTGCACAGGCAACAATAAAGGAAAGACGAGACACGCAAAAGCAAATAATCATTGGCATGGGAACATGCGGAATTGCTGCTGGTGCAAAGGCAGTTTTTGAAGCAGCAGAAGCAGCGGTGAAAAAGCTTGGTGTCAAGGATGTAGTGATTTGGGGCACTGGTTGCATCGGTATGTGCCAAAAGGAGCCACTCCTTGATGTCGCATTGCCAGGCCAGCCACGTGTAACTTATGGTCCAGTGACTCCAGCAGATGTGGAGCGTATCGTAGCTGAGCATGTTGTTGGTGGCAACATAGTTTCCGACCTAGTGGTCGCGAAGATGTAAGGAGGAGTTTATCATGGCAGAAGCAATCAAAATAGACTCTGTGCCAAGTTATAGCGATTTGCCGTTCTATGGCAAACAGCGCAGATTAGTTTTGCACAACTGTGGCACGATTGATCCAGATTCATTAGAAGAATATATTGCAAACGGTGGTTACGAAGGACTTGCAAATGCAATAACAAAGATGACACCGGCAGAAGTTGCAGCCGAGGTCAAAAAATCCGGCCTCCGTGGTAGAGGTGGCGGTGGCTTCCCAACAGGTTTGAAATGGGAAATCGCAGCAAAATCCGTTAGCGATAAAAAATATATAATTTGTAATGCAGACGAGGGTGACCCAGGTGCATTCATGGATAGATCACTCCTAGAGGGTGACCCACATGCTATCCTTGAAGGTATGGCAATCGGTGCATATGCAATCGGTGCTGACGAAGGTTACATCTATTGCCGTGCAGAATATCCTTTGGCGATTGCACGTCTCAAAAAGGCAATTGCACAGGCAGAGGAAGCAGGACTCCTTGGCAAAAACATTTTCGGCACAAACTTCTCTTGCACACTTCACATAAAGGAAGGTGCAGGCGCATTTGTTTGCGGAGAAGAGACAGCCCTTATGGCTTCCATTGAAGGTCGCCGTGGTATGCCACGTCCTCGCCCACCATTCCCAGCAGTAAAGGGACTTTGGGATCAGCCATCAAATATCAATAATGTTGAAACATTTGCAAACGTTTCCTACATTCTTCGCGTTGGCGCAGATGAATATTTGAAGTTTGGAACAGAAAAATCAAAGGGGACAAAGGTCTTTGCCCTTACCGGTAAGATCAACAACACCGGTCTTGCAGAAGTTCCAATGGGAATCACCATGAGAGAAATAATCTTCGACATTGGTGGTGGAATTCTTGACAATAAGAAATTCAAGGCAGTGCAAATTGGCGGACCATCCGGTGGATGTATGCCAGAGTCATTGCTTGATACATCAATAGACTATGACAGCCTAATCGCAGCAGGTGCAATGATGGGATCCGGTGGTCTTGTCGTTATGGACGAGAGCACATGTATGGTTGACGTTGCAAAGTTCTTCCTTACATTCACCCAGAGCGAATCCTGCGGAAAATGCACGCCATGCCGTGAAGGAACAAAGAGAATGCTTGAAATCTTGGAGAAAATCACGGACGGTAGAGGCGAAGATGGCGACATTGAAAGACTTGAAAATCTCGCACAGGCAATCAAGAATGGTGCACTCTGTGCCCTTGGCCAGACAGCTCCAAACCCAGTGCTTTCCACACTCCGCTACTTCCGTGATGAGTATGAAGCACACATAAAGGAAAAGCGTTGCCCAGCCGGCGCATGCACAAACCTTTTACAATACAGCATCACAGATGCTTGTAAAGGTTGCGGTCTTTGTGCAAAGAATTGCCCTGCACAAGCAATTTCTGGCGAGGCGAAATCCTTGCACAAAATTGACCAGTCCAAGTGTATCAAGTGCGGTGTTTGTATGAGCCGTTGCCCATTCAAGGCAATCATTCGCAAGTAAGGGGGTATAGCAATGGAACTTGTAAAGGTTACAATAGACGGAATAACAGTAGAAGTGCCAAGCACTTTCACAGTAATAGAAGCAGCTGCAAAAGCAGGAATTAGAATTCCACAGCTTTGCTACCACCCTGAATTGGCAAAGGAAGGTGCTTGCCGTGTTTGTGTTTGCGAAGTAGAAGGCGCAAAAGGTTTGCCAGCGGCTTGTGTATTCCCAGTTCGTGATGGCCTTGTTGTGCACACAAACACTCCAAAGGTTCGTGCAACGAGAAAGGCAGTTGTTGAGCTTCTTCTTGCAAATCACCCACAGGATTGCCTTTTCTGCCAAAAGAATAACGACTGCGAGCTTCAGTCAATTGCAGCAGATCTTGGAATTCGTGAAGTCCCATATCAGGGCGAGAAAAGAAAAGCAGAAAAAGATTTATCAAACCCATCACTGGTTCGTGATCCAAACAAATGTATCTTGTGCGGACGTTGCATAAGAGCTTGCCACGAGCGTCAAGGGCTTGACATCTATGGCTACATCAACCGTGGCTTCAAATCCATGGTTGGTCCAGCATTCGGCTTTGGTTTGGGTGATGTGCCTTGCACATACTGCGGACAGTGTGCAGCAGTTTGCCCAACGGCAGCAATATGCGAAAAAGATGACACAGAGCGTGTATTTGAAGCACTCGGTGATCCAAAGAAATATACAATAGTCCAGACAGCTCCGGCAGTTCGTGTTGCTCTTGGTGAAGCACTTGGACTCCCAGCAGGAGAAATTGTCACAGGAAAGATGGTGGCAGCACTTCGCCGTCTTGGCTTTAAGAAGGTGTTTGACACAAACTTCACCGCGGACCTCACCATTATGGAAGAGGGAAGCGAATTCTTGCATAGAGTTACAAATGGTGGCGTGCTCCCAATGATTACGAGCTGCTCACCAGGTTGGATTAACTTTATAGAGCTCAAGTATCCAGATTTACTTGACCACTTGTCAACTGCAAAATCCCCACAGGGAATGTTTGGTGCACTCACAAAGACCTATTGGCCAGAAAAAGAGGGCATAGCAGTGGAAGATATTTATAGTGTTTCCATTATGCCATGCACAGCCAAAAAATCTGAGTGTGTTCGCCCACAGCTTCAGAGCAACCCTGGCATTCCAGATGTTGATGCGGTCATCACAACAAGAGAGCTTGCAAGAATGATAAAGACAGCCGGTATCGACTTTAAGAGCTTGCCAGAGGAAGAATATGACAGCCCACTTGGCACAGGCACCGGTGCAGCAGTTATCTTCGGTGTAACTGGTGGCGTTATGGAAGCAGCAATCCGCACAGTTCATTTCCTCTTGACAAAGCAGGAGCTTCCGGGAATTGTTTTCACACCAGTCCGTGGTATGGAAGGTATCAAGGAAGCACAGGTTGTTGTGCCAATTAACGGTCAAGACGTTACAGTAAAACTTGCCGTTGCACATACACTTCGTAATGCAAAGATTTTGATGGACAAAATCCGTGCAGGACAAGCAGATTACCACTTCATAGAGGTTATGGCTTGCCCAGGCGGTTGCATTGGTGGTGGTGGTCAGCCACAACCAGTGAATGCAGAAATCCGTGCAGCAAGAACAGCTGCAACCTACACAGCAGATGAAAGAAATGTCCTTCGTCAGAGCCATAATAACCCAGACGTCCAAGCACTTTATAAAAACTGGCTTGGTGCTCCACTTGGTGAAAAATCACATCATCTACTCCACACACATTATGGCAAGCAGGAAAGAAAACTTAAATAAACAATTCAAGGCAACAAAAAAAAGCCACCCGTTTCGGGTGGCTTTTTATTATCATATATTTACAACTGTGGTTTTAGCACCACTGTTTTTAAAACGCCTCCGTTTGACATAAACTGCACAGAGATAGTGTTGCCTGTTTCGGCACGTTTTGTAACATAGGCTTGCATTTGGTCTTGCATCATTTGTGTTGTCTTGTTGCCGTCAATGGCTACAATAGCCGTTCCTGCTCGTAGTCCTGCATAGAAAGCAGCTGTGCCTTCTGCAACCTCAGCGACTGTTAGGTAACCGTTTGATCTGTTGTTTGACAAGGAGAAGCCTAGTGTTTCAAGTGTGCTACGGGTGGCTGTTTGGTTTTGTGGCTCGGATTGTGATCTTTTGTAGCATGAGCGGTCTAGCTTTACATGGCGGTATGAGCTTTTGCCTGTCGCTCTATGAGTGACGGTGACTTCAAGCTCTGGAATCATTTTGTCTATCGAATAGGTGCATTTAAAAAGCTTCTTGGAATCACTTATGCTGAGCCTTAGCGCAATAGGGTCATATATAGTATCGTATGCTTCTGCCATCCAATAGTCATTTATCTTTGAAAGCCCCTCGTCAATACCATAATGCTCAATAGCTTTCTTTGCTTCAATAATTGTTTGGGCGGAAAAGGCCGTTAGACGCTCTTCAATGTCAGTAATCTCCGGTTCCATTGGTTTGCTCTCCTCTTTGCTTTTTTCACTGTCTGATATGATTGCGCCAAGTATAAGACCGGCGGCAAGCCCACCAAGCCCCCATGCAGCAGAATTATCATTATCATAATGATAATGATATTGAGTTGGGGGGTTAATTTCTATAATCTCTCTTTCTGCAAAAGCAGGTGCTGCAATTTGCAATGTTAGTGTGAATGCCAAAAACATTGCAAAAAATCTCATTATTTTTTTGTTGAAATGCTTCATAGCAACTCCTCCAGTAATAATATAGTCGTCACTGAAATAATAAAAAAGTGTGATTATGACTTGAAATAATGGGTTAT
>CALELF010000050.1 GCA_937902895.1 uncultured Synergistaceae bacterium | reverse complement strand
GGAATCTCACAGACACAAGCTACTTCTATGCAGAATTTACCAAACACTTCAAGGATATAAGCAATAGCCTTAACTTCAATCTTGGTTTCCGCTTTACGCTGTAATTAAAACAAGGATTATATACCTTATCTGCTTTGCGGTTTGATGTAAAAGGAATTGAGTAGGAGGCTATCCATTATTTGGGTAGCCTCCTACTCGATTGGAGCACTAATGTGAAATGAATGTAAAAAAACAAAGGTTTTCATATTAGCAATTTACAAAATGCCAACAAAAACTTATAATACGTAGTCGATTTGATTTAGAAATGTATTAACAGGAGGCAGAATAAATGATACAAATGAGGCTTGACAAGGAGCGACTCTTGGAAGTTCTCAAGCTGTCGCAGTTGCGCATTGACGAGTGTCATTATGATGAAATCATATCTCGCGTCAATGAAGTTCTTGCCCTTTGTGACAAGATGGCAGACTTGCCACATGAAACGCTTGAAGCGTTTGAATGGGACGTGAAGAAAGAGCCTGCCAGAAGAAAAGACGAAGCAGTTACTTGGACTGGCAGAGACAAATTTATGGACGAATCTCCAATAAAAGACGGAGATTTCTATCGTGTGCCACGCATAATTGCCTTAGAAACGGAAGGAGATGCATAAAATGAACGTAAAAGATTATATCCTCCTTTCTGCACAAGACATAGCAAATGGTGTGAAAGAAAAGCGTTTTACTGCACGTGAAGTTACAGAATGTGCACTTGCCCTAATCAAACAGCGTGACAAAGAAATAAATGCTATTATCACACTTTGCGAAGAAAAAGCTCTTACAAGAGCAGATGAAATTGATGTGCTCGTTGCAAGTGGCAATGCTAGCAAAAGGTTGCTTGGTGTGCCCTATGTGGTATCAGACAATATTTGCACAGCTGGAATTAAGACGACCTGTGCTAGCCACATGCTTGATAATTGGACTCCATTTTATGATGCAACTGTTGTAACTTTGCTTGACAAAGAAGGCGCAATTCTTCTTGGAAAAACAAATATGGATGAATTTGCCATGGGCTCAACTACCGAGAGTTCAATTTTTGGTGCTACAAAAAATCCTCGTGAAGCTTCTCGTGTTTCTGGTGGTCCTTTTGGTGGTTCAGCAGCTGCTGTTGCAGCGGGCTTTGTTCCATTTGCCTTGGCTAGTGACACAGGCGGTTCTGTTCGTCAGCCTGCTGCCTCTTGCGGTGTGCAGGGCTTTAAGCCATCTTACGGGCAAGTCAGCCGTTTTGGCGTGATTGCCTGTGCTTCAAGTTTTGACCAAGTTGGTTATATGACTCGCTCTTCTTCTGATGTTGCACTCCTCACCGATATTCTTGCAGTAGCAGACGAGAAAAATGATAGCACCTGTGATGCCTATGACCGCCCTGTTTTTACAAAAGAAGTTGCAGATTTTGACATAAAAGGCAAGAAAATTGCTGTCCTTACAGGCTTTGATAAATCACTTTTAGATGAAAAAATTATCGAAGCAGAAAAAAGAGCGGTAGAAGTTTTGCGTGGGAAGGGTGCCGAAGTTTTTGAGGTAGATTTACCCATTGCACGTGAGCACTCTGCAGCTTGTTACTATATGACTGTTCTTGGCGACGCAAGCTCAAAGCTAGCTTGCTTTGACGGTATGAGATATGGTTACCATGAGGACGGTAAAAACCTTATGGATATGTATAAAAACACCCGTGAGCATGGTTTTGGCGATGAAGTCAAAAAACGTATTCTCATCGGAACAAGTATTCTAACTCGTGGTTTCTATGAAAATTATTTTGAGCCTTCAATAAAAGTTCGCTCAATGATAAAGGACGAATTTGACGAACTATTCAAAAAAGCAGATGCAGTTTTAGCTCCTATTTCATCAGGGCTTGCACCGCTTGTTGGAGAAAGTGCCACAAACAAGGCAAAAACATATTTAAGCGATGCTCTTGCAAGCATTGCAAATCTCGTTGGGCTTCCGTCATTTTCTGTTTCATTAGAACAGAGTTCAGAAAGTGTTTCTCTCCAAGTTATGTCACAAAGGTTTGCAGATTCAACTGCCATTGCTCTTGCAAAATGCTTGGAAGATTCTTTTGGCACGCCCAAGGTAGCGGAATAAGAAGGGGGAAATTGTTATGAGTAAAAGACCAGTAGTTATAGGACTTGAAATTCACCTTCAATTAAAGACAAAAACAAAATTATTCTGCAACTGTTCAACTGATTACATCGGTGCAACACCTAATACAAATGTCTGCCCGATTTGCCTTGCAGTTCCTGGTACCTTGCCAGTTGTAAATGACCACGCAGTAGAGCTTGCAATTCGTATGGGGCTCGGGCTTCATTGCAAAATTTGTGATAATACACGTTTCCATAGAAAACACTATTTCTATGCAGATTTGCCGAGTGCATATCAGGTTACGCAATACACACACGCTATTGCACAGGGCGGTTATCTTGATATAGAGGTTGATGGACAAAAGAAACGTGTGCACCTCGATCATCTGCACTTGGAAGAAGATGCAGGAAAGCTTGTCCACCCAACAAGCGATGGACGTCTTGCCGGTGCTGCCTATTCGCTAGTTGACTATAACCGTGGTGGTTGCCCTCTTTCAGAAATTGTTTCCAAACCAGATATGTCTAGCGCAAAGGAAGCTGTTGCCTATGTCACACAAATTAGACAGCTCGCAAGATACCTAGGTGTTTCAGATGGAGAAATGGAATCTGGTTCTCTCAGGTGCGATGTCAATGTTTCTCTTTCCAATCCTGATGGCTCACTGGGAACGAGAATTGAGCTAAAAAATATAAATTCTCTTCGTTCCATTGAAAGAGCATTGGATTATGAAATAACAAGACAAAATAAAGTGCTTGACACTGGTGGAACACTTGTGCAGGAAACACGTATGTGGGACGATGCCGCAGGAGTAACACGCTCCATGAGAAACAAAGAAGGAGCAAAAGATTATCGCTACTATGCTGAAATGAACCTTGCGCCAATGTCTGCAAAACCAGAGTATGTGGCAGAAATTGAGAAAACCTTGCCAGAAATGCCATGGGACAAACGTGAGCGTTTTGCATCGCAATATGGTTTTTCAAAAGAAGATGTTGCTTTGCTTACAGACGACAGGCTATTAGCAGATTATTTTGAAACAGTGGCTAGCGAGAGTGGAAGTCCAGCCAAAGCTTGCAACTGGATAAAAACAGAAGTGCTTCGTATTTTGAAGGAACAGGAAAAATCGGTTGCAGATTTTTCTGTCTGCCCGAAGTGTTTAGGCAAGCTTATTGCGCTTGTTGAGAAAAAAGAGCTCTCAAACACACAGGCAAAAGATGTGTTTGGTAAAATGGTGGAAAAAAATCTTTCACTTGAAGATGCTATTAAACAAATTGGTGCAACTGGTCGCTTGACAGGTGATAAGTTATCTGATATAATCGCCAAAGTTTTGCAAGATAATGCAGTTGAGGTTGATTTTATTAAGAGTGGCAAGGACAAAAAAGGCGCAAAACTCAAGTTCTTGCAAGGGCTCGTAATGAGAGAGACTCGCGGAAATGCAGATGTTGCAGAAGTAGCTCAATTGGTATATAAACTTTTGGGTCTTTAAGACTTGAAATTTATATAAATATTTTAGTTAAAGGAGACTGAGTAACGTGAAAAAGGTTTTACTCGCTTTGGTAATGGTAGTGGCTTTGGCTTCAGCAGCTTGTGCAGCTGTCGGCGTTGTCGATGTTAACAAGATTCGTCTTGAGAGCAAAAATGGCAAAGCTTTGACAGACACAATCCTCGCTGCCCAGAGTCAGCTCGACAAGCAGCTCCAGGATTTCAGAAAAGCAAATCCTGGCACAGACCAGGCTTCAAGAGAGAAGGTTGCACGCAAGTTCCAGGAACTTCAAACACAGATGAATCAGTTTGAAGCAAAGTGCAATCAAGCCTACTCAGAGGCTTTGATCAAAGTTGTGAGCGCAGAGATCAAGAAGCAGAATCTTGAACTTGCACTCCCAGCACACGAGGTCATTGCAACAAACAGCGCGAAGGATATTACAGCAGCCGTTATGGCAGCTTTCCAGAGCACATCTGTTAAGTTCTAATTAACTAAGTGAAAAGACTTCGCTTTTTGCGAAGTCTTTTTTATGTCTTTTATACCATTTTACGAGAGCTGAAATTGCTTTTTGTTTGCGAGTCCATTTCTCGCAAAATGATATAAAGTTTCAAATATTGGTGAGGATACACAATGGATTTATTAGCAAAGTTAAAGGAAATTGAACAAAATTTTAGAGAGATAGAAAACAAAATGGCAGACCCTGCTGTTGTTGCGAACCAAACTCAATTGCGTGACTTGGGGAGAAAACATACTGCCCTTGCACCAGTTGTTGAGGCGACGGAGAAGTATGAAAGAGCCTTAAAGGAAATTGCCGACGCAAAAGAAATGATAGAAGCTGAGGAAGACCTTGAAATGAGAGAGCTTGCTCGTGCCGAACTTCTTACACTTGAAGAACAAATTCCAGAAATGGAACGAGAAATACAAATTCTCCTTTTGCCAAAGGACATAAACGATGACAAATCTGTTATTGTAGAAATCCGCGGTGGTGCTGGTGGCGAAGAAGCTGCCTTGTTCAGTTCAGACTTGTTTCGTATGTATATGATGTATGCTGAAAAACAAGGCTGGAAAGTTGAAGTAACATCCGGCAACGAAACCGGAATAGGTGGACTAAAGGAAATTATATTCCGTGTTGATGGAGTGGGAGCCTTCTCAAAATTGAAATATGAAAGTGGTGTGCATCGTGTCCAGCGTGTGCCGGAAACAGAAGCATCCGGCAGAATACACACTTCTACAGCTACTGTCGCAGTCTTACCGGAAGCAGAAGAAGTTGATGTAGATATTAAGACTGAAGATTTAAAAATAGATACCTATCGTTCGAGTGGTGCAGGTGGTCAGCACATAAATATGACAGATTCCGCTGTCCGCATAACACACTTGCCAACGGGGATTGTTGTGACATGTCAAGACCAGCGCAGCCAAATCAAAAACCGAGCAAAGGCAATGCAATACCTCAGGACAAAGCTTTATGACTTGAAATTGCAAGAGCAAAACGCAGAAATTGCAGCAGAAAAGCGCGGTCAGGTTGGCACAGGCGATAGATCGGAAAGAATACGCACATATAATTTCCCTCAAAACAGGGTTAGCGACCACCGTATAAACTTGACGCTTTATAAGCTGGATCAAGTTATGGACGGTGAGCTTGAAGAGTTAATTGGTGCGCTTGCAGAAGCAGACCAAGCGGAAAAGCTTAAAGCATTAAAGCTATAATGAAATTGTCAATATTAAAGCAACAGATTTTATCTGAGTTACAAAACACGCCTCGCGCAGACTACTGCACGAGGCGAATTATTATGCAATTTGCAAAGATAAATGACAGTGAATTTTTTATTGGAGAAAAAAACATTGATAAAAGAGCCGAAAGACTTATACGCTCTTGTGCCTTCAAACGCAAAAATGGCACTCCTCTTTCATATTGCCTTGGGCAGGCAGAATTTATGGGGCTTACTTTTTTTGTGGGGTGTGGTGTTCTTATTCCACGTCCGGAAACTGAGCTTTTAGTTGAGGAAGTGCTAGATATATCTAAGGAAAAAGCGGCAATCAACTTTGCTGATTGGTGTAGCGGTAGTGGCTGTATTGGCATTTCAATTTTAAGGTCCCGTGACAAAGCAGGTGACTTTTGCACCTTTGTTGAAAAATCAAGCCGTGCAATTCGTTGGAATAGCAAAAATATTGCTTTGCATAACTTGAATCACTGCACAAAAATTTTGCAAAACAAAAATATCATAGATGCAAATTTTGACACCGAAAGCCTAGATTTGGTTACTGCAAATCCTCCATATATTGATGAAAAAGATATGGAAAACCTCATGTCTGAGGTTCGAGATTTTGAGCCAAAAATGGCACTCAATGGTGGAAAAAACGGAATAAAAATTTATAAAAAACTTTTTATAGCGACAGAGCAATTTTTGAAATCGGGTGGAGTCTTGGCGATGGAAACGTCAGGAGCTTCACAGATTGAGTTGCTTGAAAAAATGTGGCAACCCCACTTCGATTTAGTAAAAATTGTAAAAGACTATGCAGGAATTCCGCGCCATGTTATATTAAAGAAATGTTAATTTAGGTTCTTCACGGAAAAGTGTGGGATGAAAATTTTCTAACGATTTATGTGGGTTGA
>CALELF010000049.1 GCA_937902895.1 uncultured Synergistaceae bacterium | reverse complement strand
TAGTTCACAAACTCGTTAATCATAGATTTTTTGCAAGTTGAAATTACAATCTACCAATCAGAAAAGAATTAAATAAAATTTGCATTTTTTCCAATTATGTTATAGAATCTATGTAATACTTGAGGCGAAGGAGAAATTCTTATGAACCAGGAAGAGATTTTAGCAAAACTCAAAACGATCGTTATGGACAGGCTCAGCGTTGATGAGGATCAGATTAAGCCAGAGGCTTCTTTTGTGGAAGACCTTAGCGCTGATTCACTCGACATAGTTGAGCTTATCATGGGTATTGAGGAAGAATTTGACATTGAGATACCAGATGAAGATGCCGAAAAATTGACAACGGTAGGCGAAGCAACTGAGTATATCAAGTCAAAGTTAACTTCACAAGACTAAAAGATTTTGGCAAGCCTACCATTTAGGGCTTGCCATTTTTTTGTTAATAAGGGAAAAAATATGGGAAAAAGAGTTGTAATTACTGGAATTGGTGTTGTCTCCCCCATAGGTATTGGGGTGGACGCCTATTTTGAGGCCTTAAAGAATGGCAAAAATGGGGTTGACCTCATTACAGATTTTGACACAACTGATTTTGGTGTGAAATTTGCCGCGCAAGTCAAGGACTTCGTGGCAGAAAATTACATGGATAAAAAAGAAGCACGTCGCGCAGACCGTGTTATTCAATTTGCCTGTGCTGCTTCTGACATGGCACTTGCTGACAGTGGGCTCGACAAAGCGACAATTAACACAGACCGTTTTGCAGTTTACCTTGCCAGTGGAATTGGTGGTATTGACACTTGCGAAGCAGGGATAAAGGCTCTTGCCTTGAAAGGACCAAGCAGAGTGGGGCCCTTCACTGTTCCTATGATGATTGCCTCTATGCCTGCTGCATATGTCGCGATCCGCCATGGTGCAAAGGGAGCTAATATGGGAATTGTCACTGCTTGTGCTAGCTCTCTTCACGCTTGTGCAGAGTGTTTCTATGCAATAGAGCGTGGTGATGCAGATGTTGCCTTTGTTGGTGGTGCGGAATCAACAATCAGTGATTTTGGACTTTCCTCTTTTGGTAACATGAAGGCACTTTCTACAAGAAATGACGATTGCCACACGGCATCACGTCCTTTTGATAAAGACAGAGATGGTTTTGTCTTGGGCGAGGGTGCATGTGTGTTTGTTTTTGAGGAACTAGAACATGCAAAAGCACGTGGAGCAAAAATTTATGCTGAGGTAAAAGGCTTTGGCTTAACTTGTGACGCATACCACATTACAGCCCCTGCCCCAGACGGAGAAGGAGCAATAAAGGCTATGCGTTTGGCTTGTGAAAGAGCAGGTTGGGAACCAAGCACAATAGATCTTGTTAATGCACACGGCACAAGCACATCATTTAATGACAGAACAGAAACCCATGCAATTCACGCACTTATGGGTGAAGCTGCAAAAAATGTTTACGTGCAGGCGACAAAATCCATGATAGGCCATTCACTTGGCGCTGCAGGGGCTCTTGGAGCTGCAGCTGCCATAATGGCAATAAAAGACGGAATAGTGCATCCAACAATAAATTACACAACACCAGATCCAGAATGTGATTTGAACTATGTGCCAAACAAATACATAGAGGCGTCAGTGAAACGTGTGTTGGTTAATGCCTTTGGCTTTGGCGGACAAAACGTTGTCATGGCACTGGAAAAATATGGAGAAAATTAATGATTAAAAAAATTATTAAGGGAATGGCTGATGTCATTCCCTTTTTGCAAAAAGAAAAACTGTCTAATGATAGTGTCGTAGCGCAAAAAAATCCAAAAATACGTAGTGCTGCCTTAGCAAAATTTCAAGATTCAATGGGCTACCATTTTAATAATGTAAATCTTTTAATTGAAGCTTTGACTCATCCGTCCTATGCTTCGCAAAAAAATTTACCGTCAAATCAAAGGTTAGAGTTTTTGGGAGATGCTGTGCTAGAGCTTTCTGTTTCGCGTTATCTCTTTGAAAAATACACGACACTCCCAGAGGGCGAACTTACAAACAAACGTTCAAACCTCGTAAGAAATGCAACTCTAGCAACATTTGCAAAGCAAAATGGAATAGAAGATGTCTTGATGATTGGACCGGAATTGCGTTATGTTAAGAACAAAAGTGAAAGCTTGCCAAACTCTGCTTTTGCTTGTGCTACAGAGGCAGTTATAGGTGCGATTTATATGGATAGTGACTTTGCCACAGCAGAAAAAGTTGTGTTAAGCATTGTGCCTGAGCTTGTAAAAATTGCAGATAATACAAGCGGTAGCGATAATCCAAAGGGTGAATTGCAGGAATATTTTCAGCAAGTTAAACATTCCCAACCAAAGTATGAACTTCTTTCGCAAGAAGGAGATGGTACAAATTTTACCTTTACTGTGCAGGTGTCTTTTGACGGTGAAATTCTGGCAAATGGTGAGGGAAGCTCGATAAGAAAAGCAGAGGTTGCTGCTGCCCAAAAGGCATTGGATAAAATAAAAAGATAACAATGCTAGGCAAACAAAGCAAGTCATTTGTGCTAGTTACCGTTATGGTAACAGTGCTAGTGCTTTTTACCTTAACAATGCTTTTTGCAAGTCACGTGGTGGATTTTTCTCTAAAAAGACGTGAAGCAACAAAAGCGATAGAGAACAGATTAGTTGCAGAAATGGCGCTTGATACAATTAGCGATTGGTTTTGTGCAAAATCAGGGGAACTCGTCAGTGATGAGGATTTTCTTTCAACTACTCCAAAGAAAAATCCTGTGATAACTGTTCCCAATGATTTCTTTGAGCCGATACTTTCCTGCTACGGTGAAAGAACTATAACAGCAGAAATAACAGATTGCTATTATGATGATAAATATGCAGAAACAGCAAGATCGACTGCAGTGCCACAAATTGAGCCTATTGTTCATGAGAACGAGATAGAACTTTCTTTTCACATCTATGTATCTGTGAAGGATAGTGATGGAAACGTGTTAAACGCCGTTAGGATGATCAAGGCAATAAAAAATACGGTAACAAATGAAAGACAAACATTTGTTACCGAAACGTATTTTTTGTAGTAATGATTTAAGCAAAAGCAAAGAGATAGGAGCTAGCCAAAATGGCTAGCTCCTATCTCTTTGCTTGAGGTGAAAAAACTACAATGACATCAATTCTTGCCTTAGTGCATTAACAAGCTTTGTATTATCATCTTTTGTTCTAATTGCTAACCTCACAAATTGCTTTGAGCCAACAATTTTCTTACTCAGGTCTTTAATTAAAAGATTATGTCTTAATAGAAGTCTTTTTGTTAACTCTGTTGCAGAAATATTGCCACATATTTCTGCCATTACATAGTTTGCCTGTGTTGGAATAAGTCGCAAAGCTTTGATTTGACTGAGCTCTTCGATAAATAATTTTCTTGTTTCTTTGAAGTGTTCCAATGCACGAACATAATATGTCTCATATTTTGAGAAAATTTGCATATAGAATTCTGCAAAGGAATTGATATTCCAAATGGAAACTTTTTGCTTCATATGTGTAATTAATTCTTCATTTGACGAAGCCAACACTCCTAATCGAAGTCCAGGGACACCATAGGATTTTGAAATAGATTTCATTATGACTAAATTCGTATAGTGTGCAAGTATATCTTCCTTGAATAAAGAATTATCTTCTCCTTCTGCAAAATCAATAAAACTTTCATCCAGTAATAAGGTTATTTTTCGATCCTTGCACCATTCAGCAAGAGATAGAATAGAATTTCTGCAAATGAAATTACCGCTTGGGTTATCTGGATTTATCAAGACGAGGGTTGAAATGTCTTTGTCATCAAAGTAATTTTTGATATCTTCACTTGTATAGGAAAAGTTTTCATTATTTGGAACGAAAACGACACTATTTTCCTTGCAGTAGCGATTTGGATATTCTTCAAAGGTAGGGCGGATAAATCCAACCTGTCCTCTTGTCTGTTCCATAAAACATTTGATTAGTTCTGCAGCTCCATTTCCTATGACAACGTGTGATTGTTTAACACCAAAATTTTTCGCAGCAAGCAAGCTGTTAACGCGCATTCCAGATGGGTATTGCGTTAGGAGCGCACTAAAACTTGCTTGTATTTCATCTACCAATTTTTGTGGTGGGAAATATGGATTTACAAGGTAACAAAAGTCAAGCATTTTGGGGTAGCGCCAGTAACCACCGTAGCGGCCTTGCAAGTTTGATATTCTCTTTTCATCATCTTCAGCAAACAACGACTCTGCAATATCTAAATCTTGCGCATCATCTATTTCATACCATCGCTGGCCAGTCAACCTTTTAGCCTTAATATGCGAATTCTCAAGCATTGTAATAACACGTAATACTTGCTCGTAATATTCATTGTTACCCAGTGCATTCATATAGGCTTCGAGGAATGGAACATAATAAGAGGCAGAAAACTCCTTTGCAAATTTATATATGTTTACTGTCTTGTAGTATTGGTCTGTTTGTGCAAAGTCAAATTTGTTTTTAGGAACAAAGTCTATGATGTTGTCTTCCTCATCAAGCTTTATGCAGGTGCCATCCATCCATGTCTCGTATTTATCTACAAGTGCGAGAGTTTTTCTTTTGTCTTCCACGAGTGCTTGCAGAATGGATTCTTCAAAAATCAAATCAGACTCAAGGAGAATAGTATCATCCTCTAGCAAATAATTTTTTGCAAGCCCTAAGGAATAAATATTGTTCGTTTTGTTATAGACAGGATTGTTTACATAAATAATTGGGGTTGTAACATTCAGTGTTGCAATGAAGTCTATCAACTTTTGCCCTTCGTATCCGACTACGATAACGATTTTATTAAGGCACAACTTATCCAGTGCAGTAAGCATTCTTTCTATTAAGGTGACACCAGAGACGGACACCATACATTTTGTATTATCTTTAGTTAATTCTTTTAAGCGTTTGCCCATCCCCGCGGCTAAAATTATTGCGTGCATTGTGCTTGTCCTACCTTTTTAATTTTTACTTCATAATACTGAGCAAGTCATCAAAAATTTTCTTTGCTGCACTTGCTTTTGGTGAAAGTTCATTATGCAGTTTTTGTCGTAATTCTTTATTTGCGTCATGTCCTTTTATCAAAACTTCGTCAAAAGTTTTTTCGAAGTTATCTAAATCCTTTATGGTGTAGAAACTCGTGCTGGCTAAGGAAAGTGGGAATCTTTGTTTATTTTTGTTAAGGGGGGAGTGGAGAAAAATCAAAGGCTTATTGCAGTAAAAATATTCCATTTGAAAAGAGCAGCAATCTGTGATTAGTGCTTTTGATTCAGCAAAAAGCTTGAGGTAAGAACCATCATAGCAACACGTGGCAAAACTTTCCCATTCTTTGTAATAGTGCTCCACCCATTTTTTGGTTTTGCCATTGCAGGTTAATGCATAGGCAAGGGTTGGGTGTGGTTTGAACGCCCATTTAATTTCTTGGTGTCTTTTTGCATAATCTAGAATTTTCTCACCTAGTTCTAAGAATGTTGACGTGCATTCACCACTTGCTTTGTCTCCCATGCAGCTTAGTGACCAATGGGGAGCATATATGACACATGGCTCTGATGAATTGGACATTTTGTAGGTTAAAATAGAATCTATTGTAGGATGCCCGACTGCAACCATATTTTTGGGATCAACACCGTGTATATCAATCATCATGCGAGTAAAATCTTGCACGTGCCCTTCATTGAGGAGATAATAGCGGAATAGATCTCTATGGAAGCTTTTGCACTCAAGTGTTGGATTTTCATAATCGGGCAAAAAGTATGGTACATAGCAGGTCAAGGCAAATTTATTTACATAGGCTGGCGAATGTTCGTGTGCAATGTTATATGGCATCTGGTAAAAGACAATATCGCAGCCCAATTCTTGTAATTTTTTCGGTTTGCCTGTTTTTTTATCCCGTGCGTAAATCACCGACATACCAAGAGATACAAAGAAATTACCAGTTTCGTCCAAAATTCTGTTTTGTTCATTCCTTGGTAGGTTTGTAGCAAAATCTTGAATAAAAAGCCCGATACGCGGTTCAAAGATATTGCTTTCTTTCATGAGATCAAAAAGAGATTGACACTTCCAACGAGAGGTTTCTGTTACGAGAAAAAGAACTTTAATCTTTTCGTTGTGTGTGAATTTTTTCTTCAAACGATTTATTGTTTTTTTGTTTTGCCATAGGCGAATATCTCGCCTGAGCCAGTAAAAATGAAAAAAATTACGAATATGATGTAAGTTAGTCATGATATATGGCCATTGCAGTTAATCTTTTTGCCACTTGGTTTTAAAAGAATTCCAGTGGCGTTTTATGCTATCAACATTAATGAATGCTCGCAAAACGCCGTGACATTTTACGTCTGCAATAAATCGAGCAAAGTGACGAGCTAAGCGACGGGGCAAAAATTTAACAAGTTTATTGACATAGACACGATAGGCATTGTCACCAAATTGTTCTTGCTCTGAATGCCATGACCCTACAAACCAATGGATACAAAGAGAATTTTCCGTTACATCAATAATTCCTTGGCGTTGTGGACAAAGGTAATCTTGTGGTAAAAGCGTCAAACCCGCAATTATTTGTTGTTGGTTGTTTAGCTTTAGTCCATTGTTAAGGCAAAGTTCAGTAAGCCTTTCAACGTTCGTAGTCATGTCAAAAGTGCCGTCCCGATTAAAAAAAGTTTGCTCCTGATATTTACTGAGAAATTCAACAAATAAAGGGAATCCAGATGTGCATCCAATTATACCAGTGGTAATTGAATGTGGTGCTTCAAATCCAGAGAATGCTTCATATTCCAACAGTGAATCGATTGGTTTTATTAGCTCAACATCCGTATCCATATATATGCCACCGTAATTGACCAAGGCATATAGTTGTGCGACATCTGCAACAAAGGCAAACTTTTTTGCCTCGTATGCCTCCTTTGCATATTGCCATGCAGATATATCAAAATTTGTTTCATCCCAACGAATAATTTCAAAATCCGGAGCAAATTTCTTCCAACTAGCTATGCACTTTTCTGCCATTTCAGTTAGTGGCTTACCACCAAACCAACAATAATGAATTTTCTTTGGTATCATGAATTTATCCTCGTTCTATATATTTGCTTCTTTTTCTTTTCTTGTAGCCAAAAATAGATTTAAGCTTTTTATATAATGTCCCTCAAATATATTTTGTTTCATTTGTGTCATCAATCTTGATACACAAGCACTTGAATGAAGATGAACGTAGGAGCCTTTGCCCAAACCTTGGCACATCGCAGTAACAAGTTCTTCCTCACTTTTGCAAAAAGCAGTTTTCCGCAAGAAATGCCAATAAAGTTCGTCTATCATAGGTCGTGTGTATGTTTCATAGGGCTTATGGCTTGCAGTGTGAAAGATCTGACCGCTAACGCCATTGTTTGTATCGAATGGACGAATTCTGTTAAAACTCTCTGGCAAAATTTTTTTGTCATTGCGAAAAAGAAAATTTAAAAAGTCTTGATCTGCCATAGTTATAATCTTGCTGTATTTTACAAAAAATTTTATGCTTTGCTCTGCCAGATTGTAGTAATTACGAATTTTTTCAAGATCCATGAGTAAAACGCCAGCATTAAAGTAACTTATAGATTCAAGTCCCAAAAAATTCCAGAGTTTTTCTGTGCGGCTGGATATACCACCCTTGCCGTCACGCAAGTTTTGTGCGTGGTAATCTGGAACAACTCCAAGAGATGCTCCATCTAAATGTTCCTGCCAAAGCTCTGCAATATCACGTGTAACTAAAATGTCGCAGTCAAGGTATATTGCACGTGAAACAGGAATTAAGTCCGTGGCAAAAAGACGATAAAAAGTTCCTCGCCCGAGTTTGCCTAGTAGTGCTTCGTAATTTTTCTGTGTCATTTTTTGTGCTAATGAATTTAATTTGCTAGAAGCATCTATAAATGTAATTTCTTGTCCATAAAGGTTGGCAGTTTCTTGCAACTTTGCACGATTGTCATCAATTAAGGTTTCATCATGCAACAAAAAAACGTGGACATGTGAGCTTGTGTTGACAAACACACTTGCTAACGTTACAGCAGCGTGGCGAGCGTATGTACCCTTGGGGTCTGAGAAAGCAATTATTATATTTATATTATTATCTGCCATTTTCACTTTTATCCCCCTCACCAATAATATAACCACAAAAACATTATAACCTATTTTTGTATTTTATGCTAAAATATCACCGATTTGTAAAATTATAGAGAGGTAAATACTATGTTGATTGACATGGATCCACTAAAAAACTTTTTCAATGATTTAAAGCATATAAAAGAACCATTCCCACGTTTTCGTGTAGCGCAGCTTTTGTTTATTTGGTCTCTTACCTTTGCTTGGTGCAAAGAGGGTTTTATGAGATTAACAGCGGGACTTGCACTTTTACTCATGTGGAAGACAATGCCAATACCACGTTTTTCTCTTAAACACAAAGATTTTTCTCGCACAACATGGTTTATTGTTTTGGCATTTTTCATTTGGATTTTTACAATTCCACTTATGTTTGGCGCTACAACTCTTGCACAGGAATTGCGGGATTTCGTGAAACCACTGGAAGTGTTAATTTTTATACTTCTTTCACTATTTTTCTTCAGGGGTGAAGATTTTGAAGAAAGATTTACCTTTTGGTCGGTAGTTGGACTGTGTGCCTTTATTTTTTCTTGTGCTGTTAATCGCTACATAAATAATTTTGCCGATGTTCGTGGGCATGATACTTTTCTTAATTTTACCCCTATTGCAGCACTCCAATACATTTCAATGTGGTTGGGTTGTTTGATATGTTATTTATTTAAGAAAAAAGGCAACTTATTGATTCGCATTTTGGCGTTAATTGCTATTATAATTGCTCCTGGATTAGCTTTAATTAGCTATTACAGAGGTGCAATTTTAGTTTGCGTAGCAACACTGTTGTTTGCTTTATTTTTTGTTTTTTTACTCATTAGGCAAAGAGTTTTTGTAAAGCTATCACTAGTTTTACTTGTAATTCTATTATTGTTAGGAGCTACTGCAACTTCGTTACTCTGTGTCCCTGATAAATGCTCTGCAGTATTTAATATCTGGCAGGAACGCATAGAATCAACTTCTAGTGAGATGTCACAAACTAATTCGTTTGAAGGCTTATCCACAGGGCGTTGGAGTGCGTGGAGACAGATGTTAGGTAAAATAAAGGCTCGACCTATTGCAGGTTATGGTTTAGGTCTATCTTTTAAATCTTTTAATATCAGATCCGACATGTCTCGGACACTACATTATGATGAAATTATCTCCCATCCACATAATGCAATGCTCCAAGCTGCAGTTCACACTGGGTTACCAGGTTTAGCGCTATTTCTCCTATCCCAGTTGGTGCTTTTTATCTTGGCAATAAGTAAAACAGTTGCTTCTAGGCACCAAACTCTTTATTTTACCTTTGCAATTATGGTAATTGCTAAATTCTTTTCTGGACTTACGGAAGGATTCTTCATGCCAGCAAGGTATTTTCTTGTCCCCTTTTGGTGCTTGGCATTTTATGTGATGTTCAATGAGTCTTAAACTAACGCCCCTGAATCTGTTTAGAGGAAATGGAGAGCTCAATAATGCAACCTAAAATTGGCGTAATTATAACAGTTTATAATTTAGAAAATAGGCTTGCGCCATTACTTGAATCCCTTGAGGCACAGGCATTTCAAGATTTTGAGGCTATCTTTATTGATGATGCTTCAAGTGACAACTCTGCTACCATCTTAAATGAGTTTGCTACAAAACAGCACAAATTTAGTGTTCAAGTGATAGTGAATAAACCAAACATTGGACAGACGGCTTCCCAAAATAAGGGGCTAGAGATATCCGCAGGTGATTATATTTGTTTTCTAGATGGAGATGACATAATAGACAAAAACTACCTTAAAAAATTATATTCTGCTATAACCACTGATGATACAGAAATTGCTATTTGTGGTTATAGGACTTTGGAAATTGCTACCGACAAAGAAGAATTTTTCCCAATGGTTGTGGACAAAACACCAAACGAAGTTCTCCTTGGAAGAATGTTAAACAAAAACCCATTGTGTCAATGTAGTATTCTATTTCGAAAGAGTTTCTTTGAAAGAACAGGTGTTCGATACAGCGATGGTTGTAGTGCTGGTGGAGATGTAGAATTTGTGCTAAAGGTGATGTGCTGTGTTGAAAAAGTTGCCTTTATTCCCGATTGCCTGTATGTTTATGTTCAGCATCCACAAATGTCTATGAGAGCTCATAAAAAAAATCCTCTGGTTATGATTGAACGTTACAACCACAACACAGGAGCTCACATGCGGGCAGCACAGTATCTTATAGCACATACGACAGATGATAAGGTTAGGTTATTGGCAAAGCATATGTTGCTCCCCACTGCATATTTGCGGCAGTTATCAGTTTATGCTATGCAGGGAAAGCAAGATGAGTTCAAGCAACTTTTAACCGATAAAACTGTTCGGCATCGCCTTTGGCAGAGTTACCGTTCTTTATTGGTCAAGGGTGAGGTCTTTGGACGAGCGTTATTTGCATTGTTGTTCCCGAAAATTTACTACAAACATTATGCAAACAAATACAAATAGAAAAAGGCAAGAGAGTAGCAAAATCAAAATGCTATCTTCTTGCCTTTTATTATTCTCAAAGCTAAAGACTTGCTTCTTTTTCTTTTTTCATAGCAAAATGTGCTCTTATGTCAAAAAGCAAATGTGATTCTTTTATATTTTTTACGATGTTACCAATAAGCCTTTTCACGCAAGCACTGGAATGTCTGTGAGTGTAGCGACCGGCACCAAGCTCATGACACATGATAGAAATCAATTCGTCTTGAGATGTGCAATAGGGAGTTTTTGTCAAGTAATGCCAGTAGAGATCGTCCACATTTTCTCTTGTATAAATCTCATAAGGTTTTGCTAGTAATGTGTGAAAAATTTTGCCGGACAGTTCATCTTTTGCCAAACTCAGATTTTGTGTGATATTGAAACTCTTATCTAATAATTTTTTATCATTGCGGAAAATATAATTCAAGAAATCTTGATCTGCCAATGGTGTCCAAGAGCCATATTTATTAAAAAAATTAACAAAATCACGAGCCATATTATAACGGTTACGAATCGAATCAAGGTTCATAAGAAGAACACCAGCGTTGAAATACTCACCGCTCTTTATGCCAAAAAAACGACGACTTCTTGCCATACGTGATGTAATAGGTCTGCCAGTCTCAAGTTTTTCCCACTCGTCAAAATCGCGGACACAACCTATCGCTTTATAATCTAAATCTATTTGCCATAGATCAGCAATATCACGAGTTACTAAAATATCGCAGTCTAAATATATAACTCGTGGAACAGTAATCACTTTGTCAATTAACAGGCGATAAAGTGTGCCTTTGCCTAATGCACGTTCTACAACTTCTAATTTTTCTTTTCCAATTTGTTTTGCGTTCTCTAGGTATGCGTCAGATACATTTATGCACTCAATTTCTTTGCCGTGCATGGTTGCAGTTTCTGCTAACTTTGCACGGTTATTTTCTGTCAAGGTTTCGTCATGCAAAACATAAGCGCAGACAGGAAAGGAAGTGTTTGCAAAGACGCTTGCTAATGTTACAGCTGCATGGCGTGCATATTTGCCACTTTTGTCGCTAAAAGCAACAACTATATAAATTTTATCAGTATTTGGCAAATCTTTCAAAGTTATCACCTAATTTCTTTCAGCAAGAGAATTGTAGATTTCTAAATATTTTGCGAGCATCTCGTCGAATGTTGGAACAGCGTTTGTGGAAAATGTCTTTGGAGTTTGCTTTGTCTTTATAAAATTTTCAATGGCTGTTTTCCATTCGTTAATATTTCCTGGTGTAAGCAAACCAGTTGAATTATCTGCAAGCTCTGTCACTGGAGCGATATCGGATGCAATAACAGGAATCCCTATTTGAATTGCTCTTGCCAATGTGAGGGGTAATCCCTCTGTATAGGAAGGGAAAAGCAGACAGGAATGGCTTGCCATATAATCGTCTGGATTTTGCTTGTAACCAAGGAAGGTAACTTTATCGGTCAAATTGTTGTCATAGACAATTTTTTCCCATTCAGTTCTTGCTGGACCTTCGCCGACCACTGTGAGTGACCATTCCAAATTATTTGGTAAAAGCGAGAACGCTTGCAATGCATCCTGTAAACCTTTTACATTAGACAATCTACCAACGAATAAAAATCTTGCCTTGCCATCAAGATTGGAATTATCCCAGTGAACATTTGGCTCAGAAAGTCCATTTGTTATAACAAGTCCTTTACCATCAAAGCAACGAGACATACCATCTTTTACAGCCTGTGACACGCACACAAGACCATCTGCCTTGCGATATGGTGTGTATATCCATCTTTTTTGAGTGCCAAACACAACGTGTGCTGTAACAACAAACGGAAAGCGAAGTTTTTTTGCAGCGATTTGGCAAATCCAAGCAGGAACACGAGAGTGAGCGTGAAGTAAATCACAGCCACCGTTTTTTGCGATAATCCTTGCCAATTTTCTTGCAGTAAAAATTATTTTGAAAGGATTTTTTGAATGAACCGGCAGATGAAGAATTTTCACCTTGTTAGTCAACTGTCCTTCCATTTGTCCACCATTAGAAACTACGGTGACATCATGCCCAAGGTCTGCAAGGGCATTTGACATATCCACTACAAATCTTTCAACGCCACCAATTTCTAACTCCGGTAGGACTTCATAAATTTTTAATTTTCGTTCGCTCATTTTTATGTTCCTTATCGTCGTATTTAAGGAAACCATAGCGAACACAAAGAACAAAAAATGCCTCTTTTTACAAAAGGTAATTTTAATTTATTTAATAAAAATTAAATTTTTTATGATTTTCAGCGAACGAAGTCCGCTCTGTATGCTCTTTATGTTCTTTATGGCTAAATTATTATAGATTGTTATTCCTCATATCCATTTGGATTTTGTCTTTGCCAATTCCAGCTATCGGCGCACATTGTTTCTAGCGTTTCTTCTGCTTTCCAGCCGAGAATTTTGTTTGCCTTTGCAGGAGTTGAATAACATTCTGTTAAGTCGCCCGCTCTGCGTGGCGCAAAAGTGTATGGGAGCTTTATATTATTTGCTTTCTGAAATGCCTCAACCATATCAAGCACGGAATAGCCTTGACCTGTGCCAAGGTTAAAAACCTCTACACCATTATGATTCAAGGTATATTCTATCGCTTTAACGTGTCCCTTGGCGAGGTCAACTACATGAATGTAGTCGCGGATGCATGTGCCGTCTTTTGTGGGATAGTCATTGCCAAAAATGTTTAATTTTTCTCTTTTCCCCGTAGCAACCTGAGTAATAAAAGGCATTAGGTTATTTGGAATGCCACGTGGGTTTTCACCAATTAAACCGCTTTTGTGTGCACCAACAGGGTTGAAATAGCGGAGTAGTGTAACAGACCAATCAGGATTTGCCTTTTGCACACCGCCAAGAATTTGCTCTATCATATATTTTGTCCAGCCATAAGGATTTGTGCAACCGCCTGTGACAGAATCTTCTGAAAGTGGCATAGGATTTTTTGAATTGTAAACTGTTGCGGACGAAGAGAAGATGAAATTTTTGACTTCGGCTTTTTTCATAGCACGACATAACGCAATTGTTGCGTTAAGATTATTGTCATAATATTCAAGCGGTTTTTCCACCGATTCGCCAACTGCCTTGAGCCCTGCAAGGTGTATAATGCACGAAATCTGAGTTTCTGCAAAAATTTTGCCGAGCAATTCTTCATCACGGCAATCACCTTCGTAAAATTTTGGTGTTACACCAGTGATTTTACCGACTCGTTTAATAGATTTTTCGCTTGAATTGACAAGGTTATCTATTATGACAGGAAAATAGCCCGCATTTATAAGTTCAACTGCGATGTGGCTTCCTATGTAGCCTGCACCGCCGGTTAACAGAATATTCTTCACTCTCGTTAATCTCCTCAAAGTTTAATGGTGGAAAAGCCTCATGCCAGTAAAGCACATTACCATGTTGTATTTGTCAGCTGTTTCTATTACATTATCATCGCGAATGCTTCCGCCTGGCTCTGCCACAAAGCAAACACCACTTTTTCTAGCTCGTTCGATGTTATCTCCAAATGGGAAGAAGGCGTCGCTGCCACAGGTTACGCCCGTTTGCGTAGCAATGAAATCACGCCTTTCTTGCTCTGTGAAAGGTGCTGGCTTTGTCTTGAAAACCTTTTGCCATTCACCATCACGTAAAACGTCGTCGCACTCATTGCTAATATAAACGTCTATTGCGTTGTCACGTTCTGGACGTTTGACATTGTCTAAAAATGGCAAGTTAAGCACCTTTTCACTGCGCCTTAAATACCAATTATCTGCTTTGCTGCCTGCCAAACGGGTGCAGTGAATTCTGCTCTGCTGACCTGCACCAACGCCAATTGCTTGCCCGTCCTTGACGTAGCAAACGGAATTTGACTGTGTATATTTTAATGTAATTAAGGAAATAATTAGGTCTATCACTGCATTTTTTGGTAAATCTTTATTTTTTGTTACGATATTGCTTAACAGCTCTTCATTTATTTTGAAATTATTTCTGCCCTGACGGAATGTGATGCCAAATACGTCCTTTTCTTCAACTTCACGTGGAATGTAATTTTTGTCAATCTTGACAACATTATACTTTCCACCTTTTTTTGTCTTTAGAATTTCTAAAGCTTCCGGTGTGTAATCTGGTGCGATTATGCCGTCCGAGACCTCAAGCTTTAAGTAGCTTGCAGTGGCACTATCGCATGTGTCGGAAAGGGCAACCCAGTCACCATAAGAACAGAGCCTGTCAGCTCCTCTTGCACGAATATAGGCACAAGCGATGGGGGAAAGTTCTAATCCCTCTGGCACAAAATACATCTTGCGGTCAAGCTCTGAGAGCGGTGTGCCGACAGCAGCACCGGCAGGTGATACATGCTTGAACGATGCAGCAGAGGGAAGCCCTGTTGCTTCTTTTAATTCACGCACAAGTTGGTATGAGTTAAAAGCGTCCAAAAAGTTTATATAGCCTGGACGACCATTCAAAACCTCTATTGGCAGTTCAGAGCCATCTTTCATAAAAATTGATGCTGGCTTCTGATTTGGGTTTGTGCCGTATTTCAATTCAAATTCCGTCATTTGTTTGCCTCCATGTAACAAAAACAAAAATCTTTACCACGTAAAACCTTCGCCAAGATACTTGACTCTTGCTTCGTGGTTATGAATTATCTCAGATGGTTTTCCTTCAAGGAAAACCTTACCTTCGTAAATCAAATATGCTCTATCCGTAATTGCGAGGGTTTCACGCACATTGTGGTCGGTTAAAAGTATGCCGTAACCATCCTGCTTTAATTTTTTTATGATGCGCTGAAGTTCTGCAACTGCTATTGGGTCTATTCCAGAAAATGGTTCGTCTAGCAAAATGAAAGATGGTTGAACTGCAAGTGCTCGTGCTATTTCAACTCTACGTCTTTCACCGCCTGACAAGGCAACACCAATTGTGTGCTTCAAGTGTCTTATACCATATTCATCTAGGAGAAATTCTATGATTTCTTCTCTTTCTTTCTTTGGTATACCGCTTTCTTCAAAGACAAGTCCGAGGTTTTCGAGAACAGTAAGGTTGCGGAAAATGGACGCTTCTTGTGGCAAATAGCCAATTCCTGCGCGGGCTCTCATATACATAGGGAGCGCTGTCAGCTCTTCACCGTCCAGTGTGACAATTCCGGCATCTGGCAAGATACGTCCAGTTATCATATAGAAGGATGTACTTTTGCCTGCTCCGTTTGGTCCGAGTAGTCCAACAATTTCACCAGCTTTAACTTCTATGGAAACATTGTTTACAACGCGTCTTTCCCCAAAATTTTTGACTAGATTTTCCGCTTTTAGTAATTTTTTTGTTTGCTTCATAATTTCGTACATTTTGTTTTCCCCTCTTATGATGATTACAGTGTTTTTTCTACTTGCTCAGCTTCGTTGCTGTTTTTTTCTTCGCCTTGTTTATCTTGATCTTTATCTGTCTTGACATTCTCATTTTTCTTACTGTCTTCTTTTACATAAAGGAGATGTGCGTTGCCCTCTGCATAGTAAACTTTTGTTGCTAAATTTACTCTAAATTGATCTGCTTTTATTTTTTTCCCGTCGCTTCTTGTGGCAAGTGGATTTCCTGTGACAGTTACAGTGTCATTTGCTTTTGTGTAACGAGCTTCGTCGCCGGTTATGACATTTTTCTGGTTTTGCTTATTGGTAAATTCAAAGTATACGTTACCACTAAAGGTTGATTCTGCAATTTCGTCTTCTTTCGTCTTGGAATTTTTTGTCAAGGTACCGACGAGTTTTTCCCCTCTAGCATTATATTGTTGTTTCATATCTTCAAAACGCGTAATGTTAAATCCCTTGAAATATTTACCATGCTTAATAAACTTGTCACAGTTAATATTACGAGTTTCTGTGACTATTTCAACACCATCCTCGAGCTCATACCCTTCACCTAATTGAATGTATTTTGCACGGTTAGCTGCTAAGGTCTCAAGCCCATCAAAGCGATTAATGCGAGCACTGCCAAGCATTTCAACAGCAGTTCCACCTGCTTCTTTTTGCCAAGTTAAGGTGTCACAGGAGCTTGTTGCATCTTGCGAAATAATTTTACCCGTTACATTGCCTTCGAGCTTTAAGTAGTCCTTTTGTGTTAAATAAAGTGCGTTATTGCCAGTCAAAGTGTCTGTAACAAGTTGTTTTTCCTTTGAAGAGGCTTTCTGCGCTATGCGTTCAACACGAACGTTACCGTCAAGATTAAGTTTTTCTTCTCCTGCTCTTTCCCAAACGAGGTTATCTCCAAAAATTTTTGTGCGTTGAGAAACGATATCTGCCTTGACTGGACCAGTAAGGACAAATTTATCAAGTTTTGTTTCCATTGTTGCAGTTTTGCCGATGACGGCATCTGTGTAATTTTTTGTCGTCCTTGGATTATCATAATCTTGAGCTTTTGTCTTGTGTTCAAAACGCACATTGCCCGTCAAATTGATTATGTCATTATCGTCTTTATGCGTCCAATGCATGTGGTCACCGAAAAAATATAACTCTTTTTCTGCAAGAAAACCACTTATATTCTTGTCCAAGATATAGCTACCATTCTTGAAATCAGCATTTAAAGTGCCACCCTTTATATTGTCTTTTCCTCGTGAAAGGTGCACATTGCCGTTTGCCACGCCAGTCGAACTTTCCATATTGTATTTTATGTAGTCAGCAGTAAGGTCGATGTCTGCCTGTGCAACATGTGACAAAGAGCAGAGTAAAAAGAGGAACAGTAAACTTGTAAGGAATTTTTTGCTGCTATTTCTTGCGAGTTTTTTTCTGCTTTGTTTTGTTAGGTTCATAAACTTTCTCCATTTCTATTGGCTTTGCTAGTAATTTCTTTAATGCGCCAAAATTCTCCGCTAAATATGATGAAAAGGATCCCCCAGTATAGCCTGTCATATGAAAATGCTTTGTTGCAAGTTTTTGGACATTTTCTACGATAATGGGGTCTGTTGCATAATCTGTTACTATCAACATATTGCGTAAATTTGCCTGCTTTATGGTTGCTTGCAGATGTTCAATATCGCCATTTTTCCAAGCTGGCACAGCTTCTTTTGGTGGTTTTACGCCTCTTTTAGCACAAGAAGTTACAATATAACCTGTCCGACCAGTAAGGTCAAGCACAGTTATATTTTGCAAGAGTTTCTTTCCCACTTGCATTGTGCTGTCCAGAATTGACTGGTAAATTGCCAAACGTTTCTGATAATACTGGTAATTTGCCTTGTCATGGTTAGAGATGGCTTTCATTGTGTTTAGTGTGAGGTATGGAATTTTTGACGGATCATAATAGTCATATTCGCATGGTTCGCCATCATAGCCAACAGTTGTGGCAAAATATGTAAGAGATTTGTTGCGAGAAGCAAAACGCTTTTGGTTGCTCGTCATGGTGATAAAAATGTCGCTTCCTCCAGGTGCAGCATTTCCAATATTCCTAACGCTAAAAATTTCTGGTTTTACGATGAAAGTTGCCACATCATACAAAAAAGAATTTGATACAGCAACACGCATGTGCGGTCTGTAAGTTTGTTTTTTTTGCTTTGCAGTAGCAGCGAAAGAAACACTGCCTGCAAGGCAAAGGACAAGAATACAAATCGCAAATGCGAAAAATTTACTATACAAATTCTTCGTTTTTGTTGTTCTATTTTTTTTTGTCATAACTTTACAAAGCACCTAACAAATTATTTCAAACATAAACCACTACATTTTAATCTAAATTGCGAAAAAAAAGAATAGTTTTATCAAAAAAAGAATAAATTATTGTATAATATTTGGCGTAAAAACAAGTGATTTTGTTTAAGAGGTGTTTTTTGTGAAGAAACAGACTTGGAAAGCAGGGACTCAACTTTTCCCGTTGCCTGTCGTTATGGTGAGTCTCGGGCAGAGAGAAACAAAAAATATTGTTACAGTGGCGTGGACGGGGATTGTAAATTCGGAACCGCCGATGACATATATTTCATTAAGACCAGAGCGTCACTCCTATGGCATATTAGAGACAAGTGGTGAATTTGTAATAAATCTTGTCAATGAAAAATTGACACGCGCAATGGATCTTTCAGGGGTCAAGAGCGGAAGAAATCTTGACAAATTCAAAAGTTTTGGGCTAACTCCTGTGCCTGCGTCAGTTCTTTCTTGTCCGATGATAGACGAAAGTCCATTGAATATTGAGTGTCGCGTAACGCAAAAGATACCGCTCGGTAGCCACACAATGTTTCTTGCAAAAATTGAAGCAGTGAATGTTGCAGAAAATTTGTTGGACAGCAAGGGGCGTCTTTGCCTTGAAAAGGCAAACCTTATTTCCTTTGTTCATGGTGCATACCACGCACTAGGAAGACAACTGGGAACGTTTGGTTTTAGTGTAAAGAAAAAATAATAAAAATTGAGGGGGATATAAAATGCTACATTGTGCAATTTGCGACAAACCACTTCGTGAGTGCTGTGATTTGTTCCACGAAGCAGAGGATGAAAACGGAAACTCCGTTGTCATCTGCTATGAATGTGCGGAAGAACATAATATTCCGTTTGAGGAATAATTAATGTCTATTAAAGTTCGTGTTCGGTGTGAAAATGGTGCCACCTTGCCGTCCTATGTTACTGATGGTGCGAGTGGCATGGATGTTCGTGCGGTTGAGGAAGTGACGATTGCGCCTCTTGAAAGAGCATTGGTTTCAACAGGGCTTTTCTTTGAATTGCCAGAGGGAACAGAAGCACAGGTTCGTCCTCGTAGTGGGCTTGCGATAAAAAGCGGAATTACTGTTTTGAACTCGCCAGGCACAATTGACGCTGATTATAGGGGTGAGGTAAAGATTATCCTTGCCAACTTAAGCAATGCACCTTTCACGGTTCATGTTGGTGACAGAATAGCACAGATTGTTTTTGCAACAGTAACAAAGGCTAACCTTGTGCAGGTTGAAGAAATAAATGAAACAGAACGTGGCGCAGGAGGCTTTGGCTCAACAGGCGTAAAATAATTTTGATATCTTAATAGCAAGATAGCAAAAGAACCATAGTAAAGGTTTCTCCTTTAGTATGGTTCTTTTGTTATTATCTTCAATTCTTCTGTGCTTATAATGATTTTTTTAATTGACATAATTCTATTGGGTATCTTTTATAGCGTCAATAATATAATATATTGCTTCCCTACCAAATTTTTCATGATCAAGGTAGAAATTACCAGTACACAGTAACCAAATCATTTTGTCAATTTTATATGCGGTAACAGTTTTGTCATAGTTTTCTTCTACAGCTTTGCTCCATTCGAATACAAATTGAATAACGTCTGTATCTTTAAGTGTCTTACAACCTTGTATTCGCTTAACAACTTTGCTGATATGGACATCTGGTTTGGCAAGCCACGTACAACCACATTCCTTTAGCCAATCACAAGTAAGTGCAAAGCCGAGACCATGAATACTCTTAGAAATTGTTGATATTTCATTCAACTCTTTGTCTGTCAGAGTTGATGTAGCTATGAGTTCTTTCATTCTATTTTTGCCATTTTTTACCGTTAAAAACTGTAACCCGTCAAAAAGACCACAGCAGTATTTCTCCCAATTTGATTCTTTCTTTTCTTTCTTTCCATTATCTGTTATGCCAGCAGTCAACATCGCATTGTATATGCATTTCCAGTTGCTATACGTAGTAGCCGATTTTTCTGCATTAAAATCAAACAAAACTTTTTTAATGATGCACCTGTTGGATTGATCATTTGTGTTGTTAAATTTAATGGAGTTACGCATTATTCCACTATTCTGTAAAGACGAACAAAGATGAACCAAAATGCTCTCGGAACTTGTAATTCCCTCAGGGATAAAATATCTTTGCAACCCTGTTTCATCAATTCCGATTATCGAAGCGAGATCTAGCAATTTTTTATATAGTTTTTTGTAAAGTTCAATCTTCATCATATAATTCACACACCTAATTAAAATGTTTACGAAGTGCTTGTGGGTTACAAATCTTTTGAAATAAAACTGATTAAAAGTGGCATAGTTAGTTGAATACCAACTATGCCACTTTATATTTTATTATTTTATTCCTTAACTTGAAGAATTATTTTTAGAGGGCCTTCTGTGTAGGTATCACTTTCAGCAACGACAAAAAGAGTTGTTTCTTTGTCGCTTCCTGCGATTTTTTCTAGCACCTCAAAGAGGTTTTCACTGTCAAGCGTGCCTATATTTCCCGTGATAGGGTCGCGTAAAACGCCCTTTAAAGCAGCTGCCTTGTTTAGTTCCTTCAAGTTTGAGTAGATTACGCTTTCCGCCTTTTGACGTTGTGTTGCAGGGGCAAATTTCAAGGTTTTTAGTGTAGCGCCGTCACGGTAGATCAAATTTGAACGGTTGGAAACAATCTTTGCATCGAGTGCTTCACCAGAAACAAAGTTGTCCTGTGCAATGAGCCTTGCATAAAAGCGTTTACCAGAATTTTTGGCCAAGGTGCTTTTCAAAGCTTGTATAGAAGCAGGGGAAACATTTGGGGCAGGAACTTTGTTCAAGTTTGTGCCGGTTCTTTCCGCAATCATATGACGTGCTTGATTTTTCAGCGCAGCAACAAGATTATTGATAGCGCCAGCACTAGCGTTTGTGATTGTGCCTTGAGCCAACACTTCGCCACTGAATGTCGCAATTTTTCCTGATCTAACCTTTCCTAGCGTGCCTTTTAATTTTTCAGTTTGTTCTTTTAGTGTTTTGTTCAGGGCAGTAATTTCGTCATTTTCTTTTTGCTTTATGTCAATCTCTCGTGAAAGAGCTGCCAGGTCTGTCTGCTTTTCTGCAAGCAACTTGTTGCTTTCAAAAAGCTCTGATTTTGTGACATTTAGTGTTTGGCGATTTTTTTCTAAATCAAGTGTAAGCTTGTCAATTTCACGTTGCACAAATTTCATAGAAAAGATAGCAGTGCGCACCTCTGTTGATGCTGCAGCCAAGAGTGCAACTGTCACTATTGCGATTAACATACCACTGATCGCGGAAATAATGCGAGATGTATATTTAGGACGCAGTTTCCCAATGGAAATTTTCTTCTTTCCACACTTTTGTCCTATCCTGTCCGCTGTATAGGAAACGAGTGCGCTGAGTACGATTAGTGATACTAACAGCGTCCAATTTAATTCTTTTATAGTTTCAAACATTGTGTTTTCCCCACCCAGTAAATAATTTTGCGTATTCTAACATAAAATTTTAATTTGTGCTACAATAACGATTGTTTTTTAACAGAAAACAAATTATGAGCGAGGCAAAATAATGGAAAGCGTAAAAATTAAAGATTTATTAAGTGGTAATCCATACCCAGGGCGTGGCATAATTGTTGGCACTTCAGCAGATGGAGCAAGTGCGATGGCAGCTTATTTTATCATGGGGCGCAGTGCAAACAGCAGGAATAGAATTTTTGTGGAAAAGCCAGACGGGTTATATACACAAGCCTATGATGAATCACTTGTGCAGGATCCCAGTTTGATAATCTATCGTGCGATGGCAAAATTTGGTTGCCCATGTGGCAATGACAACATAGTTATTACAAACGGTGACCAAACTGACACAATAGTGGAGCTCGCACCAAAAGGTTATCACTTTGAAGGAGCCTTGGCAACACGCCAATTTGAGCCAGATGCACCAAACTGGACACCGCGCATTAGTGCGTTACTTTCATTTGCAAACGGGGATTTCTCATATAAAATAAACATTTTGAAGTCAAGCGACGATAAGGGAACGTCTTGCAATAGATTTAATTTTTCCTATGCACCACACGCAGGAGAGGGGCATTTTATAAGCACCTACAAGACGGATGGTAATCCCTTGCCCTCTTTTGAAGGCGAGCCAATAAAGGTGACAATTCCACAGGAGCTTGGTGAATTTGCAGATGAAATTTGGGAGTCCTTGAATTTTGACAATAAAATTTCACTTTTTGTTTGTAAAAGAAACATAAAAACTGCTGAAATTCAAACAAAAATAATCAATAAAAATTGTTTTTAACCATTTTTTTGCCATAAGCGGTGAGGCAAAGCCTCACCTAACATAAGCGAAATGGCAAAGCCATTTCTTACATAAAAAATGTTCACTTTTTTGAACATTCCGCAAGCGGTAAAAGCAGTAATATCATATAAAAAAGCAGTGTAAATTTTGAGAAAATTTTGAGAAAATTAGACTGGCAAAATCGGTAAAAAAAGCAGGGCAAAAAAGCGAAAAAAGCGTCAATAAAAATATTTGCATAATTTATATTTTTCTGTATAATACACTCGATGATATTTTTCTGTTTAGTATCAGGTAGATTTTGAAACACAAATAATCTTGAAGGACGGAGGGACAAGCGATGAAAATTTGCGGTAAAAATAGCGGTAACAGAAATAGCAAAAGTGCAACAAATGCAGTGATAGCAATGCTCTGCCCCCCCCCCTATTGCTTCATATAAGAAGAAACACACTAGACGAAATTTTACAGTTTTATATAAATAACAACACAAGGTGTAGAAAATTTTTCTGATTTTCTGTGCCTTGTGTTGTTGTGTTTTTGTATGGCAAAAAATAAAACAGGGAAATAATGGTGAAAACCACTATTTTATAAATTTTTTATTTAAAGGAGGAATTTCACAGATGAAATTCACAAAGGGAAGTCGTTTTAAGAGGTTGGCACGGTTTGCACTGTGTCTTGGGCTTTGTGTCATGATGCTTGGCACAGGGGGAGTGTTTGGAGCGGTGCAGGCATTTGCTGACGAGGTGACACACAAGTATCAGCTTGTAGATGATAGCGATCATCCTGAAAAAACCTATGGTCATGTAAATTGGAGATACAATGAGACCACAGGCAAATGGGAAGAAGGACATTTTAAGGTTTTTACAAAGGAAGGATTTAATTGGGGACATGGAACAAAGCAAGGCACCAATGAATTGTATTATGTATGGCATACAGCAAATCCGGATGTTGTAGGTGACGACGACAGATTAGATGACACAGGCGTAACAGAAGGTACAGCAGACATCAAGGTTTATTATGACACCAAAGATGAGGTTGTTAAAGATGAAACGAGTCACCGAACAAGTGCAGACGGTATTTCCGCATTTGTAAATTGTTCCGATGATGGAAGTAGTGGATATGGTGGTGGTGCACTTTATAACACTGATACAACTGGTAAGAATATACAAGCAGACTTCATTGGCAACAAAGCTAACGGAAACGACTCCGACGGATACGGCGGAGCGATAGAAAATGATGAAGGAACAATAGGTAATATCACAGGAGACTTCATTGGTAACAAAGCTAACGACAATGGCGGAGCAATTGATAATGATAGTGGAACAATAGGCGATATCATAGGAGACTTTGTGAGTAACTCTGCGTATTATGGCGGAGCGATAGAAAATTATGATGGAGGAACAATAGGTAATATCACAGGAGACTTTATTGGTAACAAAGCTAACGGAAGTGGCGGAGCAATTGATAATGATTGGGGAACAATAGGCGATATCACAGGAGACTTTATAGGTAATTCTGCACAGGGGGACGGTGTAGTATACGGTGGTGCTATTGCTAATAGTGGAGCAACAGGAGACATAACAGGAAACTTTATAGGTAATTTTGCACGTGCTACAGATCCTGATGGCGTGTCATGTGGCGGAGCAATTGCAAATGGAGTGATGGGCTATGATATGCTTAATGCCTCTGCTAATGGGGAGGAACCAACGGATATTAAAAGCTTAAAGGTTGTGGCACGAGGTGAGGATATTACGTTTAGTGGTAATATTGCCGACGTAGGTGGCGCAATTTACAACATGAATAGCGATGGCAATCTCATCCTAGCGCTGCGTGCAGAAGGTGAAAAATCCATCACCTTTGTCGGTAAAGATGGAGATGAAAAGGTGGATAGTGTTCACAACGAAGGCACTATGAAGATAAACGCTCCTAAAAAAAATGAAGCTGGCAAAACAATACAGGAATACACCGGCACAGTTAACTTTGCAAGCATCACGGACGCTGATACGCCGACTGGTGAGATGTATATTGAAAATGGCACGGTGAATTTCTCAAGGGATGTAACACAGGCAGATATATACTTCAATGGTGGCTACATCACCATGAATGATTTAGTGTCCAGTTCTCCTGAAAAATACAGAACCTTGAATATAAAAAGCAACGTTACAGCAAACGGCGGAACATTCGTTATAAAGACAGACCTAAAAGGAGGTGAAGGCGACAAAATAACCTTAACTGGCACTGTCAGCGGACAAGCTAAGGTTAAGGTTGCATACGACCCATTCTATGAGACAGCTTCTGTTGGAGACAAACAAGAAGGGGAGCATACATTCCTAACAGCTACAAATGGCACAATTGAGATCAAAGCACAGGAAACAAAATTGGATAAGGGGAATGGTAAAACCCTCGTCTTTACACCAACTGTTACAAGTGCCGATAATCAAACATGGAAAATTACCTCTCTTACAGCTGGAAAAGACAAACCAAAAGAAATTATAAGCGAAACAACAAAATCAGTGTCAGACACTGCAAATGCAATAAACATGGCGTGGTTTGAGACAACAAACAACCTGCAAAAACGCCTTGGTGACCTCCGTGGTGGAGAGGCAAGCAATACAGGTTGGGCACGTTTCCAAAGAAGCCTAGACGACTTGAACAATGGAAGAAAGCTCAATGTTTCTGGTAACCTTTACCAGATTGGTTATGACTTTGCCTTAAAGAATGACACAAAGAATCGTAGCTATCTTGGTTTGTCGCTTGAAAGATTTGACGGAACACAGTCTTATGCCATAGGCGGTGGTGACATAAAGTCCACAACGCTTGGTGCATACTACACAAAAATCTATGACAGCGGTCACTATTTTGATTTCATCTTCCGTTACGGCAGATATGAAAGTGACACAACAAGCTATGACGCAAGCGTTGATAACCCAGTACCCACAAAGCTTGATTACGCTTTGAACGGCGTAACCCTTTCTGGTGAATATGGATATAGAGCAAACCTTGGCAAGAGTGGACTTTACCTTGAGCCACAGGCAGAGTTTATCTATGGTTATTTAGCCGGAGCGAAAAAGACAAGCTCAACCGGCATCTTGGCAGACATAGACAGCACAAATCACTTTGTTTCAAGACTTGGGCTTGCCTTAGGACAGAGAGTTAAAAACTTTAACTATTATTTAAGAGGAAGCTACTATCATGATTTTGCCGGCTCAACGAACATCACATACGGCGATGCTTCATACAAACAAGACAGCGCACAAAACTGGTGGGAAGTTTCCCTTGGCGGTGGCTGGAATATGAGCGACAAGAGCTACTTCTATGCAGAATTTACCAAACACTTCAAGGACGTAAGCAATTCACTTAACTTCAATCTTGGTTTCCGCTTTACGTTGTAATTAAAACAAGGATTATATACCTTATCTGCTTTGGTAAAAATTGAGAATTGAAAATTGAGAATTGAGAATTAATGTGTGGCTTCGCCACGATTTGTAGTGGCTTTGCCACAAATACAAAAATAAACAAGGACTAGATAATTAAAAGCATCTAGTCCTTGTTTTTGTTTTAGTGGCTAATGTTTTTTACAATTCGTGCTACGAAGTAGCACACCGCAATTCTCAATTCTCAACTCTCCATTTTCAATTCAAAAGCCTTGGCGCTTATGCCCAATATTTTTAAGGCTCGGCACTATGTGCTTTAGACATTTTTAACCTTTTGGGTCATTTCCGTATTCGTTATCACCTATTTGGCTATCCTTTAATAACAAAACTACAATGTATAAAATGTAAATTGATGCAAGTGCAATAAAGATATTTTGAATTATTTCTTGTGTATGTGAAATTTTATCAATATCAGCTCCTGCCATGTGGAGCATTGTTCTTTTGAACCATCCAGCGTCTTCTACACTGTTGCTGAAAATGGTGAAAATATATGCAACGGCAGCATATATCCCCAGGGTTGGTATAAATTTTAGTGGTGCAAGACCGCTTTTTCCAATATCATGCATTCGCCTAGCGTAACAAGAGATAATTGGAATGAGGACAAAGCAATCCCAAAGAATTGAAATGTTGGTCATGGTAATTAATGATCTTACATTTGATGGGTTTTCAAGTTCAGGGGTAGTTGTAAAGCCACCTGCTAAGGCAGAGAGGCAAAAGGCAACACCGAAAGCGAAGATAAAAAAGCACCAAAATTCTTTTCTAGTGGCTCTGCCCCAAAAGACTAAATATTTCTTAAAACCACGTAAAATTGCTCTTAAAATTGAGATATCCCCGACAGGTTCTTCAAATTTTACACGTCTTTTGGGCTTTGCGTCTTCTGGAATTGACGCGCCGCAATGTTCGCAAAAGCTAGCACTGTTTGGAATTCTTTTTTGACAACTTGGACATTTCATTGGTTTAGCCTCCTTAATTTTGCTAAATTATTTTCGATTGCTTGGTAAAAGCATTCTTCCCTAGAGAGGTTTGGAACATAGGAAGGCAAGGCACTTGCTCCGATGTGTTCTGTAGCACCTTTTGCAAGACAGGCACTTTTTAACGTTGAATGAACTGAAAATTCAATGCAAATTGGATTTTTATAACTTGCTTGCATTTTTGAAAATGCAGAATAGAAATTCGCAATATTTTTAGCTTGAAAGTTTGGATAATTTTCCATGTTAAAGTGGTCTATGTCAATACCTGAAGAAAGAAAAACTGAAAAAATCGGGGAAAAAGGAAATTTTTGTTTTTCTTTCTTTTTTATTTTGGGAAATGGTAAAGAGGAAAAATCTATATCACGTAACATTGGGCTATGAGCAGCGTGTGGAACACGTAGGCGTTTGTGCGGAATTTGTTGCTTATCGCAAATTTTTTCAAGAAGTATAATTTCGTTAGAGTCTCCTGAAGCAACGCAAGAATTTGCAGAATTTATGGACGCAATGGATATGTTTTTTAATGGAGAAATAATATTTTCAAGCTCTGTGTTAGGGAGTAAGACATGGCACATAGCTCCTTTATTATGGTGTTGTGAAATTTCGTCCAACATTTTTGCTCTTTGTGTAACGAAATGTAGCATATCAGTGTAATCTGTATCAAAAGCAACTGTGAGAGCTGCAAATTCACCAAGCGAATGACCAAGTATTGCGTTGGGCAGTATACCAAATTCAATATACAGGCTTGCCATAGCAACGCTCCAAAAATATATAAAAGGATGACTTGAAATAGCTGAGCTTTCATTTGGGTTAGAAAAATTGTAGAAAATTTCTTCTTTTGAATAACCTTGTGTTAAGAAATAGCTTTCTGTTTGACTATAAAATTTGTCAAAAACTGGATACTTTTGTAGCAAAAATTCCAGTGGAACAGCCCCGCTTGTGCCTTGAGGTGGCATAACAAAAATTATAGTGTTACTCATTTCCCAACACAAAATTTGCTAAAGACTGTATCAAGCAAGTCTTCTGTGGCGTCAACACCAAGAAAATTTGCAATTTGCTTTCTTGCAGAAGATACAGTTGTTATTATTACATCTGGCATCTCGTTAGCCTGTAACAATTTTATTGATTCTTCAATTTCGTTTTTTGCCTGTAGTAAACATTCTTCTTGACGAGTGGAAACACTATAAGCGTTTTCTATGTCGCTTGAGGCAGATGCAAGGGCAAAAATTTCATTTTTAAGTGATTCAATTCCGATTTTATTTTTAGCAGAAATTTCTATTATCTTTTTATCAGGAAAATTATTTTCTAAATCTTTCAAAGAGAGGCAATTCAATTCTTTTGCTAAATCAATTTTATTGAGCAGAAGGATTGAGTTAGCATCTGTGATGTATTTATGCACAAAATTTATTTGGTCATTTTCGTTTTGAGAGATATCAAGCAGACACAAGACAAGGTCTGCAGTTTCTATGGCTTTGCATGAGCGTTCAACGCCTAAATTTTCCACAAGGTCGATTGTGTCTCTTATTCCAGCTGTGTCAATTATATTTATCGGAATTCCGCCAATAACAATTTTGTCTTCAATAATATCTCTTGTGGTGCCTGGAATGTCTGTTACTATTGCCTTGTCTTTCTCCAAAAGAGCATTAAGTATGCTAGATTTACCAACGTTTGGCAAGCCAACGATTGCGATGTTAAATCCGTTTTGAAGAAGTCTGCCAGCTTTGCATTTGGCTAAAAGTTTTTGCATTTCAAGTAGTATTGAGTTGCAAGTTTCTATTTTTTCTTCTTGAGTTAAAAAGCCATCGCTTTCTTCTGGAAAATCTAGGTCAACTTCTAATGTAGCGGAAAAATTTGTTAATTCTTGCAATATATTTTGTATCTTGGTATTTAATTCACCAGTTAGGGTTCTGCTTGCAGCTTTTAGAGCAGTTGTTGAGGAAGACGATATCAATGCGTTAACTGCTTCTGCCTGTAAAAGATTTATTTTGCCATTTGTGTAGGCACGGCGTGTAAATTCACCGTTAATTGCCATTCTTGCACCTAAAGACAATAGCTGACTTATGCAATGATTTGCAGAAGCAAAACCGCCGTGACAGTGAAATTCTACCATTTCTTCTCCTGTGTAGCTTTGACCTTCCGCAAAACGAACAGCTAACACAGTATCAAAAATTTGTCCTTTTATGTCTTTAAGTTTTCCAAGTGTCATATAACGTGCTGAAACACTTGAAAGACTTTTTTTTGACACAAAAATTTTTTCCGCTAAGGTCACTGCACCAGCTCCAGAAATTCTTATAATTGAAATTCCTCCGTATCCCTGCGGTGTTCCGCAAGCTACAATTATATCTTCTTGCATATTGCACTTTCCTTTCAAAAACTTACGTGAATTATAGACTATCGTAACCCAAAAACAAAGACACAAATTCAATATAGTTTTGTTAAATTATATGATAACTATGATATAATTGCAAAGTTGAGATTTTGCGAAGAGGTTTCATCGCTATGATTATAAAAAAATATCAAAAAACCTTAGTTATAATTTCTTTAATTTTTGCGACATTGTTATTGTATTTTGTTTCATTGGGAAATTATCCCCTTATGGAACCTGATGAAGGTCGCTATGCTGAAATTGCGCGTGAGATGGTAGAGAGTGGAGATTATATTACACCTCGTTTGAACTATGTTCATTATTTTGAAAAACCACCGTTGCTTTATTGGCTGAATGCAATTTCTTTTAAGTTTCTAGGGCAAAATGAATTTGCTGCCCGTCTTGCGACTGCTTCGCTGGCGATTTTAGGTGCTGTTGCGGTTGCTATATTAGCTAGTGTATTTATAGGTTTTTGGGGTGGAATACTTAGCTATGTCATTACTGTGACATCTCTTTTGTATTATGCAATTGGTTCCATCACTATTACGGATATGCCTCTTTCTACCTTCATAACTATTGCACTAGTTGCATTTTTTATTGCACATAAAAAACAAAGTAGGATTAGCTATATTATTTTTTATTTGTCACTTGCTCTGGGTGTTTTGACAAAGGGTTTAGTGGCAATAGTTTTGCCTGCTGGAATAATTTTCTGGTATATTGTGTTAACTCGCCAGTGGCAATTATTTTATAAATCACTATATTTACCAGGTATAATTTTATTTTTCGTTATAATAGTTAGTTATTTTTATCCTGTTTGTGCAAAAAATCCAGACTTTTTCTATTTCTTTTTTATACGTGAGCACTTTCTCCGTTATGCAACGAAGATGCACGCTAGGTATCAGCCATTTTGGTATTTCTTGCCAATGATTCCTGCCGGCATAGTTCCTTGGACTGCTTTTTTGCCATCTATTTTTTCCAAAAAAGGTTTGCGTGGAGATACTTCGGAAGACAAAAAACATTTTTTTATTTACCTTGCTCTTTGGTTTTCTGTGATACTTCTTTTCTTCTCTTTTTCAAACTCAAAATTAATTCCATATATTGTTCCTTGCTTCCCACCGCTTGCTGTGTTAATTGCGGCAAATTTGGTAAAAATGCAAGAGCAGAATATTGTGTTTGGCAGTGCAAAGGCTTGGCTTTGGGTATGTAATGGATTGCTTGCACTTGCTTTATTTTCCTTCCCCATTGTCTGTTACTATTTGCCCAAGGATGAAACTACTGAAATTGGAATGAGCCTTTTTAGAACGGGTGTAATATCTTCCATTGCACTTATTTCTATGCCAATTTTATTTACTGTTCTTTCCAGAAAGAAAGTTAAAGATGCTTTAATTGTGCTGTGCTTTGCTTCGTTTATTTTTATGATGTCTTTGCACACATTGTTTCCAACAATAGCAGAGGTGAGAACATTAAAATTCGTTTCTGAATATGTTTTGAGGACTTGTCCTGATGATGTAACACTTGTTTCATATAGAGAAGTTTTGCAGGGATTGTCCTTTTATACAACACGCCGTGTGCTTCAGGTAGAGGAGTTAGGTGAATTGGAGTTTGGAGCTTCTAAACCATCTGCAAAGAGCTGGTTTTTGAAAAAAGATGAATTTTTACCACTTTGGAAGAGTAAAAGTAAGTATGCTATTGTTGTGCGCGATGATATGAGAGTGGAAGACTTTTTCACAAACGGTGTTAGCTATGCAAAAAAAGCACAGGTTGGGAAGTATCTTGTTTTTACAAATTTTAGATGATTTTAGTAATCAAAAATACAGGTTGGAGGAAATATTACAATGATAAGAGAGGACTTTTTGCCTTTTGCAAAACCATCTGTGTCAGAGGATGTGTTGCCAGAGATAGCTGAATCAATTAAACAAGGTTGGCTTGCAATGGGACCTAAGACAATAGAGTTTGAAAATGTATTCAAAAACTATACTGGGGCTACTTATGCCTTGTCTGTAAATTCTGCAACAGCCGGACTGCATGCAGCAGTTGCGTCACTTGGTATTGGTGAAGGTGACGAAGTTATAACTACTCCAATGACCTTTGCTGCGACGGTAAACGCAATAATTTTTACTGGTGCTAAACCTGTTCTTGTTGATATTGATGCTAAAACTCGCAATATTGTGCCAGAAAATATAGAAAAGGCAATTACTTCAAAAACAAAAGCAATAATACCAGTTCACTTTGCTGGACTACCTTGCAAAATGGACGAAATAGAAGAAATTGCTAAAAAATATAATCTAGCAATAATAGAAGATGCAGCCCATGCACTTGGTGCATCATACAAAGGAAGGAAAATAGGTGCAAACCGTGGTGCAAGACACTTAACTGTCTTTAGTTTTCATCCAACAAAGAATATTACAACTGGTGAGGGTGGTATGATATGTACAGAGGATGAGGAATGTGCGGAAAATATTCTTATGTTCCGTCAAAATGGTATGTCAAAGGGTGCTTGGAACAGGTATAGTGCCAAGGGGAGTGCAAGTTATGACATTTTGCACCCAGGCTTGAAATATACCACAACAGATCTTTCCTCTGCTATTGGAATTTCTCAAATGAGACAGCTGGATTCTTTTAATGAAAGAAGACAGCAATTAGTTGCTTTTTATATGAAAGAGCTTGCTGACGTCTCGTCTTTGATTTTACCGCCAGTAGTGCCAAATGACTTGGTTCACTCTTGGCATATTTTTACGCCATTAGTTGACATAGAAAAGGCTGGAATTACTCGTGATGAATTTATGGCGAAGTTGAAGGAACGCAATATTGGAACTGGTTACCATTATCAGGCTTTGCATCTTTTCTCTTGCTACGGTCAGTTGACGGGACTATCAAAAGGAAGTTTGCCAAATGCTGAATATGTTTCTGAGCGTATAGTTTCTTTGCCACTCTTCCCAGCTATGACAGATAAAGATGCACAAGATGTTGTGCAGGCTATAAAGGAAGTGCTGAAATAATGGATACAAATTCAAAATTGACACCAGAAATTTCAATAGTTATTCCTGCGTATAACGAGGAACAATCGCTACACCCATTAATGGAGGAGCTTTATCCCGTAATGAGAGATATGGGAAGAAGCTTTGAAATAATTTTTACGAATGATGGTAGTCGAGACAAAACGTTAGATATTCTAAAAGAATTTTGTGCGACATACAAAGAAGTAAAAGTTATAGATTTCGGTGGTAACTACGGTCAGCATATGGCGATAATGGCTGCTTTTGAACAGGCAAGAGGAAGCAAAATCATTACGTTGGACGCAGATTTGCAAAATCCACCAAAAGAAATACCACGTTTGGTTGAAGAAATGGACAAAGGACATGATGTTGTGGGGACTTATCGTGTCGGTAGAAATGATCCAGTATTCCGTAAGGTTGCTTCAAAATGTGTGAACAAAGCGACGAACAAAATTGCAGGACTACGCATACAAGATTATGGATGTATGCTACGTGGGTATGATAGACGGATTATAGATATTATTAACGCTAGTCAAGAAAATTCAACCTTCATTCCAGCGTTGGCGCAAAAGTTTGCAACTAATCCAATAGAAATTCCAATTGCGCATAGAAGTAGAGAATTTGGCGAATCAAAGTATAGTCTATTTCAACTAATAAGACTCAACTTTGACCTTATGACAAGTTTTTCTACAGTTCCTTTGCAACTGGTTACAGTAACAGGTATGTTAATTTCAGTAATTGCGTTTTTAGTTTTGATTTTCTTAACATTTGCGCGTTTTGCTCTAGGGATACATTTAACGACGAGAAGCTTTTTTTCCTTGGCATTTGATGCATTGGAATTTATACTTATTGGTGCTAACCTTTTGGCAGTTGGAGTTATTGGTGAATATGTCGGGCGAATTTATAAAGCATCTAATCACCGTCCACGTTACTCAATAAGAAAAATTTATTCAAATGGTGAAGATAATGAATAGACCAAAAATTTTAGTTTTTGCATATAGCCAGGTTGGAGCTGTTTGCTTGGAGCAACTTTTGGCAGATGGAGCAAATGTTGTTTGTGTATATACGCATGATGACGATCCAACAGAGGAAATTTGGTTTCGCTCCGTTAAAGAAGTCGCTAAAAAGAATGGTATAGAAACTAGGGTTGCTAAACCATCTTTGCCAGATGAATTAGAATATATAAAAAAGCTTGCTCCTGAGCTCGTCTTATCATTCTATTATAGAGCTTTAATCCCGAAGTCTGTGCTAGAAATTCCAAGACTTGGAGCCTATAATATACATGGTGCTCTCTTGCCAAGATATCGTGGTAGAGCCTGTGTAAACTGGGCAGTGTTAAACGGAGAAACAGAAACAGGCGCAACACTTCATGTTATGACAGAGGCTGCTGACAAAGGTGATATTGCGGATAGTGAAGCTGTTTCAATAGAATGGACAGATACGGGACATGATGTATTTTTGAAAGTGACGGAAGCTGCACGAAAAATAATTGAGCGAACATTGCCAGCCTTGGAAAATGGTAGCGTAAAATTAATTCCACAAGATGAAAGTAAAGCCAGTTATTTTGGACGTCGCAGACCAGAAGATGGTGAAATTGATTGGAATAAGTCTGCTGTGGAAATTTACAATTTAATTCGTGCTGTCACACATCCATTTCCTGGCGCATTTACAGAACTTGATGGTCACAAGTGTATGATTTGGAAGGCTGAAGTTTTAGATGGAATGGCTCAGCCCAAGGAAATAGTTAATCATTCGCCACTTGTTATTGGAACAGGAAAAGGTTTGCTACGCATATTAGACATAGAAGAAAGATAATAAAAACTAAGAGGTATAAAGATGAAGTTATTTGTTACAGGCGTTAACGGTTTTATTGGAACACATTTTTTAGAAAATGTGCTGATTAAAAGAGATTGGGAAGTCACTGGTTTTGACATTGCAGATTATAATCTTGCACCATTTCTCAATAACCCTAAATTTCGTTTTATTAAGGGTGATATTTTCCGTGACAACGATGTTTTAGAAGATGAAATAAAGAAGTGTGATGTTGTCCTAACTCTTGCGGGCGTTGCAAAACCTGCATATTATATAGAAAGACCTCTTTGGACTTATGAGCTTGATTTTGAGCAAAATCTGAAGGTTGTTCGTTGGTGTGCGGAACATGACAAGAGAGTTATATTCCCGTCAACATCAGAAGTGTATGGCATGAGCAGTGATAGTGAGTTGAAAGAGGATGAAAGTCCATTAATTACAGGTCCAATTAAGAAAATGCGTTGGATATACAGTTGCTCTAAGCAGATGATGGATAGATTAATCTTTGCATATGGACAGGAAAGGAATTTGAAGTTTACACTATTCCGTCCATTTAATTGGATTGGTCCGAGGTTAGATACCTTCAAAGATGCGGAGGAAAGAAAAGCACGCTCTATAACACAGTTTATTTATGATACGATAAAAAGAAGGGAGATTACTCTTGTTGATGGAGGAGCTCAAAGGAGAAGTTTTACGTGGGTAGGCGATGCTATAGAAGGATTAGCTGAGATTATTGCAGATAAAAATAATAACGCAAATGGTGAAATTTTTAATATAGGAAATCCAACAAATAATTATTCCATAAAAGAGATGGCAGAAATTATCATTGCTGAAGCAAAGAATTTCCCTTGCTTTGCAGAAGCGGCAAATGCCACGACACTAAAAATAATGGATTCAAGGACATATTATGGAAAAACTTATGATGATATGCAGAACAGAGTTCCATCAGTGGAAAAGATGAAAAATTTTTTTGGATGGGAATCGAAGACTACGTTGCATGATGCAATTCGTTACACTTTGGATTGGCATAGCAAAAATAAAGGTTAGTTATGGCACGTTTAGCAATAAAAGTTGATGTGGATACATATCGGGGCTATTTGAACGGTGTGCCACGTCTGCTTGATCTTTTTTCAAAAAAAAATATAAAAGCAAGTATTTTCTTTTCATTTGGTCCTGACAATTCTGGTAAAGCAATACGGAGAATTTTTCGTCCGGGCTTTATTTCAAAAATGTTTCGCACAAAGGCTCCTACGACCTACGGTATAAAAACTTTACTTTATGGCACCTTGCTTCCTGCACCGATGATAGTTGCCTCTGCTCCAGAAATAGTAAAAAGAGCTTATGACGATGGGCATGATGTGGGGATACATGCATGGGATCACGTATATGTTCAAGATTGCCTTGATAAAATCTCTAAAGAAGATTATCTTGCACTTTTTAAAAAGGCATCTATAATGTATGAAAAGATTTGTAGCAAAAAGTCCAACTCTATTGCTGCTCCTGGTTGGCAAGTTTCTCATGTCGTGCTTTCTTCTGAGCAACAGTTAGGATTGTCATATGCAAGCGATGTGAGGGGCTATTGTCCATTTATGCCAGTTTTTGAGGGAGTTGAATATTCAGTGCCTCAAATTCCTACCACAATGGCAACAATGGATGAGATTTACGGACTGCCAGGCATAAATGACGAAACAGTCCCTTCATATTGGTTAAGGGAAATGAAAAATGATTGGAATGTTTTAACAGTTCATGCAGAAATGGAAGGTATGTCAAAATTAAATGTGCTTGAAAACTTTATTGACCTTGCTTGCCAGAATGGCACAGAATTTTTTACATTGGAAGATTATAAGAAAAACGCTCCTTTGCCAAAATGTAAGCTAGAAATAGGAACCTTGCTCGGCAGAGCTGGAACGCTTGCAAAACAAGGGGCAGTTTTGAATTAATTTTTAATTGAAAATGAAAGGATTTGAAAAAATGGAAAAGATGTCACTTTTTTTGATACTTTGTTCTGGAGCATCAAATGCACTTGGAAATATTATTATGAATCATGCCTATGGTGGTGCTGATAGCCCTGTATCAAAGGGAATACTTAACACATTTTTGCGAATTGCATTAAATCCTTGGATTGTGTTGGCTTTCACATGCTTCGGGCTTTCTTTTTTCTTTATGGCAGCAGCTTTGTCAAAAAGTGAAATGACCTTTGCTTATCCTTTGATGACAGGTTTTTGCTACATACTGGTTTTGTTAGCAGGGCAGTTTATATTCCATGAGCATATAACAGCGAGCCGTATTGCTGGTATTGCCTGCATAGTTGCCGGAATATTTTTCCTTGCAATAAAGCAATAATGAAAGAAGCTCGTCCTACCACAGGCAAAGCATTGCTTGCACTTTTTAATATTTTGGGAAATGTCATAGAGCTGAATTTCCTAGATTTATTTGCGGGCAGTGGCAGGGTAGGTTTTACTGCTCTACAAAAAGGTGCTGCAAATGTTACTTTTGTTGAGAGCGAAAGAAAAAGAGCACTGGAAATAAAAAATAAGTGTAAATTAGGTGCTGACGTTCTGTGCCTTGATGTTCGTCGTGCCTTGCCAAAATTGATAAAGGAAGGCAAAAATTTTGACATAATTTTTGCTGATCCACCCTACGAACTTGGTTGGAATAAAGAATTGATTTCGTTATTTGAAAAATATTCTTCTATTCTTGCTGATGACGGAGTGTTTATATATGAACATTCTAATCAGGAAGTCCCGGCAATGCTTGATGACACTGTATGGCAAAAACAAGATAGAGCATATGGACTTTCTGTTTTTTCATTTTACAAACGGAGATAGATATAACTATGCTAAGAGCTATTTATCCAGGGGCGTTTGACCCAATTACAAAAGGACATATATTTATTGCAGAAAGAGCTGCACAACATTTTGATGAAGTTGTTATGGCAGTTTTGATTAACCCAGACAAAACCCCATTATTTAGTATGGCAGAGAGAATAGAAATGATTTCTGATGCTTTGTCTCATTGCAAGAATGTAAAAGTATATGGTTTTGAAGGACTTTTGGCAGATTTTGCAAGAAAGACAGAAAGTTCCGTAATTATCAGAGGACTTCGTGCTTTGTCAGATTTTGAGTATGAATTTCAACTGGCTCAAATGAATAGACATTTAGCCCCCGAGTGCGAAACGATGTTTATATCTACGGATGCACAATACAGCTATATCTCGAGCAGCACTATAAAAACTGCATTTCAGTTTGGCGGTGGAGCAAAGGTAAAAGAATTTATAACTCCTTTAGTCTATGAAAGATTACAGGAAAAATATACTAAATAGTTCTTATTTCGTATTTTTTGCAATGAATGTAAGAAAGGTATCTGTTTTATCAATATTTGTAGCCTGTGCTTTTGCAGTGAATTATATAGAAAGTTTTGTGCATTTGCCCATTCCGTGTATTCATCTTGGTTTTGCTAATATTTTTCCACTAGCAGCCTTGATGTTATTTGGTGGAAAAGAGGCAGTTCTAGTTGCCTTCACACGACTTGTTTTGAGTTATCTTTTAACTGGTAATGTTTTGGCATTTTCGTGTAGCTTGTCAGGCACTGTATGTTCATTGCTTATAGAATATATTTTTTTCGTTTGGCTAAAAATGACTTCTCCTGTATTGCTTAGCCTTGTTGGTGCCTTTTGCTTCAATCTTGGTCAGTTAGTTGTAATGTATTTTTTACTTACTAGTGCTAAAATTTTTCTTATTGCACCAGCGATTTTTTTAATAGGAATTGTAACAGGAATTGCAGTTGGTTTATTTACAGGTAAAGTTTTGAAAATTTGCAGGAGACTATAATGTCAAACATTGGATTTTGTGGAAAAAATTGTGATATTTGTCTTGCATATCGAGCTACAAAGAAAAATGATTTGCAACTTTTGGCAAAACTTTCAACAGAATTAGAAAGCCAATGTGATGCACATAGCCTGCCTCACAGATACCGCTGCACAGGTTGCTTAAAAAGTGGAGTGAAGTCTGTCAGTTGTCAGGAATGTAAAATAAGAAATTGTGCTATGGAGAATAAATTAGTTACCTGTGAATTTTGTCCGGATTTTCCATGTGAATTACACAGTGTTTTTAGTGAAATTTACGCAGAATACAAGCATAATACCGCTCAAATAAAGACCAGATGACAAAATTTCAATAGGGAATATTTCTTCAAAATACTTTTGACATAACACGACAAAAGTGATAACATACGCAACTGTAATTTTTACAAATTATCGTTTTCATTGAGGAGGATTTAACGATGAGTTTTAAGTTTCACAGACCGTCTAAAAAGACGACAAAAATTTTAATTGTAGTAGTATTGTTTCTTTTCTTGCTTTCATGTGTTATCGGATTTGGTCTTAACATTGGAAAGGGCGTGAAGTCTGATCCTAATGATTATGTGGTTGCGGTTTACGATAACGAAAACATTATGTTCAGTGATTTGAGAAAATCTGCAGAGAAGATTATCCCAAATCTTGGCGGTGTTCAGATTACAGAAGAAAACAAATATCAGCTCTTCCAGATGGCTTTGCAAAATTGCGTAATGGATAGAGAGATTGAGAAAGAAATTGAAGCAAGGGACATTAGCGTCAAAAGAAGTGAAGTTAGAGAAGCTTTGCAGAAGGTGAAAGCAAGCTATCCTTCAGAGAAAGCTTTTGACGAATTTCTTGAGCGTAGCGGAAAGAGCGAAGGCGACATTAAGGACGAGTTAAAGGAACAACTTTTGCGTCAGCACTTGCAGGAAAATATTGCAGGAAACATTACGGTTACAGACGCGGAAGCAGAGCAGTTCTATAATCAGGCAAAAGCGCAATATTTCACAACGCCAGATGGTGTTCAAATACTTATTGCCGTTTTCAAAGATAAAGCAACTGCAGATGCAATGAAGCAGGATTTGACAAATGGCGGTGCATGGGATGCGACACTTGCAAAATACCAAGCAAATTTGTTGACAGCTAACAAAGAAGGGCAGAAATCCATCATGCCACTTTCTGATATAAAGGGTGATTTTGCCTTTGTAAAGGATTTGAAAGACAATGAAGTTTCTGCTGTCAGAAGTGGTCCAAATAATTCTTTCTTTATTTTGAAGAAGATTACAACTGTTACAAAGAGAACAGCTCCATTTGAGGAAGTTAAGGTGCAGATTGTGAATGCTATCAAAAATCAAAAATCTATGATGGCAGTAAACAAATATTTTGGTGAGAAGCTTAAAGATGTCAAGGTTGACATAAAGGATAAGAAACTCTTTATGCCTGCACAAAAAGCTCAGCCAGCTCCAGCTGCGCAAAAAGCACCAAGAACAAATAAAAAAGCAAAATAGTGAAAACTAGAAACTAAGACGGACGAGGCATTGCAAATAAATTTTGCAATGCCTCGTAATCTTTTATGTTAAGAAACGACATAATAGTTTTGCTTATGTTAGCCGTGCTAAGCTGTTTTACAAGCCCTGGTAGTATTAGCAAGAGTGCAAGAATAAATTTATTTAACCTATTGCTTTATTTTTGTTTATGCTGTATAATCACCGCGTTGCGGAGAGTTGTCCGAGTGGTCGATGGTGGTTGACTTGAAATCAACTAGGTGTAACAGCCTCGGGGGTTCGAATCCTCCACTCTCCGCCATTTATAAAATTTGACCACTAGAAGGGTGTTCATCAGTCTTACATTGATGAACGCTCTTTTTTTTAGTTTATTTGCAAGGGGACGAATCACAAAATGCTTTATAAATGGCAAATTTCGGCTCTTCACGGAAAAGTGTGGGATGGTAGAGTGAAGTAACGAATCAAAGTAAAGAAGTATGAATCATCTCTGTAGCCATAGGCTAATCGTTTCGCAACTTTAATTTTGTTATTCAAGCCTTCCAATTTACCAGTATTAATTGGGTATAGAGCATGAGACACTAACCCAGGTAGACGTTTCTCTTTCTGAGTTGCAAATTTAACTAGCTGTGGAATACTGCTAGATTTTGCTGCTTCAAACCATGCTGTCCATCGTTTGAGAGCTTCTTCTGAATCTTTTATGGAATATATCTGTATCATTTCTTCTTTCATTGCATAACATACAGCTAGATCTTCGTGTTTGTTTAATATTTCTTTTAGTTTCTCTGAAGCTTCTTCAGTTAATGATGAATTCTTCTTCAATAGTGCCCAACGGGCTCCTTTGACCTTTGAATACAAGTGTCGTTCTGTTTTAGCTTCTGCTCGGAACTGTTTCTTTATATTACGGTCTGTTTGACCAGCGACAATATCGTCTATTTCCTTTGCGTGTATCTGATGTTTCTTCGCCTCAGCGAGTCTGACAGAGCCAAGAACGTCTTTTCCATATTGAGCCTGCATATGATATCTGTCATACACAATAGCTGCACTAGGCATATATTCCGTAACTAGATTGTTATATGATGCATTCATATCCATTGCTAC
>CALELF010000048.1 GCA_937902895.1 uncultured Synergistaceae bacterium | reverse complement strand
GCATTTTTAGCAAATGACATAGTTGGTTGTGGTTTTGTTGACCGAAAATCTGCAATGGAAACAATGCTCACAAACTACGACGAAGCATACACTGGTAATTATGTTCAGCTCTTGCCTACAGGAGTATATAAAGATGAAACAACTATACCAATAAAGCTTAACGATACCCCACAGGAGTCTGTTCATAGTGCTTTTAATTATCTTTTGAATACTGGACAAGAACTTATAAGAGGAGAAAAAATCCAACAAAGAATTGAAACACATCTTAAAGATGCTACACACGTCAAGGACAATCCGACACCGAGAGAAAAACAAGAAGTTAGATTTGAAATTTGGGTTTATGGTGGCTCAAGATATTTTGTTGGAAAGAAAAATGGCACTAGAAACAGAGATTGCGTTACTCTTTCGCCTTACTTTGATACTCGTAAAGAAGCAGAAGATTATCTTCAAAACAACAAAGACAAGGTGCTTGAAGAGTGGGACAAGGCAAGAACCGTTCCAAGTGAATTTGAAGAAGAAAATCGTGAAAGAGTAGGTAAAGATAGGAGAAAAGGCGAAGATGTTACACCTGAATTGTTTAGTAAGACATTTGGTTTCCGAGGAGTTGAGTTCGGTAACTGGGTTGAGGGGAAACGTCGTCAGGAGGACTTAAATAATGCTTATGAGGGGTTATTAGACCTAGCAGAAGTATGTAACTTACCACCTCGTGCAATATCTCTGAACGGCACTCTTGCACTTGCTTTTGGTGCGAGAGGAAGGAAAGGAGCAAAGGCACATTATGAGCCTTACAGTGTTGTTATTAACCTTACAAAACACGATGGTGCTGGAAGCCTCGCTCACGAGTGGATGCACGCACTAGACAATTATTTCTCGTCAAAGAATTTTAGGTTTTTGGTAGATAACAAAAATGAATATATTTCAAAAACCTCTGAAACAAACGCAACTTTGCAAGATGTAGATAGATACAATGAAGTATTAGCCCGAAATCAGAGAGAAGATGATAAGGCTCCGATAAGAGCTGAAATTATCAATGCTTTTACAAATATTAAAGACCAGTTTAATGAAGCTGAAAGACGAGCAGAAAGTCTTTACCGTCGCAGTAAAAAGCTGGACGGTTCAAAGAAAGCATATTGGTCGTTGCCTCACGAAATGTTAGCTCGTTCATTCCAAGTTTATGTAGCGAATAAGCTCAAAGAAAATGGCTATGTAAATGATTACATAGCCAACTACCGAGACCAAGAAAGTTGGGAGAGATTAACCGACAAGGCTTATCCATACCCAACCAAAGAAGAATGGACGAGGTATAAAGATGCCTTTGATGAACTTTTTAGCACAATAAGGACGGAAGAGAAGGACAACTCAATAAGGTTGTATCAGCAAGACCGCAAGGTGGATATTGAGAATGTTCCAAGACGGCTGTTGGGTGAAGGCGAAAACCTAGACATACTGACACAAGATGAAGAACTTTTGCTGTATGCGGTTTATGACACTCTAGCTAGTGA
>CALELF010000047.1 GCA_937902895.1 uncultured Synergistaceae bacterium | reverse complement strand
ACCATATTTTTTGGCTAGTTGACAACCGATACCGTGTAAAGTTTTATTGCGAGTGCCTTTGATTATCAACTCACCCTGTTCATTTAGCTTGATAAAGTCGTCTAGTGCCTGTTCATCTGATACTTCTTCTTCTTGAATAAGGACATCAGTAATATACTTTATGCCTTGCCATATATCGCACTTGCCATCAGGCGTGCCATAGAAAAAGCGACCAGCGTCTTTAGCACCTGCATCAAAGAACGGGTAAGCACTAACAATTTTCTGCTTTAAGGCAGCATACTTTTGAGGGTCTGCACAAGGCTCAATAGGAAAAAAGACGTGGAATTTAGGTCTAGCAGTTTTGCCGTCTTTGCCTATCATATTGTGCCTTGAATAATGAACTCCGAAAGCTACACCGTTAAATAATTCGTGTAACTTGTCGGGGGTCATCCACTCATCAGCATTATCTGTGTGGTCGTTATCGCAGTCCAAGGCTAGGCAGTCAGAGATAATGTAATTTCTATTACCTCTGATGCCGTCCTTATATTCTGCACACACATAGTCTTTGCTAACTGCTTTGGAAAGGTCATCTAGTGTATATACCTCTACCTTGTTAGGGTAAGAGGTGTTATATTGATTACCAACGCAATCAGCCACATAGAGCGTAAACATGGTGAACTAGTCCAAGAAGTCGTCTCCAAGTGGCTCAAAATCCATTTCCGGGGTTGTTCCACCGTCAAGACGTTCACCGTCTTTTACTTTTTGGATATTGTTAAGCCCTACGGCTATACCTTTATTGCCATTCGTATTGAAAGCAAAAAAGTTTACACTAACATTGGCGTAACAGCCTGAATATAACTCACTTTGGTCTAATATCGGTTGCACCTTTCTGTCAACGATTTTTGGTGGATTTTTGCTATTTGCATTGATAAAGTAGCAACCTGCATAATTCTTGTCATCAGGTCTCTCTGCATCACCATCACGGAGTGGCAACTTCAAATTAGCTGGCTTCTTGCCTTGGAACTTTGACTTTACACCATCTGCAATAGCTGCTTCAATAGCGGCTTTTATTGCCTCTACCATTGTTGTGTCTTTCTTGTCAATAATCAGTGATACTGAATATTTTGGCTCACTTCCATTGATACTCTTTGCTTCCCATACGTTTGCGTATGATAATCTTGCATTCTTAATTACAATCATTTTCTTCAATCTCCTTAAATTCTGAATATTCTGGACGCTTATCACTTTCCGGGGCAAGCGTCGGTTTCCCCATTGGCTTGTAAACAAGCCTACCAAAGATTTCTTCAAATCTCTTTTTACCAACAAGACTTGTCATGTCGGTAATACCCTTGAGGCTAATCTTGTAAATATCAGTTAGCCCTGCCTGTTTTGCGACTTTTTCTACTTCTTTTTCATCGGTGTATTTTCTTACACTCCTTCCCTCAACGAGCTTGTAGCCCTTAAATTTTTCTCCTGCAAGTGCCTTGGCTAACTGGGTCTTGCCAACTCCGGTAGGTCCAAGGAACAAAAATGATCCGATAGGTCTGTTAGGGTCTTTGATTCCTGCACGGCTTCTGATAATTGCCTCAGTAAC
>CALELF010000046.1 GCA_937902895.1 uncultured Synergistaceae bacterium | reverse complement strand
TAACCCATTATTTCAAGTCATAATCACACTTTTTTATTATTTCAGTGACGACTATTTAAGTCAAACAACGGGCGCAACACCAAAGACTTTTAGCGCTACACAGCCCGTTACTACACAAGGCGTTTTAAACGATGTGGCACAATATGACCATACCCCCTGTTTATTCAATAGCAATGGCAGGGGAAACGCCAATATTTTAAAGTGTGATTGTATCTTTATGGACATAGACAATGACCACACAGACGACGACACACAGTTTGTTACGCCACAAAAGGTTGCAGACACCCTTAAAAATGTCTGTGTTTATACCGTGCCGTCAAAAAGCAATAACAAGGCAAAGGGGGAACAGACAGCAAGACCACGTTTCCACTGTTATTTTCCACTGTCAAAAGAATTGACGACAGAGGGGGAAATTAGCAGTATAAAGCGTAAATTGTTTAATTGTTTCCCACAGCTACACTTTGATAAACAAGCCCTTGACGCGTCAAGGTTTGTTTTCGGATATAAAGACCCAAAGCCAAGTGGCGCAATGTATTACGGGCAGGATAACTTGTGTATTGATACTTTTCTAGCTACACAAAATATCTTTAAAAAGCCCCTTGATACTCAAAGCAAAACTCTCGCCAAAAATGGCGCGCTTATTCCGCAAGGCGAAAGAAACAGCACTTTATATCACGAGTGTTGCAAAAAATACAAGAAATATGGCGGAGCTACGGAACAAGCAGAGGCAGAAATTGCAGAGGTCGTTTCAAGGCTCTCTCCCCCTCTCTCACAGAGAGAAATTGAAACAACAAAAGAGAGTGCTTTAACGTGGGTAAAAAACGAGGTTATACCAAGACCAGATTATGTCCCCTTTGAAAACTACAACGACACGCCACTGGGTGACGTGTGCGACACTTTGACAGACGTTGAACAGGCAAGACTACTTGCGAAGAATTACGGCGAGGTATTGCGATATTCACCTCAAACGGACTGGCTTGTATATAATGGCAAGGTGTGGGAACAAAAGCCCGATAAAGCCAAAGCAATAGCAAGAGAGTATACACAAAATCAGCTAGAATGGATTAAATCAGAAATCCAAAAAATACAGGCTGACGACGAAAATAAAGACTCGCTGAAATTTTATCAAAAAAAATCAACAGAAGTGTTACGACGCCAAAGTAACTACGCCATTGATAGCTCACTTGCTGTGGCACAAAGTTATTTATTGCTTGACGTTGAAAAACTGGACGCAAACCCTTATTCATTGAACACACCAAATGGCGTAGTAAATCTAAAAACTGGCGCAATAGAGCAACATTCATCAAATGACTTTTTCACAAAAATGACCGCTGTTGCACCTAGTGAAAAGGGCAAAGAGGAATGGCAGAAATTCTTATCAGAAATTTTTTGCAATGACACAGAATTGATTAAATATGTGCAAATGGTAAGTGGTAGCCATATCATAGGCGAGGTTGCAAGGGAAAAACTTATAATTCATTATGGCGGAGGTGCAAACGGTAAAAGCACTTTTAACAACGCCATTCAAGAGGTTTTAGGGGATTATGCAAGGTCAATTACCGCAGAGGTGCTTACCACAAAGGGAAGCCAAACACACAAACACGAACTGGCAACTTTGCGCGGTGTGCGGTATGTAATAGCAGGGGAACTTGCAGAAAACACAACACTTGACACCTCTATTTTAAAGCGCCTTTGTAGCACCGATGTTATTGTAGCGGAGCAAAAATACAAAGACCCTATAACGTTTAAACCCTCGCACCATATAACTCTTTTTACTAACCACGCGCCAGACGTGCGAACAAACGACGGGGGAACGTGGCGACGTCTTGAAGTTGTGCCGTTTAATGCTAGGTTTATTGACAGTAAGAAAAAAAACTATGCTCGCGCTCTTGTCGCCAACTGTGGCGGGGCTATTCTTCAATGGCTCATTGACGGCGCAAAAATGTTTCTTGCAAACGAGGAAGAAATAAATTTGCCTCAATGCGTAAAAGAAGCTATAAGCCAGTATCGAGAAGATACTGACTGGCTCGCAAGTTGGCTCAATGATATTTGTGATACTGGCGCTAACACAAAGTTTGAACCCGCAATGAGTTTATACAATAGTTATTCAAATTTTTGTAAGGATAACAGCGAAAGACCAAAAGAGCGCAGACAGTTTTATAAAGCGCTTGAAACAAAGGGTTTTTTGAAAAAAAGAACAAGTCAAGGTATGGCATTTTATGGCATATCCTTAAAAACAGGCTCTATACCAGCTTATTACGAAGAATTTGATTTTTTAAATTAAAAGGAAGGGAAAAACAAATGGAATTAAAACACTTTACTGAAAAAGACGAACTTATTTTTTATACACCGCTAGACAAATACTCTACACCCACACGAGCAAATACACTTTATGTTATAGAACTATACGACTGTAAAACACGCACCATTGCTTTTGTGAAAGATAAAAAATATATAACCCCTCTTGGTGATTTTGACGATATTCAAATTTTGATTTTAGGTGTTGTGCGAGAAATAGCCTCACGCAGTATTGTTAAATCTGTTTTTGAAATTGAAAAGCCAAAAACGCCATTGCTTGATTTTGCTGTGTGTCATAATTTTGCAGATAGGATATAAAAATATGGAACAATTTACAAAAGGTTTTGAAACCGTCTTTTATGCCCCACAGGCAGAAAATTTTGACTATAACAAAATTTACGCTTTTTTTGCTGTCGTTTTGCCAAACAAAGAAAAGACTATTGCGGTTTTTAACGAACAGCACAAATATAAAACTCCCCTCGGGATTTTTGATACTGTAAAAATTTGGTTCTTCACGTTTTTTTAGGGGATTGACATCTGTTACAAGGAAGAGAATTG
>CALELF010000045.1 GCA_937902895.1 uncultured Synergistaceae bacterium | reverse complement strand
CATAGTGACCTCCTAAATTGTATGCGGTAATCCCTGTTACCTTATGTTATTTTTTTCTTACATAATTTTACAGGTAAATCCACGAATCTACAATCCAGAGGTCACTTCATATTATCTCAACTCTCCATTTTCAATTCAAAAGCCTTGGTGCTTATGGCTAAAGAAATACAAATTATTTATTGCTAAAAGGCTTGTTTTATGCTATCATCACAACAATAATGAAAATATGAGTAAAAACGAATGGAGGAGTTTTTATGGCTCAAATAGTTGACACAAGCGATTTTCGCCCAGGATTAAAAATTAAATGGGAAGGTGGCATGTGGGTTGTGCTTGAATGCAGTCACCACAAAATGGGACGTGGTGGTGCAATCGTTCGCGGCAAGCTCCGCAACCTTGAAACTGGTTCTTCATGTGACCAGTCCTTTAAGTCCGGTGAAAGATTTGAGAGAATAATTTTTGATGAACGTCCAGCTCAGTATCAGTATAGAGATGGTGAAGACTATGTCTTTATGGATATGGAAAGCTATGACCAAGTTACGCTCACCGCAGATGTGTTGGGTGATGCTGTAAAGTATCTTGTTGACGACCTTGAGGTTAGCTTTGACATGTATGAAGGACGTGTCATGGGCATAGAACTTCCAAATCAGGTTGTTATGCAGATTACAGACACACCTCCAGGATTCAAAGGCGACACTGCTTCCGGTGGTGGTAAGCCAGCAACGACAGAAACTGGTCTTGCTGTAAATGTGCCTTTCTTTGTTGAGAACGGTGAATACATTTCCGTTGATACAAGAACAGGCGAATATCTGGAAAGAGCGAAGAACTAATTAAAGCAAATTGAGAATTGAAAATGGAGAATTGAGAATTAAGGTGTGTTACTCCGTGACACGAATTGTTGTTATACAGATACTTTAATTCACAGTTCTAAATTTGCAACTTTCAATTCTTATGAGGGGGAAACACAAATGAGCTCAGAAGCAAAGGTAGCATATTTACGAGGACTTATTGACGGCTGTAATTTGGCACAGGGCGATAAGAACAAAGAAAAGTTCCTTGCAGGTCTTATTGATGCTTTGCAAACTTTAACAGAAGAAATTCAAACTTTGCAAGACGAAACACAAGACACAAGCGATCTTCTTGATCTTGTTGCTCAGGATGTTTTGGCTATGAAGCAGGGGCTGGGTGAAAGCTGCTCTTGTGACTGTGATGACATTGAAAGAAATTGCGATGGGTGCGATGGTTGCACCAGCAATTGCGATGAGTGCGAGGATAAGGACAGGTGTGACGGTTGCGAAGGTTGCGAAAAACCTGGTAACGAGTCTGAAGATGATTCCAGCATGGAAGAATTTGATCAGATGACCTGCCCTCATTGTGGAGAAAAGTTTTATTTTGATGCCACAAGCTACGAAGATGGTGACAAGCTCATTTGTCCCTATTGTGGCAAAACTTCTGTATATAGCGAATAAGAGAAAAGGGGAAAATTAAATGCCATCAGAGGAATTTGTATTTAACGAACTTGAAAAACGTGAAGTATCAAATGAAGCAGGGCAATTCACTGTGTCAGAAGACGTTATTACCACCATTGCGGTAGATACCTTAAACAAGGTAAAAAATATCATACCGTCAACGAGTGGTTTTATGTCTGACCTCTATCATGGTAAAAAGACCTCTAGCGGTGTGCGAGTCTTTTGTGAAAACAATGGCAAGATTACCATTAGAATAGATGCTTTTGTCCTTGTTAAGTATGGGCTCCGGATTCCAGATGTTTGCTGGGATGTCCAAGAGGGCATAAAGACTCGTGTTGAAGAAGTCACGGGACTATCTGTTGATAGCGTAAACATCTATGTTCAAGGCATTTATTTTGAAGAAGAGCCAAGATTAGAAACAGCCACGCAAGAACAGTAATTTTGTGTAGGAGAAAAGGACAATGCACATAATTTGGCAAAAAAACAAAATTGGTTATATCGCTCTTGATCTTGGCGCAATAAAAAGCTTCATCACTTCCAAGTTGCACAAGGACGAGGAAGTTTTAAACGTCTATTTTGATGCTCAGAATTCCAATCTTACCTGTATGTTACAGGTGATGCGTCAAGATGATGCTAGAATTGCAGAGCTAAAGGACATTTTGTCTCCGATGTTTGAAGTTTCCGGCATCTCTTTTTCTCTTGGAGTCCAAGAGATTGTTAGATTAACTGATCAGTTGGAATTTTACAAAAGCCCTCTTTTTTGGGGTGTGCTTTTTGCACTTATTTACATCTTTGGCTCCCTTGGCGTAGATGGAATTTTTTGGTGTGCCTTTTGTGCTGTTTTAGGGTATGCTGTATCTTGGTTTTTTGTTACACAAAGTGGTAAAAATTGCACAGAGCAGTTTGTAAAAAAAATAGAGCAAACTTTCAACAGCTTTAAGGATTAGGAGGACGCATTTTGACAGAAAATCAGCTTCGTCATATTGCAAGGAAAATTGCAATTCAGCTTGTCTATGCAGCAATAATAAACAAAGACTATGACAAAGATGTCCTTGCTGAAATGATAGAGGAAGATAGTTTTTATGTGTCAGAAAAGCAAAATCCATTGACATCGGAAGAAAAGGATTTTGTTAAAAAAAATGCGTTAGAGCTATTCACTGCTACGATGGAGCATTTTGATGATACAGAGGACTTGCTCCGTATGGAGCTTAATCATTCTTGGAGAACGGAACGCCTTGCACCTGTTGACAGAGCTATTATCTCTGTCGCTGTCACAGAATTTTATGTCTTAAAATCTATTCCTGTTCCTGTGGCAATTTCTGAGGCCGTTACTATCACTCACATTTTTGGCGGGCAGAAGTCTTCAAGTTTTGTGAATGGTGTTTTGGCACAAATAGCAAAAGATGTTGAAGAATCCTAGCACTATTACAGTTGATAATTTAACCGCGACTATTCGCGGAGCGCTCTTGGCACACCCTGCGCTTACAAATTTTGTTGTGACGGGGGAGTTGCGAGAGCTGAAAAAACATACAAGCGGACACGTTTATTTTACCCTACTGGGGGAGAATAGCCGTGTCTCTTGTGCTATTTTTAAGGGCTATGCGAGCCGAATTCTTCTTTTGCCAAAAGAGGGAGAGCAGGTTGCCGTAAAGGGAAAGCTTGACCTTTATGCTCCGAGAGGGGAATATAAAGTCATTGGTGAAGCCATGATTCCAATAGGAGTTGGAGCAAAGGCAAGGCTTCGTGCTGCTTTGGGAAAGAAGCTCGAAGCTGAAGGATTATTTGATCCACGAGTGAAACGACCCCTACCAAATTTTCCTGCAAGAGTTGCCGTGATAACCAGTCCTACCGGTGCGGCATTGCAAGATGTGTTAAAGCTTCATGCTTTGCGTTTCCCAAAAACAGAATTGATTATTGTGCCAAGTTTGATGCAGGGCTCGGATGCAAAAGAGCCAATATTAAAAGCTTTTAGAGCCGTTGCTCGTCTTTCGTCATTAGATGCAGTGATGTTTGTGCGTGGTGGTGGAAGCCGAGATGACCTAGATATTTTTGATGATGAAGATGTTGTCAGGGCTGTTCGTTCCTGCCCCGTCCCCGTCATAACGGGACTTGGGCATGAAGTTGACAGAACCTTTAGTGATGATGCTGCGGATTTTGCTTCCCCAACACCGAGTGGGGCGGCGGAACGACTTTTTCCAGACAAGGAAGAAATAAAAAAATATCTGCTTTCACGGCGTAACACAATGGATAACACCGTAAAGCAGAAAATTTACCTTTTGAAAAATACATTGCTTGGAGTAAACAATGCTTGTCGTGAAGCAATTTTACACAGACAATTAGCTAAGAAAAAAATGTATTTAGAGCTTCTTGGCGAGAGGTCGTTAAGTGCAGTTAAAAGAAAATTAAACGAGAAAAAATTACTCCTGCAAAATTACGCCAAACGCCTTGAGTCTTCTTCTCCTTTAAAAATTTTAGGCAGAGGTTATGCTTTAACAGAAAAAGATGGGCGCGTCGTTATGAGCGTAGCAGAACTGTCAAAAGGCGACACCCTGCAAATAACCTATAACGACGGAAATGCAAAAGCAAAGGTGGAGGAAGTAACGCACAAAAAACCTTTGCAGTAAAGGACATAGAAAACACAAATAAAAAAGGTTCATCACGGAAAAGTGTGGGATTAATAAAATAACCTATTGAAAAGAGAGCACGTATATCCTAAAGTTTTAGTTACGACACTCAAAACAGAAAGGATGAATTACGTGCTCTCATTTATTAATGATATCCAGATTTCGTTTAAAATCAATAGCTTTATTGCAATTGGAGTTTCTTTCTCTAAAGGTAATACATTTAATACACTTGCCTTGAATATGTATAGCGAACAGATAACACGTGAAATTCTTTGCCCTTGTTGTAACGGATCTGTTCATATCTATGACAGACATGAAAAACAACTACGAGACATGCCTCTAGATTCAGACTGTTATCAAACTGTCCACGTCAACTACCACAGATATCGTTGTCTAAAATGTGGACATACATTTTCTGAAAAAATACCATTTCAGCATCTTGGCACTCGTATTACAGAACGAGCTGCTAGATTTGTTAAATCATTGTTGAACCACGGAATGACTATAAAATCTGTAAGTGAAATTACAGGAATTCATTGGGATACTATACGCAAAATTCATCTTGAGGAAATGCAGTCTTCCATTAAGAAAAGCGACATGTCAACAAGGCAGGATGGATATAAACCAAAATATCTTGCAGTAGACGAGTTCGCTATCCATAAGGGACATAAATATGCTACATGTGTTCTTGACTTAGAGCGTGGAGATGTTATCTGGGTTGGATTAGGTCGTGCAATGGCAGATTTCAGACGTTTTTTTGAGGAAATAGATATGGAGTATCTCTCTGA
>CALELF010000044.1 GCA_937902895.1 uncultured Synergistaceae bacterium | reverse complement strand
ATTTAAAATCTTATTTTTTTTATTTCACTGTCCGTTTGACGGGGTGCAGACCAATTTGTTTATGGCATCGGGGTTATCTATTCCTATTACAGGGAATTTATCTTCACCAAGAGTGAGACTATTGAATGCGTCATTCTGATAGACGAACATAAAGTCATTTGAAACGCCATATTCTGAAGCAAGTTCTGTGAAAGGATAGACGTCATTTTTTGCGTTTTTGCGGAACATTTCTTGCATTTTCCAAATGTAGCGAGTGATGTCACTTTCACCATTAAGGTCAACAGGAAGCGCAATGGTTTTGACAAGCATTCCGGCTGTATTAAAAGTCATAGAAGTATGTCTGCCGCTTTCGCCAACGCAAACAAGTGCCTTGTCTGTGCCGTTAAATTTTGCCAGCACATAGGCAAAGGCGGAAAGGAAAAGTGAGTGTTCTGTAAAATTATTGCTCTTTAAGAATTTGAGCAAATCTTCACGCAAAAGCGGAAGTTGCACCTCAACTGTGTCAAGCTCAGCTCTTCCTTTATCTTCAAAATCATTCGGGAAATCGTTTGACACCTCAATGCTGTCAAATATTTTTTTGTAATATTCCCTCGCATCTGCATATTTTTGCGATGCTTTCAACACTTCTTCGTAGGTTGACATGTCAAATGCAGACGTTCTTTCTTCAAAAAGATCACGCCCATCATAGCTTCTGCTTATTTCTTTTAGCAAAACAGAAAGTGTTGTTCCGTCAAAAACAATGTGATGAGCATCAAAGGCAAATACCTTTTCTGCCCCGTTTTCAAAAATACAAGCACGAACAAGTTCACCCTTTGCAAGGTCAAAGGGTTTTATAAACTCATGAAGTGCTTTTTGTATATCACTGACATTACAAAGCTCAACCTTAAATTCTTGACTGCAAGGCACCATGCATGGCACGCCGCCAACAATGTCAATTTTGCACTGATATGCTTTGTGGTTTATAACTGCCTTTTCAACAGCTGTTGCAAATTTTTTTGTATCTATCTGCTCACTTAGTGGAATGCTAATTGGGTTGTTATACATGAGGCATTTTGGGTCAGCCTCAACCGCAAAATATACGCCAAGTTGTGAAGCTGTGAGAGGATATGCGTCTTTTTGCACTCTTTCAAATGCAATTTCTTCTGCACCACCGCTCTCTATCAATTGTGCAATTCTAGCAGGTGTCTTTCCTTCGAAGAATATTTCAAGGTTCAGTGGCAAGTCTGCAAGTGCATTTACTGTTTCGATAGCTTTTATTGAGTCTCCACCCAAAAGGGAAAAGTCATCATCACGACCAATTCTTCCGCATTGTAAGACGTCCTCTATTGCTTTACATATGGCTTCTTCTATCTTGTTTTTCGGTGCGACATATTCTCGCTTATAAGCAGCAATATCCGGCTCTGGAAGATTTTTTCTGTCAAGTTTTCCGTTTGGATTTAACGGAAGGACATCCATGCGGATATAGAAACTTGGCACCATGTAATGTGGCAGGTTTGCTTTGCAGTGGTCTCTGAGCTTCTCTTCTGTAACATCGCCATCTACAACATAATATATTGCGAGGTATGTGATGCCATTTTTTGCCGTAAAATCCTTAACGGCAGCTTCTTTTATTCCTGGAAATCTCCGAACAGTGCTTTCCACTTCCAGTGGCTCCACGCGCTGACCGTTGATTTTTATTATCCAGTCTTTTCTCTCAATAAATACAAGGTTTCCATCTGGCAAGCGTTGCACAATATCCCCGGTGCGGAACATCCGTTCATATCCATCTATGTCGGCAAACGGATTTTTCACAAAGGCTTTTTTTGTTTCTTCCGGTCTATTGAGATACCCCTTTGCAACATATCCAGCAATGCAAAGTTCGCCAACTTCCACCTGATTATTATTTTCATCTAGGACGTATGCTTTCTCTGATCCAATGGGTTTCCCGATAGGTGTGTTTTCATAGAGTTTATCTACCTCAAAGCCGAGCACACCACCAAAGAGCTCAGTTGCACCGTAACCATTCATTACAACAGGGTGCCCATTGTAATATATGCTCGTAATTCTCTCAGAACCAACGGAAATAACTTTTAACGATTTATTGTGTTTTAGCATAAAATCGACAATTCTTGGTGGAACAAATGAGGACTCTATGTCGTTATCATCATAATATTTTGCAAGTTTATACGGATCCTTGCGAATTTCATCAGGCACAATTACAATGTGCTTGGCAAGTCGCAATCCTGCAAGAAATAATCCAGTTCCGACAACGAAGGTAAAGGGTGCAACAAGCCCAACAATATTATTTTTCTCTGTCTTATCTGAATGGTCATGAACGGCATTTCTTGCTGCAACGGCACTCATCGAATAGAAATCGTGCACAACGCCCTTTGGATTACCGGTGGAACCGGAGGTATAAATCACGATGCCTTCAGCTTCCATATCAGCGATAATAGGCTCCACTGTAAGAGACCTGTCCATAGACCGCATAAAAGCCTCGTCTATACAAAGCTCATAACGAGAATCTTTTTTTATGTAATTGAGACGTTCTTCTGGATAATCATCAGAAAGAGGAATTGCAACTGCCCCCATTATCCAACATCCAATGAGGCAAGCACCATATTCTTTGCTTCTAGGAATTTCTACAATAACTCGGCTGCCGTAATGAACACCATTTTTTTGTAGGTTAGCAGCAATACATCTAGCTTCTTCACATAGTTCATTATATGTAAAAGTGCTAAATTCGTCGGAAACCGCAGGCTCATTTCCATGGTCTTTGACTGTTTGAAGAAATGTTTTAATGATATGGTCCATAGCAAAATTTCATTCCCTTCATATAGTGTTAGTATATTCACTGCGATAGTAAAGCTGTGCATATACATATTGTTTTTACTGTTTTTCTATTCCCTCATTGCTTTAATGTCCGCAGATATACCTTTTGTTTATCTGTTATTCTGTAACTTTCTACAGCTTTTTGGATTGTTTTATTGTGTGTCCACCTATCAAGCCTATTCTTTTCAATGTATGGGATAGTGCTATTCCACTGCTTTGCGAGTGCAGTGGCGAAAAACCACGCTATCATCATATTGACGTAATATTCATCACTTCTTACGGTAGCAGGGATTTCAAGATATTCTAGCAAAAAATCATCATCAAGAAAATGACACATAAGCATTTCAATGCCAAACCTTACCGTGTAGGTTTCACTTGATTTCACCCATTCTCTGATTTTAGCAATGAGATCTGACTTATGTTTCTTGAAAATCTTTGGTGACATAATATCACATACTGCCCAGTTGTCCACGAAAGGAAGAAAATAATCAGTTTCTGTTATTGCTTTGTCATAATCTTTCATCTCGGATATAAGCAGTCCATGAAGCATATTCTCGTCATAGTATTTGTGTGGAAGTTCCTGAAGAAATGTCGCTACAAAGGGCTCATCCTTAATCTTCTTAGCTAATTTTCTTACGTCTGGGACTCGCACTCCTATAAAAAGAGACTTGTCAACTGTTGGCGTGAGTTTTGCCTGAAACGTGGCATAGCTTTCGTCACGCAAGGCAAATAACAAGCTTGTTATCTTTTCCATTTTGAAAATGGGCAACGTGTTCCAATGCACTGATTATTTTGTGCTGAAAAATTGCAAAATACATCACTTTTTTCCATCTTGATACCGAAGTTTTCTTTGACAAAATCTATGGCGGCAAGAATTGAAAGATAGGAATCACGCTTGCAACAACGAGGCCCACCAATCGTACCGATTGCGGCAAGAGATTTTGCCGTCATGCGATTAGAAAGACCAAATGGCTCTAATGCAAGTGGAGTTGAACCAGTAATGATTGATATAAATATTCCTGTGCTAATGCCTGCACCACAAGCACCCCAAAAGCCGCAGGCACCACCGGGGATACTTTGTCCTCGGTTTTTTATTTCTGTCAGTGCTTTGGCAAGGTCAATCTCTCCGCCAGCGTTTTTGTATGCCGTCAAGAGCGCAGCACCAACCATAATATGATGTTCAGGACCGTGCATGTGGCAGAAGGGAAGAAGCATTATTTTGTTAAGAATTTCTATTGGGTTTGTTGACGTTTCTGCAAGGCAAACACCAAAGATGCTATCAATTCCCTTTGTGTGGCATTCATTGCAGACGTAATGTCCATTCACACAATGAGCTTTGCTAAGCTCTTTTTTGTGGCATATTGCACACTCCATTTCCGTATCTTCCGTAAGATACTTGAGCGGTGCTTTACAAATCATACATTCTTCTTTCATGTGTTATCTCCTTTTATAAAATATTTATTTCCCAATTTCAATAATTACTTATATTGAGAATCTAATTCAATAAAGCCATCTGTTTCTTGTGCAAGCGCTTGCATATCAACCTTGCCGCCTTGGTTCTTTGGAAAGCTGTCACGTATCTTTATTATCCTAGGAAGGGTGGCGATAGTATCAGATTTTGCAAGAAGCTCAAATAATTTTCCTGAAAGCTCTATATTATCCACTGCCAAATTGTTAGGGATAACATGAATGGCATAAGTATTTTCCCCATTGTATATTGTATTAACCATTTTAATACGTGATACCTCTGGATGTTGTAACAGAACTTGTTCTAGCATATAGGGATAAATACAAGTGCCGTTAGCTGTGACAAACCTATGACTAATACGACCAAGGATTATCAATTCACCATCACCAGTCATCATTCCCAAATCGCCCGTGCGAACCCATTGCCTTCCAAGGTTGTCTTTGATAAAAAATTCTTGTGTTGCCTCAGAATCATAGAGATATTCACGCATTGCGGTCGGTGTATGGATGAATACTTCACCAATTTTGTCAAAAGGTAGCTCACAAAGTGTATCGGGGTCAAAAATTGAAATGATATTGTATGGGGCAGCTATTCCAACACAAATAGGGTTTTTAAGCGTATTTGGGGAATATGTGGCTATACTATTGGTTTCTGACATCCCATACATATTTCTAAGTTTGTCTGTAGCGTTTCTTTCGTGAAGAAAATTGTTAATAATGTTGTATTCAGTTTCAGAAATTGATTCTCCTACCGTATAGGCGCGTTTTACACTTGATAAATCAATATCATCAGAGCAATTAGCTATCATTGCAAGCCACAACGAAGGAGGAGAGACAAGAATATTCGCCTTTTGTAAGGTTACATTTTTGAGAAAAGTTGTAAAAGGATTTGTTTTTGGGTAACGTGGATGTTGAAGAACACAGAGCCCCATCATTAAGGGAACAAGAAGTAATAGAGAGGTCCCAGTTACTACTCCAGTAGAAAGTGTGGAAGCAATAATATCTCCACGATGCCAGTTAAAATCTGCACGGCGTAACATTTTTTCTAATGCGATATAACTTCTATTCTCCAATATAATCCCCTTGGGAGATCCTGTTGATCCAGTTGTCGCAGAGATTGTGAGAGGAAAATCTCCTCCGTATATCTCCTCTGCATACTTCGTAATTTTGAAATTCAGAAAAGCATCCCAAGTGCAGATATTTTGAGTGTCCTTGTCGAATTTTTTATCTAACTCATCTTCGCCAATAGGAATATCAAAAGGAATGAGGATAACACGCACATGTTTATCTATCGGAATATGTTCAGAAAAACGGGCAAATATATCATCTGTACAAAACATTAATGGAATATTGGTATTTAAAACCGCCCGTGTAAATTGGCTTGGAGTTGTCCTCTGTGTTAGAATCATGGCTGTAGCACCGATTTTGCTACATGCAAGAAGAATGGAAACAGCCTGAGGGGTGTTTGCTCCAAGAAAGATTAAGTCCCCCTTTTTGATATTAAGGGATGTCATAATATCGCTTATTTTGTCGGCTTGAGCAATAAGGTTATTGTAAGTTATTCGATGGTTCATGAAGATAAGTGCAGTGTCCTCTTTGTGTAATTTATTAGCATCAACGATAGCACGATACACTGACATGTTAGTGTCTTCATGCTTTAACACTTCAGTATCTTGGAAAGCAAAAGAAGCATAATCCTGTGTATTTCCGAGCTTAAGTACTCTCTTTAAAGTGCACATGTTATAGTGCTTCTTATTTTGCTCAATTTTTCCCATAGCGTTTCCCCTATAAATTTTTCTGCATACAATTTATGCTATTTCCCTTACGTGTTTAATATCAGTGCCACTGTCTTCACATTGCGGAAACACGTCAAATGTTTTGCACTTGTTTATTTATTATCCACCTTAACAAAAAACAAAGCGTGGACCTTCATTTCCAACCTCACCAGTTGGTAAGAACCCTGCTTTTTGAAGTACCCGTATAGAGGCAACATTGCCTCCTTCTGCTTCCGCTTCAATTCTATTTACACAGGGTTGATTAGCTGCCCACTTAACTACAGCCGTTACAGCTTCAGTCATAAAGCCTTGCCCTTCATACTTTGGATATGTCCCATACCCAATTTCAACAATGCCATCATCAATTCCTTTGAAAGACAGATTACCAACTATCAAACCAGATTCGTCATTTAGCTCCAGATTCCAGATAGCATACCATACTCTGTCATTTGGATGAGCAAGACAGCCGTCCAGCATTTCCTGATATGCTGCCTTTAGCTCTGGCATAGTTTCTTCATCTATCATGCGTTTCATTTGTTCGTCTGAGGCTAGATATATATTTAATCGTTTTGTCTTAATCATTTTCGCACCATTGTTTATTATCAAATTTGACTTAACGCATTTCACTATTTTCAATTCTACCCTCTTGAACTAACCTTATTTATGAGGAAATGTATCGATAGGCTGAAATTTAGCAGTATCTGTTCCCATATTTCTTTCGAGCTTCTTGTGTCCAACGGCGAACAAAATTCGTCTTTGCATTTGTATATGCGTCTCTGTCGTGTTCGTACTTCTTCCAGAGGTTGAGCTTAAGAGCTTCATATTCCTTGGCTACATCTGGATGTTCATTCAAATAATCACGAAAGTAGAGTTCATCATTATCTCCAACATATCTGAGGTGAATATGGTAGACTTTATCTGCAAATCCTTCTGTGGTATATCCCTTATTCAAAGAGATTCTCCTCGTATTTGCAGACATGATTATGAAACCGTTCTGCTTCATAATTTCTGCAACATTTTCAATATCCTTGCTCTTTGGAATCTCTATCAGCACATCAACAATGTTTTTTGCCCATATCCCTGGTACAGCAGTACTTCCGATGTGATTAATCCGAAGGGAACTGCAATCTAATAACAATTTCTGTATCTCAGACTCGATTTCCTTATAATCATCGTTCCACTTTTCACGATGTGCGACAAGAAAAATCGGAAACAACTCCCATAACTCTTCAATTTTCATTTCTGATAATTCTTTATTCATTTTTACGCTATTGGTGTCCCCACTTCAATCAGATTTCCATAAGGATCATAAAATCTCAACACCCTTTGACCCCAGAACAAATCCTGATAAAATTTCCTAACCTTTTCTATGTCTCGTATAATAATGTGGTAGTGTTTAGATCTTTTTTAAGGTTATGCTACACTGT
>CALELF010000043.1 GCA_937902895.1 uncultured Synergistaceae bacterium | reverse complement strand
ATACATTCTTGAATATGACTGTTAAAAATTTCAACTTTTAATAGCCGAAGTAATAGCAAATTTGGAATAGACGGTATGCTTGCTGCCACTGCTCAAGCTTTTTTCTCACTATCACTTGCTTCCGGTGTTGGTGTAACATATGGTAGTTATCTTAGAAAAGAGGCTAAAATTATACACCTTGCACCAATAGTCGTATTTTTTGACACGCTAATTGCTTTTCTTGCGGGGCTTATAATTTTTCCGGCTTGTATGGCAATAGGAGTTGTGCCTAACGCCGGTCCAGGCCTTACATTTATCACACTTCCTAGGGTATTTGCAAAAATGCCTTTTGGAAACATTTTTGCTACTGCTTTCTTTGTTCTTTTCTTCATTGCAGCCATTACATCTGCCATTGCACTATTTGAATCTGTTGTTGCATATGGCATTGATCAAATGAAGTTAAGTCGTAAAGCGTCTGCTATCGTAATGGGAATTTTAGTTTTTGCATTAGGCATTCCTTCAGCCTTGGCGGAAACCCCACTTATTCCAAAAATCTTTGGCAAGGGATTTCTAGATGCAGCTGACTTTGTCATAAACAATTGGCTAATTCCAGTAACAGCAATCTGCATTTGCATCTTCGTCGGTTGGGTATGGCAAAAGGGAGCAAAAGATGAATTAACAAATAAAGGCAAGCTAGACTTTAAGCTCTATCCAGTTTGGCTTTTTATTTGTAAAGTTATAGCACCAATAATACTGACTGTTTTGCTAATCAACGGTGGAAAGTGGTAAATATAAATTTACACTTGTAACAATATTGTTTAAAAGGAGTGTTTCTTATGAGTGAAAAAAGAGAACAATGGGGAAGCCGCTTTGGTTTCTTGATGGCAGCAGCAGGCTCTGCAATAGGGCTTGGAAATATCTGGAGATTTCCTTATGTAACGGGAAAATTCGGAGGCGCTGCCTTTTTAGCATTTTATTTGCTTATTGTTTTTTCCGTTGGAATTTCTATCACCATTGCTGAGTGGGCTATCGGTCGTGCTGGAAGAAGTGACTCTGTTGGTTCTTTTAGAAAGCTTGGCGGAAGATTTTGGGCAATTTTTGGTTGGTTCGGCTTTATTGCTGCGCTTGTTATTTTGTCATACTATTCTGTTATTGCCGGTTGGATAATTTATTATGTAAAATTCGCTTTAGACGGGCTACTTAAAGCAATTCAAACTAATGCGTCTGAAGATGTATTTTTTATGGCTCTTATCAAAAGTCCAAAATTGAATCTTACACTACATCTTATAAATATGCTGATTGTAGTTGGGATAACTATCAAAGGCGTTTCCAATGGAATTGAAAAAATATGCAAGATTCTTATGCCATGTCTTTTCGCAATTCTTCTTGTCTTAGTAGCAAGATCCGTTACCTTACCCGGTTCCATAGCGGGAGTTAAGTTCTATCTAGTGCCAGATTTTAGCAAACTTGGAATAGAAGGTATGCTCGCAGCTGTCGGACAAGCTTTCTTCTCTTTATCGCTTGCCATGGGAATTGCTATCACTTACGGCAGCTACCTAAAAAAAGATGAAAAAATTACTGGACTTGCATGCACAGTTGTTGAGCTTGATACTCTTGTTGCTTTCCTAGCCGGACTTGTAATCTTTCCTGCTTGCATAGCATTCAACGTTGTGCCAAATGTCGGTCCAGGTCTTACATTTATTACCCTTCCAAAAGTGTTCTCACAGATACCATTTGGCAAGGTATTTGCTGTTGCCTTCTTTATTCTCTTCTTTATTGCAGCAATTACATCTGCTATTGCACTTTTTGAAGTTGTTGTTGCATATGGAATTGACCAGTTAAAAATGAGCCGCAAGACCTCAACACTAGTGATGGGACTTGTTGTTTTTGCTCTTGGTGTGCCTTCTGCTCTTGCAGAAACACCACTTATCCCCAAAATTTTTGGCAAAGGCTTCCTTGATGCCGCTGATTTTGTTATAAACAACTGGCTTATGCCAGTAACAGCAATATTCATTTGCATTTTTGTCGGTTGGGTATGGACAAAAGGTGCAAAAGAGGAAATCACAAACGGTGGCACAATAAAATTCAAATTTTATCCTGTGTGGCTTTTTATCTGCCGTTTCGTTGCTCCAATACTTTTGGCAGTTTTACTCGTTAGCGGAGGAAAGTGGTAGTATTAAATTCTAGTAACTCCGCCACAAAAAAAGGATAAAAGATGCCTGAAGACAAAATCGTAGCACAAAACCGAAAAGCACGTCATGATTACACAATTCTTTCTTCCATAGAAGTTGGGCTTGTGCTTTTTGGCACGGAGATAAAATCACTTCGTGCTGGGCAAGTCAATTTGAAAGACGGCTACGCCTCCATTGAAAAGGGCGAGCTTTGGCTTTGGAATGTACACATCAGTCCATACGAGGCAGGCACAATTTACAATAAAGACCCATTGCGACCACGAAAACTCCTTGCACATAAAATTGAAATTTTACGTCTGCAACAAAAGGTAAAGGAAAAAGGCTTAACCCTTGTTCCGCTCCAAATTTACATAAAAGACGGCAAAAAAGCAAAGCTCGAGCTTGGTGTTGCACGAGGAAAACAACTGCACGACAAACGAGATGCAACAGCAGAGCGTGACAGCAAAAGAGAAATAGCACGAGCAATGAAGCAAAACAAGGGCCGTGAATTTTAGGTTCTTCACGTTTTTTTAGGGGATTTGAGGAAAAGGGTAAATTTTAATTGA
>CALELF010000042.1 GCA_937902895.1 uncultured Synergistaceae bacterium | reverse complement strand
CATAGCGGGTGGTTTTTTGTTTCGCCAAAAGGCGAAACAGGCTAAAGCCCATAAATAAAAAGCGAGGCAAGCCTTTCGGTTTGCCTCGCTTTTATTTTTTTAGATTATTTTGTTAATAGTGCTGTTAGTTTTGCAGTGAAATCTGCAGCATTTTTTATGCTCTCACCATCTGCTGCCTGAGCTAGTGCGTAAAGAACTGTTGAGTAGTCCACAATCTTGTCTTTATCTTCCATCATTTTCTTAATGAGTGGGTTTGCAGGGTTCACTTCAAGCACTCTCTTTTCTTCCGGCACAGGTTGCCCCATAGATTTGAAGAAATTTCTCATTTGTGGCGAAATTTCCTCACCCTTTTGCGTAAAGCAAACAGGTGAATCAACGAGTCGATGAGAAATTTTTACCTCTTCCACAAGGTCTCCCAGAGACTTCTTAATTTCATCTGTAAAGTCTTTATACTGCCCTTCGTCCTTGACTTCCTCTCCTGTTTCCTTAGCTGCTTCCTCGCTTGACACAGAGACAAAATCATATTTGTCAAATTTTGGCACGTTATGCACCCAAATTTCATCTATTGGATCCTTCAAGAGAAGAACATTCAAGCCACGTTTCTTGAAGCTCTCAAGCTTTGGACTATTGATTACGGATTCCCCTGCAGTTGAAGCAAGGTAATAAATTTTTTCCTGTCCTGGCTCCATGTGCAACACATAATCCTCAATGGAAGTCTTTTCTCCCTTGCTTGTTTCAAAAACGCAAAGTTTCAAGATGCTTTCCTGATTGGCTGTGTCCTGCATAAGCCCTTCTTTCAAGACCATACCAAAGGTGTTCCAGAACTCAGCATATTTCTCTGCTTCTTTTTTCTGTAGTTTTGACAATTTCTCCAAAACCTTTTTCACAACAGATTTTTTTATTGCAGAAGTCCGCATATCCTGTTGCAAAATTTCACGAGAGACATTTAGGGGCAAGTCTTCAGAATCCACAACACCCTTTACAAAACGCAAATAGCTTGGAATTAAGTCCTTACAATCCTTCATTATAAAAACTCTTTTTATAAAGAGGTCTATTCCGTGCTTGCTGTCTGGATAGAAGAGATCCATTGGTGGATGCTTTGGAATGTAAAGAAGTGCGGAAAATTCGTTTGAGCCCTCCGCCTTGTAGTGCAACCAGTCTAATGGCTCGTCCCAATCGTGACAAAGGTGGTGATAAAACTCCTTATATTCCTCGTCTTTTATCTCCTTTGCTGGACGCTTCCAAATTGCCTGCATAGAGTTCACAGGCTTTGCCCCTTCTTTTTGCTCCTCTTCGGACTTCTTTTCACCCTCTTCTTCCAAGAATATTGGGTATGTAACAAAGTCGCTATACTCTTTTATGATTGACCTGACATCCCATTTGCTTGTGTAGTCCTTACCCTCACCTCTGTCCTTTAAATGCAGGGTAATGGTTGAGCCTACCATTTCACGCGACGTTTCATCAATTTCGTAACTTCCGTCTCCTCGTGATGTCCAAATATATGCCGGGCAACCTTCTTTTTTAGTTTCAACAACAACTTCTTCCGCTGCAATAAATGCGGAATAGAAGCCAACACCAAATTGACCGATAAGGTTTTCTGCCGTTTTTGCATCGCCCTTTGCTTCACTCATGGCCTTTGCAAATTCCTTTGTTCCACTGTTTGCAATTGTGCCGAGGAAGGCAACAAGGTCGTCCTTATCCATACCAACACCATTATCGATAAAGGAAAGGGTTTTTGCATCTTTATTGATGACAAGAGTAATACGCCCTTCCTCCGGCGTCTTACCATTTTCTAACGCTTCAATGCGTCGTTTGTCTATTGCGTCACTCGCATTTGAAATCAACTCTCGAATAAAAATATCCGGATTTGAATAGACAGAATTAATCATTAAGTCCAAGACTTGACGAGCTTGGGCTTGAAATTCATGTTTTTCCATTTTGTTACTCCTTCGTTTAATCTACGTTGTAATTATACACTAATTCGCCATTTTTGGCATCTATTGTTATTGTGGTGCCGCCTTTTGCCTGCCCACTGATGATTGCACGAGCCACTGGAGTTTCTATTGCGCGTTGTATGTAGCGCTTTAACGGGCGTGCCCCATAAATTGGGTCATACCCATTTATTGCAATTAGGTCTTGTGCTTCATTAGTAATGACAAGAGAAATTTTTTGTTCTTCCAAGCGTTTCTGCAAGCCCTGCACCATGATAGCAAGGATAGACTTCATATCTGCCTTTGTCAAAGGATTAAAGCAAATTATTTCGTCAAGCCTGTTTATGAATTCTGGGCGGAAGTGACTTTTTAGTAACGTAATTGCTTTTTCTTTTGCATCGGATTTCATTGTGCCATCTTCCTGCAAACCTTCTATCAAGTCATTTGCGCCAACGTTGCTTGTCATAATTATTACTGTGTTTTTGAAATTCACAGTACGCCCTTGGCTATCCGTAATTCTGCCATCGTCAAGGATTTGTAACATAATATTAAAGACATCACTATGTGCTTTTTCAATTTCGTCAAAAAGGACGACAGAATATGGGGCGCGACGAACTGCTTCTGTAAGCTGTCCACCTTCGTCATAGCCAACATATCCCGGAGGAGCTCCAACAAGGCGTGATACACTGTGGCGTTCCATATATTCGCTCATATCTATGCGAACAATGTTATCCTCACTGTCAAACAATGCTTCTGCCAAAGCCTTTGCAAGCTCTGTTTTGCCAACACCGGTTGGACCCATAAAGATAAATGAACCTATCGGGCGAGATGGATCTTTAATGCCAGCTCTAGCACGAAGGACAGCATCTGCCACGAGGTCAACTGCCTCGTCCTGACCAACAACACGGCGGTGTAGAATGTCCGCAAGGTTTATGAGCTTTTCCCTTTCACTCTGCACAAGGCGAGAAACAGGAATTTTTGTCCAGCGTGCAACAATTTCAGAAATTTCGTCTTCTGTAACTTCTTCACGCAAGAGCCTTGATCCAGTCTTTTGCTCCTCGGACTTTTGTTCTGCTTCCTTTAATTCATTTTCAAGCCTTGCAAGCTCGCCATATTTCAAACTTGCGACTGTGTTCAAGTCATAGGCACGTTCTGCTTCTTCTATCTTATGTTTTATTTCCTCAATTTGTTTTCTGATTCCACGAATGTGCCCAATTTCTTCTTTTTCTTTTTCATATTGAGCCGTCAAGGCACGAGCCGTTTCTCTTTCGTCTGCCAGTTCCTTTTGCAAGGTTTCTAGCCTCTTTTTGCTTTCTTCGTCTTCTTCCAATTTCAAGGCAGTTTCTTCAATTTCAAGCTGCATAACACGTCTGTTTGCAGCATCTAGCTCTGAAGGTAAAGAGTCAATGTCCGTTCTTATCATGGCACAGGCTTCATCAATAAGATCTATTGCCTTGTCTGGCAAAAATCTATCTGTGATATAGCGGTTTGAGAGAGAGGCAGCAGCAACAAGTGCATTGTCAGAAATGCGGACTCCGTGGTGCACCTCAAAGCGTTGCTTCAAACCACGCAAGATAGACACTGTGTCTTCCACGCTTGGAGCCTCCACCAATACAGGCTGAAAACGCCTTTCAAGTGCAGCATCTTTTTCAATATATTTTCTGTATTCATCAAGCGTTGTGGCACCAATGCAATGGAGCTCTCCACGAGCAAGAAGTGGTTTTAACATATTTCCCGCATCCATTGAGCCTTCCGTTTTTCCTGCTCCAACTATCGTGTGCAGTTCATCTATAAAGAGGATAATTCGCCCTTCGGACTTTTTAATTTCGTCCAACACAGCCTTTAATCTCTCTTCAAACTCTCCGCGATACTTTGCACCGGCAATAAGGCTTCCCATATCAAGGGCAAAAATTGTGCGGTCTTTCAAATTTTCTGGCACATCCCCCTTCATAATTCTCATGGCAAGCCCCTCGGCAATTGCGGTTTTACCAACACCTGGCTCACCGATTAAAACAGGGTTATTCTTTGTTTTTCTGCTCAAAATGCGAATTGTATGGCGAATTTCCTCGTCACGACCAATGACAGGATCTAGCTTGTTTTCACGCGCAGCAGCAACAAGGTCACGTCCCCATTTTTCGAGTGCCTCATATTTTTCTTCCGGATTATCGCTTGTGACCCTCTGATTTCCACGCACTGCAACAAGGCTTTGCATAAAATTTTCTTTTGTAATGCCAAAAGCAGAAAAAATCTTGCCTAGTGGTGAAGTCGCTTCTACATTACCAAGCACCGCAAGGAACAAATGCTCAACAGAAACATAATCATCCTTGAAATTCGCCGCTTCTTCCTCTGCGGAAGTTAAAATCTTGTTTAACTCCTGCGTGATGTAAAGCTGTTCTGTTCTTGCTCCTTTAACCTTCGGCAAGCGGTCAATTTCTGATTTAACAGCATTGGCAAGACTCGTAACCTCAAGTCCCGCTTTTGTTAAGATGCGCGGAATTAGCCCCTCATCCTGTGTTAAAAGAGCGTAAACAAGGTGCATTGTGGTCATCTCGTTGTTACCAAGGCTGTTTGTGAGATCCTTTGCTGCACCAAGTGCCAACTGTGACTTTTGTGTAAATTTTTGTATATTCATATTAACACCACCTTTGTGATATTTTTTAACCAATTTTGACTAAACGCTGATATTATATAACATCAATAAAAATCAAACAAGAGGTTTTTTGATTTTTTTTTACTTTGATTGTTTTTTTTCATAAAAGAACATATAGGACAATCGAGTAGGAGGCTACCCATTATTTGAGTAGCCGACCTC
>CALELF010000041.1 GCA_937902895.1 uncultured Synergistaceae bacterium | reverse complement strand
AAATTTTAGCGTAAATTGATATAAAAATCTTCAATATTTAACCGCCGAAGTAATAGTATAAAGACAAGATTTTAATTTACAAGAAAACGAGGATTATATACCTTATCTGCTTTGCGGTTGGATACAAAAGAATGCTCGATGGACGACTAGTCCACCTCCGCTTCTTTTGCACCCAACCGCTTTGCATCTAAGGCATCTAATCCTCGTTTTTTATCTTTTTAGTTTTTATGTTCTCTATGGCTAATTTTTTCCTTTTACAGACATTGCGATTTTTTCTGGTGTTACAGGTAAGTCTCTATGCCATACGCCTGTTGCACGGTGAATAGCTTGAACAATTGCAGGAGCTGGGGTGTTAATTGTTATTTCGCCAATAGATTTTGCTCCAAAGGGTCCTGTTGGTTCGTAGCTACTTTCAAACTCTACCCTCATGTGTCCGACATCAAGTCTTGTTGGGATTTTATATTGCATGAGCGAGCTTTCCATTATTTGGCCTGCTTCTGTATAGGTAACATTTTCTGTCAAGGTGTGCCCTATTGCTTGCGCAAGACCGCCTTCCGTTTGTATCTTGCATAGTGCAGGGTTAATTGGAGTGCCACAGTCAACAACAGCACAGTAATCAAGTATTTCAATGTGTCCTGTTGCCTTGTCAAGTTCCAATTCCACCATGCCTACCATGTATGGAGGTGGGGAAACACTTGCTGAATATTGTTCCGTTACAGACACAGGGCACAGGAAATCATTTTGACTCTTGTAAACAAGCTCGCCTACACTCAAACATTGCCCGTTTGTTTTACATTCCACACCGGCATTTTTGTAAATAGTGTCTTCCAAATTACAATTTAATGCTTCTGCTGCAGCTAAACGGAGAATCTTTTTTAATTTTTCACAAGCGTTGACTGTAGCTTGCCCTGTAACATATGTTCCTGCGGAAGCGTATGAGCCGGAATCGTATGGTGAAAAGTCTGTGCCTGGGTCATACACTTGAACCTTGTCAACGCTACACTCCATGCATTCCGCAACCATCTGTGCGAGGATAGTGTCAGAGCCAGTGCCGAGGTCTGCCACGCCAATTGTGAGTGCAAAGCTGCCATCTTCCAGTGCTTTTATTGTAGCACCGCCGATGTCACGACCAGGAATGCCAGAGCCCTGCACAGACATTGCAACGCCAGCTGTTCGGATACGCCCCGACCCCATATCACGTACGGGATATTTTTCGTCCCAGTTGAACATTTTTTTGCAATGCTCCATGCAACGGTCGAGTGCACATGCGTTTGCTACCTCGACGCTGTCGTAGGATTTCATCAACATACCCTCACGCAACATGTTTTTATTTCTTATTTCAATGGGGTCAATGCCTAGCTTGTCTGCCAACTCATTCACAATAGTTTCTACCGCAAATGTTCCCTGTGTTGCACCATATCCACGATATGCCCCAGAAGATTCAAGATTGGTATATACGGCTTCAAAGGCAAAGCGATAGGCTTCAAGGTTTGCTGTGTAAAGAGGAATAGATTTGTGACCAACTAACAATGCAACAGTGAATGTCTGTTCACTGTACGCTCCGGCGTTTAAGAGCGTGTAAAGGTCAAAAGCGCGTATTGTTCCGTCTTTCATAGCACCAATGCGTACGGTAACATCTGTTGCGTGTCGTGGTGAACCGATGGTCATAGATTCTTCTCTTGTATATATCATTTTGCATGGTCTGCCAGTCTTTAATGTAGCAAAAGCTGGATAAATTTCTGACACAACAGAGCCCTTTGCGCCAAATCCCCCCCCAATGCGAGGACGCTCAACATACAGTTTGCTGACTGGAATGCCAAGTGCAGCTGCCAATATGCGTCTGCAATGAAAAATAACTTGTGTGGAAGAAACAACCTTTAGATTTCCCATTTTGTCAATTTCGGTAAAGGTTGAGAAGTTTTCCATAGGTGTTTGGCTAAATGCTTTCATGCTGTATGTGCGTTCAAGAACGACATCACAAGTTTTGAATACTGCCTCTACATCACCGTCAGAATGAACGCCACTTGCCACAAGATTTCGCTTTTGGTCTGCACCTAGTGTTGCTCCCTTGCTTGACGGATGTGTGTCAAAGGGAATGCTCCAGTCATCTTCTGGGTGAACGATAACAGGGTTGTCCTTTGCTTTCCTAAAATCAATTACAGCTTCCAGCACATCGTATGTGACCTTTATCAGCTTCATGGCTTTTAACGCTATTTTTTCTGTTTGCGCAACTACTATTGCGACAGGGTCGCCAATAAAACGTAGGTGTCTGTCAAGAATGAGTCTGTCATAGGCAGATGGCTCAGGATAGGTTAAGCCATTTGTGGTGAAACGATTTTTTGGGACATCTTCCCATGTGTAAATATCAACCACGCCGGGGATTTTCTTTGCAATAGATGTGTTGATTGTTTTTATAATTGCATTAGCGTAGGGGCTTTTTAGCAATTTTACAATTAACGCATCTTGTGGTGCAAAGTCATCTGTAAAGCCAGGTTTGCCGAGAAGAAGATCCTCTCCCTGTATTTTTTTTATGCTTTTATTTACTACCTTTAATTCTTCCGTTTTCATCTGTGCACCCCCCTTATCCTTTACGGCTATTCAAGAAATTCCTAATGCCACGCAGTTGCCCCTCGTAGCCAGAACAACGGCAAAGGTTACCTGCCAAATATTCTTTGATTTCTTCATCTGTGGGGTTTTTGTTTTCACGAAGAAGCGCAACGGTATTAACGACATAACCGGGATTACAAAAACCGCACTGCTCCGCTCCCTGCTCTGCAATAAAGCTTATAAATTCCTTTGCTTCTTCCTGCAAACCCTCCAAGGTGTAAACCTCGTGTCCGTCAGCACGGGCTGCAAGACAAGAGCAGGAAAGAATCGGACGTCCGTCAAACAAGACAGTGCAAAGTCCACAGTTAGAAGTGTCACAGCCACATTTTACGCTGAAGCACCCGTTGTTTCTCAGCATGGAAAAGAGAGTGTCGTCTGGCTCAATTGTTGTTGTCAGCATTTTTCCGTTAAGGTTTAATGTTATCTCCATTAGAGTAGCCCTCCTAATTCATTCAAGCAACGCCCAGTCAGGACACCTACAAGGTGTGAGCGATACTCTGCACTGGCTCTCATGTTGCCTTGAGTTGGTGTAACACTTTCTGCGTAAGAGGCGAAATTTTTGACAGATTCTTTTGTTAAAGTGCCTTGTAAAAGGTTCTTTTCGTCATTTATAATCATTGCTCTTCCTGGTCTTGCACCGATTACAAGTCTATAATTGCCTGCAAGGCAGGAAACGGCACAGGTCAAAACAGGAAGATCTGTCTTTTGGTTTCTCATTGATTTATATATAAATTTAGCAGAAGTTTTTTTGACGATGATGCGAGTCAAAATGTCATTATCCTGCTTTGATTTTATAAAATCTGACATTGGAATGAGTCCGCCCTTGTATAGTTCTACAAAGGAATCCATGGAAGCAAAAAGTGTCATGATATCGGAGAAACCGAAGCGTGACCAAATGCTGCCACCAAGAGTAGCCATATTTCTAAACTGAACGCCAACGATATTGCGAAGTGCATCGCCTATTGCACCATTTGTGTAGTCGCAAAAAGACTTGTTTGTTTCAAGTTGGCGGAGTGTTACCATTGCGCCAAAGGAAAATTCCTCGTTTGTTTCTTCAATGTTGTCTAGCCCAAGGTCAGAAATGTCTATGGCATTTTGAAGCGGAAGAGAACTCATGCGAAGCCACATCATACCGGCGATAATCTTATTGGTTCTTGCTTTGTTAAGTTCGTATGCTTCGTCAAGTGACTTGACGCGGACATAATTTTTAAAGGTAAGCATTTTTATCTCCTCTTTCTTTTTTTTTCAAACCATTAGTAGGATACCATAAAAAGCTGTCTTGTCAAACAGTTAGTGTTGATTTTTTTTGTTCTATGTGACAGCTTCTTGCACGCATAAGGATATAATGCTATAATTTTGTCATCAATAATTTATGGGGTGTCTGTGATGAAAAAATCATATTTTATAATAATTATCTCTGTGTGTGTGCTTTTTATTGGAGCGTTTTTTGCGTTTAATAAGAGAAATGACGCATCTATAGAGAATAGTGACGGAGCTTTCTCCATTGCCCTTACAGATCAAGCGGGGCGAAAAGTTGTTATTGAAAAGCCCATTGAGCGTATCGTTAGTGGTTATTATATTTCAACAAGCGCATTGATCGCTCTCGGCTTGCAGGATAAAATTGTTGCTATTGAAGCAAAGGGGCAGGCAGGAAAAAGAGCAATATATGGGCTTTGTGCAAAACGTCTTTGGAATTTGCCCACCACGGGGACGTCAAAGAATTTTGACGTGGAAAAATGCATTGCCTTAAAGCCGGATCTTGTTATCCTGCCTCAAAGGCTTGCGTCCGTCGTTCCCTCTCTTGAAAAGCTAGGCATAAAGGTCTTGCTTATTCGTCCAGAGAGTTTTGAGGAATGTCAAGAAATGATAGACATAATTGCTCGTGCAACGGGCACAGAGGAACGAGCAAAAAAATTCCACGCCTTTGCAAAAAAGCAAAAGGATTTCCTTGCAACCCTGCCAAAAAATGGCAAAAAAGTCTATGTAACAGGCGTTCCCTCTCCTCTCATGACCTTTGGTAAAAATATGTCTCAGTCAAATATGGTGGCTATGGCAGGCGGTAAAAATGTGGCAGACGAAATTGCCAATTTGCTTTGGGTTCGTATAAGCTATGAACAGCTTCTTGCCTGGAATCCGGAAGTCATCGTAATTGCAGCAGATGCACGGTTTGACGTGCAAGACGTCTTGAGTGATAAGCGCCTTGCCAATTGTCGTGCAGTAAAGAGCAAGCAAGTTTTCAAAATGCCAAACTACATAGAAGCATGGGACACGCCAATTCCTGCCGGTATTCTAGGCTCCCTTTGGCTTGCTTCAAAAATGTATCCTGATAAGGTTAGCAATGAATATTTTGAAAAAACTGTGAAGGAATATTACAAGGAATTTTACGGATTTGAATATGAAAAATAAGATTTTATGCACTTTGTTTTTTGTTTTAACTCTTGCCCTTGCAGTCTTGAGTCTTTTTATTGGCAAGTATCATTTTTCTTTTGATGAGTTAGCCAAGCTGGACGCAATGCAATGGCAGATTTTTTATACCCTTCGCATTGGGCGCACTGTTACTGCTCTTGCTGGGGGCTTTGCACTGGGACTTTGTGGCTTTGTGTTTCAAATTGTGTTCAAAAATGCCTTGGCTTCGCCTAGCATTATTGGCGTTTCTTCCGGTGCTAGCGCCGGAGCGGCGGCAGGAATTTTGTTCTTTGGCGGAACGCTGGCTGTTACTTTCTGCTCCTTTGTTGGTTCACTTTGTGCAGTTGCCCTTGTCCTTTGGTTTTCTTACTTTGACAAAAACAGCAGAAAAAGCTCTATTGTCCTTGCGGGGATTGCAGTTCACGCCCTCGCACAAACAATCCTTATGTCCTTAAAGCTTTTGGCAGACCCAGAAAGCCACCTTGCTTCCATTGAATACTGGATGATGGGAAGCCTTAGCAATGTTTCAATAGACAGACTTTGGTGGTCTGTTGTTGTGATGACTGTTACCTCTATCATTTTGTTTGCGTTGCACAGGCAACTGATTTTGCTTTCCAGTGATGAGGACGAAGCACGCAGTCTTGGCGTTTCTGTTCAAGGCGTTCGCCTTGTTGTCTTGTTTCTTGCTACCCTCTGTGTTTCAAGCGTTATCAGTATGACGGGGCTGATTAGTTTCATCGGGCTTGTTGCTCCGCACATTGCAAGAAAGCTGATAAAAAATAACAAACTTTCTACAATGTTTATGGCTGGCGTGATTGGTGCATTTTTGCTTATTGCTTCTGACATCTTGGCACGCTCACTTGCCAAAAGCGAGCTTCCCATTAGTATCTTTACGAGTATTCTCGGTGTGCCATTTCTCATTTGGCTGACCTTACATCAGGAGCGTTTGAGATGACATTTTCCAACGCTAAATTTTTTGAAGTGAAAAACTTTTTTGTTTCATACGGAACGAAAGAAATTATCGCAAATTTGTCCTTTGAAATGGAGCAAAATGAAATTCTTGGAATTTTGGGAGCAAACGGATGCGGAAAAACTACGCTCTTAAAGGCTATGTGTGGTGCTTTGCCGTCCAGAGGAAGTTGCCTTTTGCTTGGGCAAGACCTCTTGGCTATGTCCATTCAAGAACGTGCGAAGGTTTGCAGTTACATTCCACAGCGTAGTGGCATTTCGCTTGATATTTCTTGCCTTGATGTTGTGCTTATGGGTTTTAATCCATATTTAGGGCTTCTTGAATCGCCAAGCGAAAAGATGAAAGAGTCTGCAAAAAAAGCTCTTGAAAATGTTGGGTTTGCACATCTGTGTGATGCAAATTACCAAACATTAAGCGAGGGGCAAAAACAACTCGTAATCTTGGCACGCACCCTCGTGTATAAAAGAAACATTATTTTTCTTGACGAGCCGGAGAGCGCCTTGGATTTTGGCGAGAGATACAAAATGCTTGCAAAAATCCGCAATTGGGTTAGTGAGGACAGACGAGGGGCTATTGTTACATTGCACGACCCGCAACTTGCCTTAAACAACTGTGACAAAATTTTATTCACCCGTGGCGGAAAGGTGGAAGCGGTGATTTCTCCCAAAACCACGCCAAGAGAAGAAATAGAGGAACATTTGAGAAACATCTTCGGCAATTTAAGCTTGCATCTGTGCCAAAATAAACAGGGAAAAGAGCAGTTTGTTTTGTTGCGAGAGGAAGCATAATGTGCATCACGAAAGAAGCAGTGAAACGAGCATTTGAAGCGAGTAAAATAAATGGCAAACGTCACATTTTGATAACCGGCTCTCGTGGTCGTGGCAAGACAACTTTGTTTGATTCCTTAACAAGCGAAATAACTTGCGGAATAAAATCACGAAAAGAAAATAACGCAAGTGTTACAATATCAGATTTTGCAGAGGAAGTTAAATTCCAAATTGGAAATCGGCTTGAAGGCGAAAAAAAAATGACACCCTGCATTGAAAATATAGAAACAAAGGGTGTCCAGTTGCTAAAAAATTGCATTTCCTCAAAAGAACAACAAGTAGCGATTGACGAAATAGGTTTTTTGGAATGCGAATGTTTCGCCTATTGCAAGGAGTTAGAGAAACTTTTTGATGTCAAAAATATTGTCGCCTGTGTAAGAAAAGACGATTATAAATTTTTGCAAAGGCTTTTTTCTCGTGATGATACTTTTGTGGTTGATTTGGATAATCCCGTTAGTGGGCTTTGCAGTATTATCCTTGCTTCTGGGATTTCAATACGGTTTGGTAGCAATAAGTTAATGGCAAGCTTGGCGGGAAACCCCGTCATTGCCCATACGATAGAAAAGCTAGGTAAACTCTCTGGAATTTTTGAAAAGTCCATTGTTATAACACGCTATGAGGAAATAGCTACACTCTGTGAAATTTACAAGGCAAATTTTGTCCTGCATGATTTGTCCTACAAGAACGATACAGTTCGGCTTGGGGTTGAGGCACTGGGCAAGAAGCAGGGCTACATTTTTTTGCAAGCAGACCAACCGCTTGTGACAGAAGAAACCTTGACGGCTCTTGCGCTCTCTTGGCAAAACGACAAGGGCTCAATTTGGCGAGTGTCTTTTGACGGAGCAGATTACACGCCCGTTATTTTTCCAGAGAAATTTTATGATGATTTGCGAAGCCTTCCAAAAGACAGTGGCGGAAATGCGATCATAAAATCAAACAGCGGAGTTGTTAAACGACTGGAAGCAAAGGGTGAATTTGAAGTGATGGATATTGACGAACCGTCGGACATTGAAAGGCTAGAAAATTTTTGTAAAATTTTGTAAAAATAACAGCAGTGAGGCATAAGAAATCTCTTACGCCTCACTGCCTGTTTTTTTTAATTCTGCTTTCGTATCATTTGTTAATGTGTGCACTGTGAATTGTATGTATCTTAAAGTATCTAGCGACACCATCATTTACCCAATGATGGATTTCATCAGCTTTTTTAATGTCATCTAGTCCATAAGCAGCACAGAATTTATTTTTAGGCACATTGGAATTAACAATAACATCAAGATTCCCCTCAGTTTTAGATGCTTCAATAATCCTTACATTCTCTTGCCATTGCACATTATAATCTTCAATGGCTGTCCGTGCATTGCTAAATAATGAAGCCATGGCAATCACAAAGATTGTTGCAGTTATGATACGAAATACCCTGTCCATAACGTCTATATCGGCAAATTCATCCTCATAAAGAATACCTACAGCAATAATTAACAACACAATGGGCATGAACATAACCCGTCCGCCAATATGTGCTACTGCAGTAAAGGCTATGCAAGTTACAAAAGATGTTGAAGCATAAATGCATGACAATATTTTGTTTTTACTTTTACCCTTAATTAAAAACCCAATCAAAAGGATGAGTAAAACAGGGGCAGTTTCTGCTAAAGCAATAGAATTTCTAATGGCATCTTCTATAAAAGACCCAACAGATCGTGGCTCGAACAATGCAAAGCGAGCAAAATTTCCAGGGGCAAGATTTAGAAACAACATTCCTATAAATGTGCATACAATTCCTACAGTTGCAAAAGCAGGAATTTTGTTGTCTCGCATTTTATAGTATAAGAGAAAACAGATTTGCAAAAACAAAATTGCAATAGATACATTTTCGTTCATCCATCCTGCAAACAGACCCAGAATTGCTATAGCACTAATGAAAATTGGATTTGAAAAAATCTGATATGGTTGCTGATAATAAAGACGCCAACATACTAAAAATGCCAAAGGGGTCAGGCTAGACCACAAATAATTAGCAGAACCAGAAATCCACAAGATATCTTGTCCAAAGGCTGGTAAAAAAGCAAATAGCGAAAAATTGATTCCCAAGAGCAAGGAGACAGAAATTTTTTGTTTGCCAAGGATATTAAAATATATGAGTAGCACAACAATCATATAAACAAGAGTGTTCAAAATATTATATAGTGATTTGGGAATTGCCAACGAAATCAGTGCAAAAAGCTCACCCCAAATACGACCACCCCAACTAAAATAAAAATTATAGATATTATTAAACCAGTCTGAGAAGGATCTAAAAGACAATACCATTTGCCCTTTACAAAAATCATCAGCTATCCAAGGGGTTATGCGATTTAATATAAAAAGCAATGTAAATATAGTTATTACTAATAAAACAAACCAAGCGGTGTGCAACCATTTCTTATAGAAACACTGTATGTATTTTCCTTTAATAGTAGTTTTTAGTTGATTTAACCTTTCTTGGAAGTGCAACATTATACTCTTGTTCCTCCTCTAAATTAGAAAAATTTTATATTTTTTGTGTATTGTAAAACACGTATAACAAACGATTTAACCTTGCTTTCCTTGCTCAGCAATATTTGCATCACCAATAATATAGATAGGGCGAGATTTGACTTCTGTAAAAATTTGGCTCAAATACTGTCCTATAATACCAAGTGAAACAAGAATTGTGCCACCTACAAAAAGCATAGTAGCTATGATTATCGTAAATCTTCCAAAAAAATGTTTTGTAATAAAAGCTTTAATTACCCAGAATAGTAGTGTAAACAGAGAAAGGATTAAAAATACAATGCCTGCGAATGTTGAAATTTGAAGCGGAAAGGTTGTAAAAGATGTTATCCCTAACATGGCATACTTCAACAGACTCAAAAACGACCATTTCGTTTCGCCAGCGACACGCTCAACATTTTCAAATTCGAGCCATTTTTGTTTAAGACCGACCCATGAAAAAAGTCCCTTGGAAAAGCGATTGTATTCTTTCATGGTAAGAATTGCATTCACAAACCTTTGAGTCATAAAACGATAGTCACGAGCACCATCTACCAATTCAATTTTTGACATCTTGTTAAAGAGTTGATAAAACATTCTTGCAAAAAAAGAGCGAATTGGTGGTTCTCCGCTTCTTGTTACACGACGAGTTGCAACAGCATCATATTCACCTTTTAGCAGTGTGTTATACATTTCGGGAAGTAGGTTGGGAGGGTCTTGTAAATCCGCATCCATTACTACAACAAAGTCACCCTTTGCATGTTGCAATCCTGCATATATTGCTGACTCCTTGCCAAAATTTCGAGAAAATGAGATGTATTTTACCCGTTTGTCCTTTGATGCCAATTCTTTAATTACAGTTAGTGTGTTATCACATGAGCCATCGTCAACAAACAAAAATTCAATATCCTGATACGGTAGAAGTGGTAGTATTTTTAGTATCTCTGCGTAAAATATAGGAATTGTTTTTTCTTCGTTATAAGATGGAACAACGATATCTAATAATGGGTTTTTCATTTTGTTTAATGTCTCCATTTATTGAAGTTATAGATCTTTATCTTAGTCACTTTTTGTATAAAAACACAACAGTACTAGGCATAGAAAAATTAGATCCAAATTCTATGCCTAGTACTGTTAATAATATGCTGTAGTATTGTTGTTACGGCTAATTTCTTGGTAAAACTGTAGGGGGGCAGAATGTTGCTATCACTGCATTTATTACATATGTTTTACTTTTTGTTTTCATTTTTTTTCAAGCCTTTTCTTCATAGTTCACTAATAAGACCATAACTAACCGCGAGAATTATAACAATAAACACAATTTTTGCAAGCAAAATTTTGATAATTGCTACTCATTATTTTAGCCTGTATCTACTTTGACAAATCGTTGCTTTTCCTATATACTTCATTGTTATTTGGTGGGCTTTAGGAGAAATTTTATGGAAGAAATTACTCAAACAGATTTAATAGAAGAAGCGAAGCAAGCAGAAGAAGCGGAAAAAGCGGGAAAAAAGGAAAAGACGGAGCAGGAAGAGGACAAGAGTCGCGATTTTGTCATTGCCTTGTCAAACTTTTCTGGACCGCTGGACTTGCTTTGCGCAATGGTTGATAGCCGCGAATTAAATGCACTTGAAGTTAGCCTCGTGGAAGTTGTCAGCCAATATGTTGCCTTCCTCAAAAAATTGCAAAATGTTACGCTTGAGGAGCTTGGCGAATTTTTCAATTTTGCCACACGTCTCATTCTTCGTAAATGCAAAAGCTTAAACCCTGCCAATCAAGAGCCAGAACCGGAGCTTGACGATTTTTATGATGAGCAAGAGCCGGAAATTGACATAGAAGCGGTGATAGCTCGCTACAAGCCATACCGCATTGCTGCCACTTGGCTTGCTCGTGCCAAGGCAGAAAGAGAAAATTACTTTGCTCGCGGTGCAGGAGAAGAGGAAAAATTTTCTTACGACATCGGAGATGTGGAATTTCTTGCAAGCAAATGGTGGAGATTGCTTTATCTCTATGAAGAGCGAATGAGAGCAAATAACGACGATGAATATTTTGACGATTCGTGGGACGAAATTCCAGATGCCGCTGTGCCAGATGAACAACAAATAGAAGCAAGAATGACAGAACTCTACGAAATGTTGTCAGATGAGCCACGCCCCTTGATAGAATTTTTGACAGAAAGAAACCACAAAAATTTGATAATAACAATAATGGCAATGCTTGAAATGTCGCGCCTGTGGCAAGTGGAAATTATCCAAAACGAAACACTCGGGTGCGTGGAGCTTGCCCGCAAGACAATTACATACGAAGAATTTGAAACAAGTAAAATTGAAAATTGAGAATTGAAAATTGAGAATTTCGGTGTTTTTGCTTTGCAAAAACTTATTGTAGTGAGGCATAGCCTCACTGTATAATTCCTACCACAAAGTGGTACACCTTAATTCTCAATTCTCCACTCTCAACTCTGTTATGAAGTGACTTTTGTCAAGAGTAAAATTCGTAGAAATTTACCAGTATTT
>CALELF010000040.1 GCA_937902895.1 uncultured Synergistaceae bacterium | reverse complement strand
AAAAGTGAACATTTTTTATGTAAGAAATGGCTTTGCCATTTCGCTTCGGCTGGGCTTCATTATTTGCAAGGAGCATAGCAACGATGCAAATGATTGAAAACAGCCTCGCTAAGGACTGCCCCAAGAACACAAGCCCCAAAGGGGCGAAGTGCGATTGGTTGGCAACATTTGTAATGTTAGCATGGCAAAGCCACGCGCTTATGGCTAATGGTTTGTTATGCCTATGGCTGAAATTCCGAATCCATTATCTTGCTTTTTAATCGTTCCTTTAACCGTGTCCAACGCACCTTTGTTTGGTTGTTTGAAACAGCTATTGCAAGTGCTTTTTTTGAGCCAACAAGCACGACAAGTTTTTTACCTCTTGTGACAGCGGTGTAGAGCAAATTTCTTTGAAGCATTATGTAATGTTGCGTCAAGAGAGGAACAATGCAAACGGGATATTCCGAGCCTTGGCTTTTGTGAACGGAAATTGCGTAAGCAGGAACAAGCTCATCAAGCTCTGCAAACTCGTAGCAAACATCACCTGAATCCGTGGAAACAAACATCATTTTTTCCTGCATGTCAATATCCGTAATTATGCCGATGTCACCATTGTAGATGTCTTTGTCATAATTATTTTTTGTCTGCATAACCTTGTCTCCAACCTTGTAACGAAAGCCAAAACGGTCTATTCCCTCGCCACCATTTTTATTCAAAACCTGTTGCAACTCAATGTTGAGTCGCTTCGTTCCCGTGATACCATTGTGCATTGGGCAAAGGACTTGAATATCTTTGAACGGATCAAAGCCAAATGTGCGAGGTATGTTCTGTGTAACAAGGCGCTTTATCACGTCTAGCGTTCGTCTTTCCGTTTCTGCCTTTTGCTCCTCCTCTGGAATAGCATTATCATTCTCGCCTGTTGTTTCTATAAAATAAAAATCGCTGTCCTTTTCATTTTGCAAATTCGGCATTTCGCCGTTGTTTATCCTGTGAGCATTTGTAATTATTCTGCTTTCGTGCCCTTGACGAAAAATCTGATTAAGCCGAACAACAGGACAAATTCCAGATTCAATAACATCTTCCAAGACATTTCCAGATGAAACGGACGGAAGCTGGTTTATGTCCCCCACAAGAATAAGACTTGCTTCTTTTCTAATTGCCTTTAATATGTGGTGAAACAGGACTTGATCTATCATAGAAGCTTCGTCCAAAATGATAAGGTCAAAATCAAGAGGATTTTTGTCATCACGAATAAAGCTGAGCCCAACCTCTGCCGTGCCCTGACACTCCAGTAATCTATGGATTGTTTTTGCCTCGCAGCCAGTAGCCTCGCTCATTCTTTTTGCAGCTCTGCCAGTAGGAGCAGCAAGAGCCACCTTAAATCCAGCATATTCTTTTAATTTTTGCACAGCACGAATTATCGTTGTCTTGCCAGTTCCAGGTCCACCGGTTATCACCATAACCTTTGAGCCGAGAGCTGTTTTTATAGCTTCTTTTTGCGTGTCTGCCAAGGAAAGAGCCATATCTTGTTCCAAGGCAGGCAAATACTGTTCAAAATCTACAAATTGTGTCTGAAATGGTGAGGCAACAAGGGTTGCTAAATTTTCGGCACTTTTTACTTCTGAATAATGGAACGCCGGCAGATACACAGCCGTTTCCACTTTTTTGTCATCCTTGTCATTTTCGCCATTGCCATTTTTTATATAATCTTCCACTATGACATTTTCTTCAAGGCGAGCTAACTCTAGCCCTTCTTCCACCACATCAGCAGAAATGCCTAAAAGCTCTGCTGTTCGCACCAAGAGTTTTTCCTTTGGTGCAAAGACATGTCCCTGTGCCACAAATTCATTAAGGGCAAAGGCAACACCGGCAGATACACGCTCAGGAGCAGTAGGGGCAACCCCCATTGAGGCAGCAATTTTGTCCGCAATGGCAAAACCTATTCCCCACACCTCTTGTGTCAAGCGGTAAGGATTAGCCTTTAATATCTCTATTGTATCAGCACCATATTGCTTAAAAATTCTGCTGGCATACCCTGTGCCAAGCCCCCAACTTTGCAAAAACACCATTATGCGTCGCTCGTCCTGTTTTTCACTCCAAGCTTCTGCAATTTCCTGTGCTTTTTTTGCACTTAATCCTGCAACCTCACGCAAACGTTCTGGCTCATTGTCGAGCACATTTATTGTTTCTTCTCCAAAGGTGTTTATAATCTTTGCAGCAGTCGCTGCTCCCACTCCCTTGATAAAACCAGAGGAAAGATATTTTTCAAGCCCTGTCAAGCTTGTTGGCAAGGACGCTTCCGCTTTTGTAAAGCTAAATTGCATTCCAAAACGTGGATTATCCACCCAAGAGCCACTAAGCATCATAAATTCACCTAGCACAGGGTTTGGCAAAATACCAACAGCAGTAACAAGGTCTGCATGCTTACTGACCTTAAGGCTCAGAACAGAATAATTGCTTTCATCATTGTGATAAACAATTCGCTCTAATGAACCTCGCAGAGATATTGTATTTTCTTCTTCTAACAACTGCCTTTGCATCTAATTTTTGTTCTGTTATTTTGCTAGTTCGTTTGCCAAGGCAAAAATTGTTCTTGCTCCAAATGCAGTAGCTCCGCAGGCGTAATAGTCATAAGGTGACTTTGCAAAATCTGCTCCTGCAATGTCAAGGTGTGCCCAAGGTGTGCCTTCCGTAACAAATTCCTGCAAGAACAACGCAGCTGTAATAGCTCCACCGTAGCGCTCACCACAATTTGAAAGATCCGCAAATTTGCTTTCTAATTGTTTTTTCAAGTGCTTATCTGTCATCGGAAGTCTCCAGAATGCCTCGCCAGTTTTTGCTGAAACAGACAAAATTTGCTCCGCCAATTTATCATTATTGGAGAAAAGCCCGCACATCGTTGAGCCAAGTGCCACGGCACAAGCACCAGTAAGGGTTGCGATGTCAATAACAAGGTCTGGCTTTTGCTCACAAGCGAGGCACAATGCGTCGGCAAGTGTCAAGCGACCTTCCGCATCAGTGTTATTCACCTCTATTGTTTTGCCATTCCTTGCTGTCAAAATATCATCTGGGTGATAAGACTCACCACCTGGCATATTCTCCGCAGCTGCAATGAATAATGAAACTTTTATAGGAAGCTTCATCTTAGCTATTGACTTAATAACACCAAGCACAATGCAAGCTCCTGTTTTGTCCCCCTTCATGGTAAGCATATAGTCAGATGGTTTTAAGTCAAGACCGCCGGAATCAAAGGTAATACCTTTTCCCACAAGGGCTATGTGTTTTTTGTAATTGCTTGGCTCGTATGTAAGGTGAATAAGGTATGGTTGAGAAGCACTTCCCTTACCTACTGCATGAAATGAGCCAAGGTTTTCTTTTATGATTCTATCTTCGTCCCAAATTTCACAGCCTAAATTATATTCCTCTGCCAAGTCCTGTGCAATTTGTGCCAATTCTTCAGGGTGGATTGAGTTGCCTGGCTCATTCGCAAGGTTTCTGGCAAAATTTTGTGCTTCAACGGAAGCGAGTGCGTATGGAATTACGCTCTCATCTATACCATAGATAACAACGTTTTCAAGTTCCTTGAACTTTTCCTTGTTGTCTTTTGGAGCACTCTTGTATTTGTTGAATCTGTAATTTGCCAGAGCTACACCCTCTGCCACCGCTATTGATGAAGTACCATTAAGACAGGGAGCAAAAAGCTCAAGATTGTCACGCCCGCTTTCCGCAATAGCACGTGCAATCTTATAAGCAGCAATACGCAACACATCGGTGTCAGCATCTTCACTTTTTTCACCAATCCCAACAAAGGCAAAAAGTCCGTCTTCTGTTGGAACGGTTAAAAATTCGTCCTCAAGACCTTTGAATTGCTCTGCCGAAAAAATAGTCATTAATTTCGTAGCTAATGCATTATCCAACTGACTTGGAAGTGAGAGATTTTTATCAAGTAAAAATCCATGTGCTGCAAACTTTTGATTTGCTTCCTTCTTTGAAAAAATGTTCATTGTGCTTTCCTCGTTTATATAAAAATTTTTATTTATTTTTTAAAATCAATTCTGCAATTTCACGGATAACGCCAGCACCGCCTGCCTTGGTGGCAATATAGCCAGCAGCACAAAGTGCTTCGCTGCAAGCATCCGCAGGGCAACAGGCAAAGCCAACATTTTGCAACACTTCTGTATCGTTTATGTCGTCACCTATATAACAAATTTCATCTAGCGTGCAATTATAATCTTTCGCAATTTCCCTTATTGCAGAAAGTTTGTCTTTAACTCCAGCAAGACATATATCCAGTTGTAATTTTTTAGCACGACGTGTGTTTAATTCACGAGTTTCACCTGTAACAATTCCGCAAATTATCCCCGCACTCCGCAACATATTGAATGCCATACCGTCATGTGCGTTAAATTTTTTTATCTCGTCGCCATTTTCTGTGTAATACATGCCACCGTCCGTAAGGCAACCGTCACAGTCGGTCAAAAGAATTTTGATTTTTTTGCTATCTGCAAAATAATTATTTCCTATTAACTTCTTTTCTAATCCTTTTGCTTCTGCTTCTTCTATTTCCTTAATCACGGTGTCTGCTACAAAGTATTCACCGCCTTCACCAAATTTTGAAACTACAAATTTCAAAAAAGATTTGTCACAAGACGAAATAAAAATTTTGTTTGCCATTCACGTCACCTCAAAAATTTTTTACGTCGCTATTATACTACATAAAATTGATTTAGCAGCATAATAAAAAACGACCAACTAATGTTGGTCGTTTTAGTCTTAAATTTTATTATTTCGCTGCGAGGAATTTTGCCCAGTCTGCGTTGAACTGATCAATTCCCTTTGCTGTCAAAGGATGATTGAAGAGTTGCTTCAAAACTTTGAATGGAACTGTACCGTAGTCTGCGCCTGCCTTTGCACATGCCAAAACGTGTGCTGGGTGACGGAGGCTTGCTGCGATTATCTTTGTGTCATTTCCACCCATGATGAATGCTTCCTTGACATCTTCAATGAGGCGAATGCCATCTTCGCTGATGTCATCGAGTCTGCCAACGAATGGGCTGACGTATGTTGCACCGGCTGCTGCTGCCAAAACTGCCTGGTTTGCTGAGAAAATGAGCGTAACGTTTGTCTTGATGCCTTTCTTTGAAAGCTCTTTAACAACGCCAAGTCCATCTGGATAGCAAGGAATTTTAACAACAATGTTTGGTGATAATGCTGCGATTTCAAGAGCCTGCTTCAAAAGAACATCTTTCTCCATTGATGTTGCTTCTGCGCTCGTTGGTCCCTGAACATAGTCAGCAATTTCTTTTACTCTTGCGTAAAAGTCAATGTTACCCTCTTTTGAAACAAGTGATGGGTTTGTGGTAACACCGGCAATAACACCCCAACCGTATGCTTCTTTAATTTCTTCAAAGTTAGCTGTGTCTAGAAAAAACTTCATGACTAAAATCATCCTTTCCGTAAGATATATAATTTTTACTAACAACTGGGTAAATGATACACCAATTAAGCATTACCGTCAAGAAACAAAAGTAATTCTATCGCTATTTTTTCCAGCTGTCTTTCAGACCAACTGTGAGATTAAACACAGGTTTTTCCTTTGTGCTTGTTTTGTCACAGCAGAAATATCCGTGGCGTAAAAACTGAAATTTGTCTAGTGGCTTTGCGCCTGCAAGCATTGGCTCTGCTAGTGCATTTTCCACAACAAGTGACGTAGGATTAAGGTAATCCTTATAATCACGCCCCTCTTCCATATCTGCCATATTCTTTAATGTAAAAAGATGATCGTAGATATTGAGCGTAACTGGCACTGCATCACATCCAGAGACCCAATGCAATGTGCCTTTAATTTTTCTACCATCCGGCGTGTCACCGCCTCTTGTTGCCATATCACAAGAGCAAAGCAATTCAACGACATTTCCTGCTTCGTCCTTCACAACTTCATCACACCTAATCACATAAGCATACTTTAAGCGAACTTCACGACCCGGTGCAAGACGGAAAAATCCTTTAACGGGATCTTCCATAAAGTCTTCTCGCTCAATGTATACAGTCTTGCCAATATGAATTTCGTGTGTTCCAGCCTCTGCATCTTCTGGGTTATTCACAGCAACAAAGGTATCAATAAAATCGTCATCCCAGTTTGTTAAGGTAACCTTCAACGGGTGCTTCACACACATTGCACGAGTTGAAGTTTTGTTCAGCTCTTCACGCAAAATGTGTTGCATAAGCTCAACTTCTACAAGGCTGTCTGATTTTGCGACACCTATTTCTTGCGTAAAACGACGCAAGGAAGCAGGCGTGTAGCCACGACGTCTATATCCACAAATTGTTGGCATTCTCGGATCGTCCCAACCATCTACAATTCCAAGATTTACTAGCTCTAACAATTTTCTCTTACTCATAAGAGTATAGGTCAAATTCAACCTGGCAAATTCATACTGGTGTGGCTTATGTGGAACGGAAACATGATCTATAAACCAATTATAAAGTGGTCTGTGGTCTTCAAATTCCAAAGTGCAAATTGAATGAGTAACACCCTCTATTGCATCCTCAAAGCCATGGGCAAAGTCATACATTGGATAAACATTCCACTTACTGCCAGTTCTGTGGTGTGCTCTTTTCAAAATACGATAGATTATCGGATCTCTGAAATTCATGTTGTTTGATGCCATATCTATCTTTGCGCGAAGCACCTTTTGTCCTTCTTCAAATTCACCAGCAGCCATTCTGTGAAACAAATCCATGTTTTCTGCGACGCTTCTGTCGCGAAATGGCGAATTTACACCAGGTGTTTTTAAGGTGCCACGCCCTTGCTTTATCTCTTCATAGCTTTGGTCATCAACATAGGCAAGTCCTTTTTCAATCAACTCTTCTGCCCAAGCATAGAACTGGTCAAAATAATCGCTTGCATAACACAGTTTATTCCATTTAAAGCCAAGCCATTCAACATCTTCCTTAATGGAATCAACATATTCCGTATCTTCTTTTGCTGGGTTTGTGTCGTCAAAACGAAGATTACATTTACCACCAAAATCACGTGCAATACCAAAATCTAGGCATATTGCCTTGGCATGTCCTATATGAAGATATCCGTTAGGCTCAGGAGGAAAACGCGTCACTACCTTTTTGACTGTCCCTGTTTCTAAATCATTTTTTACAATTTCTTCTATGAAATTTAACTTTCTCTCTTCCATACCATATCTCCTAATATTTTTTTTAGAACGACGCAGCTTCTTGCACTAGCTGTGCTTCTTCCAATCTCATCAATACAAAAGCAATAAATGTTAAAAATACAAAGATATATATTTCAACACGCTTAGGGAAGTGTTTCATACACTTGCTATATGCTGCCTTTATCAATGGAACGATAAGAACAGCTGTTACAAAGACAAAGAGCATAAAGCAAATATAGAAAAGAAACTGCCCTAATAATGTCGTGTCAAAGATAGCAATTTTTTCATATATGCTTTCGTAAGGGACCAATGAATAGCAAAGCATAAATACAAGCAATACACTCCTAAAAATAGAGGCTATGTGCACAATCAAACGAGCCACACCAGCAAATTCCGGCATTTCTACATCAGAAAGAATAGAATAACTCCTCGTGCTGTGGTTAGTAGGAATGGCAAGGATAATCAACACCACAAAAAGTAAAATGGAAAATACCCCACGGAAAGACATATCCATAACCGTTGGGAAAACCAGTAACAGATTAGCGTTAAAGGGGTCAAGCTCAACGGTATTTGTTGTGAGATATGATGCAAAAGAAAATAAAAATGCCGAATATACCGCTATAAAACGGAAAAACTTCGCCAGTTCATCAAGAGCAAGCGTGATAGCCTGTTCCTTGCGCAACGCCAAGAAAGTTGCTAATATCAACAATTCAGAAAAAATCAAAAAATATACCACTTGTAGCAAATCACCTCTGTTTACAGACAGTGGAATAAAGGAAGAAAAAGGCAATGCAGAAGCCACAAGAAAGAGAGAGGCAAAAGACAAAATGGACAAGAAAAAACATGCCTTCGCGTGTGCACCACTCGGGAGTGAGGATATGCTAAGAAACCTAATATAATTACTAGGCTCTAGCAATAATCTTTTGCACTTGGCATAATAATAAATCTGTAATCTTTCGCGCACAAACTCCACTAAAAGTGAAAAGGCAAATACAGCACTCAATAAAATTAATGGGAAGAGAAAGAAATTAAGAAAATTCATTTTACTTTATCTCCAAAGAAAATTCACTATAGAACTGCACATAATAAGCCGATAAAAATAGCGACAACAGTCAAAATTTGAAATTGAACAACACTAAGAGAACTTGAAAACAAAGTGGCAATAAAATGCTTAAAGAGTTTTTCTAAATAAAAATCTGCCATGTAAATTTGAAAACTAGGACGCAATTCATTCTCGCTACGCTCAAGTTCTGGTTTCATAATCAGTGACATCGTGGCAAGAATTATAAGACCGAATACAAGCAATAGACAAAGGAAGCTCAATACATTCCAAACTATAAATCCTGTTGATATTTTAAATATAGACATATCAGTTCTCCTATCGCACCATTTTAATACATCATCTAAAACACTAAGGTTAGCGCTTCCACGCAGGAAGAAATCAATGTGTCAAAAATAAGTCCGGGGAAGAAAATCAACCCAGAACAAAGCACAAAGGCAATAATCATAGGAACACGGAATTTCTTTTCCAATGCTGGCAAGGAAACATTGTTAATACCTTCAACGGAAGAAGCAGAGGCAAAAGAAATTGCCAAGATGAAACGCAGTGAAAACAACAGAAACAGCAGACTCAACATAAACAAAACATAGGTTAAATTGGGTGAAATAAATAGGCTAGCACGAAGCAACAATTGATAAAAAAGAAAACCTCCAAATGGTGGAATTCCTGTTGCTGTAAACACTATCAAAACTAAAACAAAAATCAAATGTGGTATTTTTTTCAATAGTGAAAGTGTTTGCCAAAGATATTGCTCACCAATTTTTTGCTCCATATATGCAGTCATATATGAAAACAGTGCTGATAATGGCAAAAAGAACATCCATAATAGCAACATTGCCTGTAAGCCTGGTATGCCTAAAAATATTGCTTTCTCTCCGGAATAAATTCCATATTGTCCAATACCAGCAGAAATCAAAAGTAACCCTTTTATGAATGATTCCGTTGAATTCATCATAGACAATGGACTCTGTTCCTTACAAGCAATCATAAGAGCATAAAGCAACAATAATAAACCACTAATCAACAAAAATAATGAAACTCTTTCGTAGCCTTCAATCGTTGCAAAAAGTAAGAAAAATAATTTTAAAAATGCATAAAACGCCACTAATGACTTCAATTTGAAATAAACATTCATACTGGGGACAGAAACATGCCCGCTTGGTTTCGTAAAAAGGTAGAGCAAAGGACAAGCGACAAATACAAAGGCAAGTTTAGTTCCACGCGAATCAACAAGTGGCATAATAAGGGCAGATAAAAGAGTTGTATGGTATTTTAACTTTAAGAGGAGAACTCCAAGCAGAAAAAGACCAGCCAACAATAAACGCAAAACAACATTTGTCTTTCTAATATCTTTCGCATTTGTTTCGCCTTTCACCCACTGCTTTATCAAGCCAGAAACACCTAACTGAACCATAAACAAACAAAATCCAATTATGAATAATGAATCAGTATAAAAAATCCCTAAAAAACCAGCAAAAACTATGATTTCAAAAATCGCTATGCTTGGTGTAAATATAGACTCTTTGTCAAGTGCCGCTGACAAGGCAGAAGAAAAAAGTATCACGGAAAATAATAAGGCAGAGAAAGCACCGAATGCGTCCAAATTCACTGCATAATCTACCGCATTGACCATTCCAGCGACCAGCAAGGAATCTTTATCTACAAAGCTGGCAAGTCTATCTGGGACAAAACGAACCACATTTAGCCAAATGACAAGGCAAAATAGCAATGATATGAACATTAAAAATGTAAATATTTTCTTTAGCGTAGGTTGCGAAAAATAAATCCATTCTTTCTGCGAGGTAGTAAAAAAACGATTTCTGATTAAGAAGAAACTAAAAAATACTCCCCCCATTAACAGAAATAAAACTGGATACCATGCAATTGGAATATTATAAAAGAAGTTAAAAAGGTCCAAAATTTTCATGAGCTTCACCATAAAGCAAAAATAAATTTCGTGCTAAACGCCACGACTCTGTAAGTATATTATTAAAATAAGTTCCCGTCAATCAAAACTTGGCAAAAACGCTATAGAAATTATACAACTGTGCTTTCTAGAAACATACTTTAATTTTTACGGCTACTCTCTTCCTGTGCTCTGATTCGCTCACTTACTTCCGCTATGCTTAATTTTTCTTTTCTTGCAATGTTAGCGATGTCCTCATATTCATATTTTTCTTTTGTAACACCGTAGCCAACAGAGATTTTTTTTCGCACTTTTCCAAATTCCGTTGAGATAGTTTCTATAGAACGTGACATAGTATAACGACGACTGAAGTTTTCACGCACGCCAAGTGTAGTTGTATGCTGAAAAATCTGATGAACCATTTGCTTTGAGTTTCGCTCATAGCACATAACTGTAAGTAAAATTCCTGGGCGTGATTTTTTCATTTGAATAGGAATTGTATAAACATCAAGTGCTCCAGCCTTAAAAATTTGTTCCACAGCAAATCCTATTGCTTCTCCTGTCATGTCGTCCAGGTTGCAACTTAGCTCCGTAACAAAATCAACATCATCTTCCGTCTCCCCTAACATTACCCGAACACAATTAGTAACTGGAAAATCTTTTTTACCCATACCATAGCCAATCGCACTGACCCGCATAACTGGCATTTCACCAAACTGAGAAACAAAATATTTCAATAACGCCGCCCCTGTTGGCGTGCAAAGCTCTCCCGTAATTTTGCTACCGTATATCGGTATATCACGCAATATATAAGCGGTTGCAGGAGCTGGGACAGGAAGAACACCATGTGCACATTTTACATGGCCACTGCCAACATGAACTGGAGAAGCAATAATTTTTTCAGGAGAAAGACGGTCTATCAATAAACACACGGCTGTGATGTCTGCGACAGCATCCATCATTCCAACTTCGTGAAAATGAATTTCATTAACTGGAACACCATGGACATTGCTTTCCGCCTCTGCAATTATTGAATAAACTGCTCGAATGTCCTTTTTTATTTTTTCACGCAACGGTAGTCCACTGATAATATGCTCTATATCGTGCATATTGCTGTGGTGATGTTGGGGGTGCTCGTCATATAATTCCTCAGTTTCTTCTGCTCCATTAACCTTAACAGTAACATGCGTGCCACGTATTCCGCATTTAACAGATGCTTCGCTTGTAACAGTCACATTTGGAATACCTAGACCATTTAATTCGTTAAGAAATTCCTGCTTGTTGGGTAAAAGTTCAAGCAAGGCTCCTGTTAGCATATCGCCAGCAGCTCCCATGCTACAATCAATGTATAGAGTTTTCATTTCACCGCACCTCCATGTGATTTATCATACTTGCCAAATATCCAGCACCAAACCCATTGTCAATATTCACGACAGATACACCACTTGCACAGGAATTTAACATCGACAAAAGAGCAGATACACCACCAAAAGACGCACCATAACCAACACTTGTAGGAACAGCAATCACGGGACAATCTACAAGCCCACCAATTACACTTGCGAGTGCTCCTTCCATACCAGCAATTGCAATAATGACAGATGCAGTCATAATATCATCAAGATGTGACATAATGCGGTGTAATCCTGCCACACCAACATCAAACAAACGGACAACCTCATTCCCTAATACTTCAGCAGTAAGTACCGCTTCTTCTGCCACGGGAATGTCGCTTGTGCCACCGGTCGCCACTACAATTTTTCCAATTCCATTCGGCTTTGGCATTTCACCAATGATACCTATTTGAGCATTTGAAAAATAATGAAGAGAAAAGGTTTTAGCAATTTCTTCTGCTGAAGCATAAGACAAACGTGTAATCAATATATTATCGTAACTTTTTTCCTGCATTACCTTAATTATGCCTGCTATTTGTTCCACAGTTTTTCCGGCACCATAAATCACTTCTGATACACCTTGACGATACTTTCTGTGCAAATCGACCTTTGCATATCCAAGGTCTTCAAATGGTTTTATTTTTATTCTTAATAACGCATCTTCAACAGACATCTTGCCTGCCTTTACATCTTCAAGAATTTGTTTTATTTCAGTTTTCATTTCGCACCTCCAAATCAAGATAAACCGAGCCGTAATACCTTTTCAGTTCATCAAGTATCTCTTGTCTGTTTTTCAAAAGCAATGGAATTTGTTGCTCCATGATTTCTAATTTTGCGTTTTCTCCGACAGTGCGAATACGAAAATTTAAAAATCCTTTTGAAAATAAATAATTTTCTGCTGTCTCTGTTCTACGAAGTAATGCTTCACTTATAGCCTGACCAGTGGAAATTCTTGTTGCAAGACAAGAATTGCTTGGTTTGCTCCATGTAGAAAGCCCTGCATTTTGGGACAAACAACGAATTTTTTCTTTAGTCAGTCCACACAGTTGCAATGGTGAAAGCACGGACAATTCATTAAGTGCCTTAACGCCAGGGCGATCGTTTACCTCGTCAGACGCATTTGTTCCATCTAGCAAAACAGAAAAACCGTCAGCCCTAGCTTGCTTTTTTATAACAGTAAAAATTTGTTTCTTACAGTAATAGCATCGATTCCACGGATTAGTTACGATATTTTTATCTGCAAGAATATCCAAAGATATTATTTTCATTTGCACATTTAACTCATTAGCAAAATGCAAAGCATCATCCGTCTCAAGCTGTGATTGAAATGACGATTTAACATAGTAGGCACTTATCTCTTTTGCATATTGCTTTGCCACGTAGAGAAGGTAAGACGAATCAACACCACCGGAAAATGCAATTGCTACTTTTGAAAATTTGTAAAAAAAATCACATAAATTCATGTAACACCTCTAAAAATATGAAAATGGGTGGACGTGCACACTGAGCCAAACCACCCATTAACAATTATTTTCTCTTGAATATTGCAGATTTGATAACATCTTTTGGATCTTTTACGAGTAAGATAACAAGCCAAATAAGAAGACCTAATGCAACAAATGATATACCAAGATAGAAATCATAAAGCATTTTAAGGGGAGCCGGAGTAAAAAAAGCAACTCCTTGCTCCGCATAGCCAAAAACTGCATCAACCCCCAGCATGAGAGAAGTCCCCCAATACGTCAAGCATAGGGTGCCAAGTTCCATTTCGCTTTTTGGAGCTAGCCTATACCAAATGATTGTGCAAATTATTGCGGCATAAATAATTGTCAAAAGAGCCATGCCTACGCTTTTCCCATTGAACGTTTTGATGCATTCAATGCCCTCTTTTCAACAAGCGAAGCCACAGTAAGCATAATAAACCACACAAAAGTGACAAAAAGAGCCATAGCAACACCAACACTTTCCATTTCTGCCAACATATCGGCTATTCTGCCATTTTTCACAGCAGTCAGAAATGGAAAGGAAGGAACAACTTCACCATGCCAAAAATGCTCAAAGGCTAGCAATGCAGAGCCACCCCAAAGCATTTTATTCAGCCAACCCAGTTTTGTTGCAAAGCCAATTTTTGTAGCTTCTGCCACCGAACCATCAGAAAAAGAAAGCCTCACAGTTTTTTCTTTTTCCTTTGATTTCATCACCTTTTCAGCAATCGTTGTAACGATAGCTTCACTAACTGGAACAAGAAAACACGCCATTTTTATTTTCCTCCTTAATTTCAGATGACAGCATACAAAAAGAAGGCATACAATTTCCCTTCTGAGAAACTGCATACCTTCCGTGTATACATATTCATCTGTATTTTACTAATTTTAATTTGAAAATAGACACTTCTGCATCCTCACCAAGCTTCCTACTTGACAGCGTTATCCTAACATTTTTTGCTTCGAGTGTCAATTCAATTTGAAAAAACTCGCAAAATTTCATTGTTTTTTAATTTGCATAAGTTCTCTCAATACATTGTCTATCAATTTCGCCATTGAAAGATCTGAAACGCCAACGATAATGTTATCACAGTGATTAACTGGAATTAAGATACGTTTAGCTTTACTCTGCCCTACCGCCAGTGCCATTGCAGGAGTAATCTCACCATACAAAGCATCGGCAATTACAATTCCAATTGGACCAACTATCACATCAGCACGGCGACAACCGACAACCACTGCATTTTCTCCAGTTGCAGCATTATCAGCACCAGCTTTAATCATGGTAGATGTCGCCACCGTATTTGTCCCTACAGCTGTTACAACAGCAGTGGGGATTTTTTCCTTTATTGCTTCTATAAGTGAGCGTCCAATTCCGCCACCTTGAGCATCTACTACAAGAATATTCATAGAAAATTTTCCCTAATAATTCTATGCACTAGCAAACACGTGCACCCTGTGGCATATCTGTATTCAAGATTGTAACAAGTGTAATATCTTCCTTTTGTTTATCTGGATTATCCGCAGCCAAAATCATACCTTTGCTATCTACACCACGGATTCTTGCTGGTTTCAAGTTTGCCACAATGATTGCTTTTTTACCGACAAGGTCTTCCGGGGCATAGTATTGACGAATGCCAGACACAACAAATCTCTTTTCAAATCCTAAATTTAATTCCAACTTGTATAGGTTGTCTGCTTTTGGCACAGGTGTTACACTTTCAATTAGTGCCACACGTAAATCAACTTTTTTGAAATCGTCTATTGAAATTTCTTCTGCTAAAGGTTCAAATTCAAAATTTGAATTGGAAATTCCAGCTGCTTTTGCACGCTTTTTTGCATCACGTTCCGCCTTCTCTTTTTCCCATTGCACAAGATCAAGACGTGGGAAAAGATTTTCCCCTCTTGCAATAGTAACAGTAGAATTTATTTTTCCCCACACCCAGTCAATTCTTTTCATTGGCTCAATACCAAGCTGGGCAGTCATCTTTGTCGCAGTATCTGGCATAAATGGTGCAAGCAGAATAGAAACCTCTCTCAAAACTTCCCAAAGGGTGCGTAACACTGTGTCGAGCCTTGCAGCATTATTTTCCTTACCAAGTTTCCATGGCTCTGTTTCATCAATATATTTATTAGCACGAGAAATCAACTTCCAAAGAGTTTTCAATGCTTCATCAAAAGCAAATCTGTCAAGTTGCTCTTCCATCTCGCCAACTGTCGCTTCTGCCAATTTTTTTATTTCCGTATCGAGCTCCGTTATTTCGGCAAAATCCGGTAAAACTCCATCACGATATTTTTGTATCATCTGCAAGGAACGTGAAAGCAAGTTGCCAAGGTCATTTGCTAGGTCACTATTAACACGGCTCGCCATAGCCATTTCTGAGAAATTCCCATCCTGACCAAATGGAACTTCACGAAGCAAGAAATATCTAAAACTATCACGTGAAAAAAGCTCTGTCATTTCAAACGGATCGACAACATTACCTATAGACTTTGACATTTTTTCTCCGTCAACAGTCCACCAGCCATGAGCAAAGACACGAACAGGTGGGTTAACACCGAGAGCCAAAAGCATTGCAGGCCAAATCACACAGTGAAAACGGATTATATCTTTGCCCACTAAATGGCGGACAGACGGCCAATATTTTTTCCATTTACCATCTTCCTTTGGAAAATCCATTGCAGAAAGGTAGTTAATCAGAGCATCAAACCAAACATAAATTACATGGCGGTCGTCCCCTGGAAGCGGAATGCCCCACTTCAATGTTGTCCGCGAAATTGACTGATCCTTCAAGCCACTTTTTATAAAGCTGACAACCTCGTTATAACGCTCATGTGGCAAAATAGCGTCTTTATTCTTTTCGTAGTAATCCAAGAGGGCATCTTGATATTTTGAAAGGCGGAAGAAATACGTTTCCTCCGTCATTTTTGTCAAGGGACGATGACAGTCTGGACATGTATTTCCCTCTGCCATTTGCGCCTCAGGAACATAGGTTTCGCATGGCACGCAATACCAGCCTTCATACTCGCCTTTATAAACGTCTCCCTGTGCTAAAAGGCGACGAAAGACCTCTTGCACCACTTCCTCGTGGCCTTTATCTGTTGTCCTGATAAAATCGTCATTTTGGATATTCAAGGTTTCCCAAAGACGTTTGAAATTTTGCACGACTTCATCACAAAGTTCCTTCGGTGTCACACCTTTCTTCTGTGCCGATTGTTCAATTTTTTGACCGTGTTCGTCTGTCCCTGTTAAAAAATAGCTATCGTATCCACCAGAGGTATACCATCTATCTAGCACATCTGCTGCTATGGTTGTATAGGCATGCCCAATGTGTGGCACATCGTTAACATAATAAATTGGGGTTGTAATATAAAAAGTCTTATCCTTATCCATAATTTGCCTCCTGCTCTATTCAATGCTCAATATATATTTTTTTACCAAATTTTTTGCTACACCAAAGTCATCACATATCTTTTGAGAAATATCTTTTAAGGATATCCCCTCTTTTTTCAATTTCTCTACTTCTTCTTTCCATGCATTATCATCAGGTTGTACAACATTCGTCGCACCTTCTATTATACAAACAAATTCACCCTTTATGTTGTCAAGATCAGCCGACAAATTACCGAGTGTGCCAGTAATTCGAGTTTGATGAATTTTTGAAATTTCCTTTACTAAAACAAATTTGCGTTCCCCAAGAACCTGAAACAGAATATCTAATTCCTTTTTGAGTTTATGCGGTGCAATGTAAAATATCAGTGTTGATTGTAATTCTTTTATTTTTTCTAGAGAATTTTTCTTTTCCTTGTCATTTCCTGCTAAAAATCCAAAGAAATAAAATTTTTCAGTTGAAAGCCCCGACATAACAAGTGCCGGAATTACTGCCGTCGCCCCAGGTAAACAGTCAACCTCAATATTATTTTCAAGGCATTCTTGAACTAATGCAGCACCGGGATCAGAAATTCCCGGAGTGCCAGCATCAGACACCATCGCAATTTTTTTTCCTTCTTTGAGCATTGCAATTATTTCTTTTGCTCTAGCTCTTTCGTTTTCCTTGTAGCAGGAAATTAACGGCTTTGAAATATCATAATGATTTAATAACTGCAAACTGTGACGTGTATCTTCACAGGCTATAACATCCGCTTCCTTGAGCACCTTCAAGGCACGCAATGTTATATCATCTAAATTGCCAATAGGTGTTGGCACTAGGGTTAAACTCATTTGTATGCCTCTCCTAACTCAGATGTATCATGTCCTGCTTCATTCTTTACAAACAGTGGCGGTAAAATTTTCACACCAGTTTTCGCTCCCTTCATTGCAGATACGAAACATATATAGGACTCTTTTAACGGATTTGCATGAACAAAACGCAGCTTCTTTGCAGGCATTTTCATTTCCTCTAACATCATCAAAAGCTCAGACACTCTGCTAGCATTTATGATTAGGTCAAATTTACCTCTGTTACGAAGTAAATATTTTACAGCTTGTAGCAATGATTCAAGTGAAAGCGCAACACCATTGTTAGCCAGTGCACGAGCTTCACTCGCACTACATTGAACCATATCTTGCTCAAAATACGGCGGATTTACAACAATTCTGTCATACTCCTCACATTTGCCCCAGCTCTTGTAATTTTTTACATCCTGCGTAAAAAAATTTATATCTAGATTGTTCAACCTTGCATTGTGTTGTGCAATTTCAATGAGGTCAGTATTTATATCACAAGCAGAAAGGCTGAAGCCTTTATACGCCAAAATTAGTGAAATTGCACCATGCCCAGTGCAAAGCTCTAACACTAGTTCATTTTTTTTCAGGTTGTCATTTTGCGTAAAGTATGCCAAAAGCATTGTGTCTAAATTGACACGAAGACAATCTGAGTTGCTTGGTTGTAAAATTTTCAGCTTTCCCGAAAGGAGTTCGTGTGTTTCACAATCTAACATTTTTATCCTATTAATCCCAATCGTCCAGTTTTACACCAACTATTTGTGAAAGCCCTGGCTCTTGCAATGTAACACCATAGAGCACATCTGCACCTTCCATTGTGACACGTCTGTGAGTCATTGCCAAAATTTGACGCTCTTTAGCATATTCCTTTGTCAATTGTGAGAAACGCTTCAAATTTGCTTCGTCAAGTGCAGCATCTACCTCATCCAAAACGGCAAGTGGACTTCCTGCAACGTCCATAGTTGCAAAAAGAAGTGCAATAGAAATAAGAGCTCTTTCACCACCAGAATATTGATTTAAAACTTGACTTTGCTTGCCAGGAAGTTGCGCCTTGACTTCAACACCACAATTCCAAATTGTAGCCCCTTCAGTCATAACAAGATGCGCTTCTCCACCACCAAACAACTTTTTGAAAAGATATGTGAATTTTTCATCAACCTTGTCTAGTGCTGCTGTAAACTTTGTGTATGCCATCATGTCTGCGTCTGTTATGAGACGCTCAATTTCCGCAGCACTATTTTCAACGTCTGCCAAATCTTCCCCAAGTTTTCCTGTTCTTTTTTCAAGAGACTCGTCTTCTGAGAGAGCTCCCATATTGACTTCGCCAAGTCCACGCAATTTTCTTTCACAGTCTCTTGTTTGCTTTTTCAAGTCCTCTAGGTTAAATTCTATTACGATCTCCTTGCTGTAAGGGAAGCGCTCATCCCATGTGTTTGTAAGGTCTATTATTTCCTGTTCATAATGAGCAATTTTGTCTTTTTTCTTGTTTAAATTCTCATTTTGCTGCATCGCAGCGTTTTGAGAAACTAACGAACGTTTTGCAGCAAAAAGTCGAATCTGCTCATATTTTTTATACCCTTTACTAGACTTTTCAAGTATGTCTTCAATTTTCTGCTTTTGATAAAACACGTCAAGCCAGCTTTTGCCCATTCTAGCAAGATCAGCCTTTGACTGTGCTTGTGTGCTGACTGCCTCATTATACTCTTCTTCAAGATGTTTTATTCTTTCATTAGCTGAGCTAACTTCACGAACAGTTCTTTCCGCCAAGGCAAAATTTTTAGAGATTTCACTTGCTGCAAGCATTGCTTTTGCACGAGCTTTTTCGCGATTTTCAATTAGTTCCTTGTCATCTGGAATATCAACTTCTTCATCCTGTTCAGCTTCCAATTGAGCAATGTTATCTAATATCGTTATCCAATTTTTACCTTCAAGCTTCAAGGTGGTTAAAATTCTATTTGTCTCAGTTTGTCTGTGTTTTTGCTCGCGCTCTAACCGTTCTAAATCGTCTTCAGCCACGGCAATTTTGCCATTAATTTCACGGACTCTTTTAGTAAATTCTTCCTTTTGCTCTGCAACCTTTGCTTCGTCATCAGAAGACGCCTTATACTTTTTCGCAAGTTCTTGCAAAGCAGCATAAGAAGCATTAAATTTTTCCTCCAAGGCATCAACCTGCACCCTCATTTCAAGCGTTTTGCCACTTCTTTTGCTTCTACCACCGGAAATTGTTCCACCTGGTTGGAACACATCACCTTCAAGAGTAACGATAGGTGCTTTAAATCCTTCACGCACCAAACGCGTTGCAGTTTCAAAATTTTCAACTATTAAGAGATCACCCAAATTGTGTTCAATGCAGGCTTTCCATTTATTACTAATTTTTATAAGGTCAACAGCAAAACCAACTATACCAGCTTTGGGCAATGGGTAAGATCTGTTTGGTGTGCGTGGCTTTGCACGCTCAAGTGGCAAGAAGGTAGCAGTTCCTTCCTGCTTTTGTTTTAATCTGTCAATGCAAAGTCTTGCTTCGTCAATAGTCTCAACAAATAGCTGAAATTGTCTACCGCCAAGATATGCCTCAAGTGCAATAGCCAATTCTGCAGGCACAGTCATTGCATCAATCAAGGCACATGGTTTAGCAGCAATTCTACCAAGTTTTGCAGAGGACAGCACAAAACGAACAGGGGAAGGATACATTCCCTGTTCTAAATTATCACGAGCATCCTGCAAATCCGCCTTCAAAGAAGAAGTTTGGCGCTTTGCCATTCCCAGTTTTGTCGATAAGTCCTGACAGAGAGCAGTTAGTGTCATATGTTTTTTGTTTATTGCTTCCTGCTCTTCTGTTACCTTATCACGTTCTAACTTAAGTTTTTTGATTTCTTCATCTATTGTGTGCCGCGTTGTGTCACGGAATTTTTCTTTTTCGTTTTTGGCTTCCAGTAGTTCTTTACCTAAATATGCAAGCTTTGCACGAAGTTTATCTAATTCAGCATCAAGCCTTCCATGCTCTGTTGCCCTTGCTTCCCTTGCTTCTTTTACCCCAGCAAGTGCCTTTTCAAATTCTACATAGGCATCTTCTGCCTTTTTCAATTCTTCCTCAGCTTTTTTTGCATCTTCTCTTGCCTTGGATATAGACTCCTGTGCAAGCTTTTGTTCTTCGAGTAACTTTTTTAGATTTTCTCTTGCTTCTACTAAATCTTCGTCATTAGTTTTGATAATTGCTTTGGCAGAACGTAGATTCATTGCAGAAGCTAGACCAGATTTTGTCAAATTATCAAAACGATTTTTGCACGAAGCTAACTCCTGTCTTTGTGTCTCTTGTCCACTAGTTGCATCTTCAATTTTTTTATTGACATCTTCTGATATATTTTTCCAAAAGTTTTCCCAAAAGGCAGCCCCCATACCTTTTTTTATTTCAAGCTCTATTTCTTTATTCAGCTTTTCAATGGCTTCTTCTGCCTTTCTACGTTGTGCGAAGTAAAGAAGACGCCTATTTTCTTCTACCTTATCTGCAATTTCTTTTGCAATCAATGCTTTTTTGACATCTTCTTTTATTTCTTCACGTCTATTCAAGAGCTCAACGTAAAGACCACGCAATTTTTCATATTCATCTTTGACGGTTGCAAGCCTATCACTTGCTTCCATTCTTTTTTTTCTATAGATATCTATTCCAAAAAGAGATTCCAAGCTTTGACGTCTTTCGCTAGGCGATGCACTAAGAACTTCCTGAACCTCCCCCTGACCTATGAAGGCAAAACGAGTTCCCTCAAGTTTCCACTGGTGTTTTACTAACTCAAGACCAGACAATGTATGACGAACATTATCAACAAAAAGTGCTGTCCCACCATCTTTGCCGGTAACACGGCGACGAATGGAGCAGATTTTGTCTTCGTCACGCAATTGCAATAAAACTTCCGCCTCATTTGCCTTGGTATAGGTTGGAGAGCCTGAGAATAGCAGATCACTTTGCCGAGAGATACGAATACGAGACGCACTCGTTTCTCCAAGAGACCAACGTAATGCATCTAGCAAATTGCTTTTGCCGGAGCCATTTGGACCGACAATTGCAGTAAATCCTGGTGAAAGCTGAAGATCGTGAGGCTTTCCCCCAAAACTCTTAAATCCTTTTAGTTGTAAACGACTAATATACAATTATTTTTTCCTCTTTAAATAATTTTCTTTTGACTGTTCTACTTCCTCTAATGTACCTGCTGTTAAAAGCTTGTAATTATCTTTTGGCAAATTACATGTCTCAACAAACAGGAACTTTACACTAAATTCATTTTCCCAAAAATTTAGAAAATATTTCCTTATATAATTTGCAACTTCTGAATCACATTCAAGTAATAAGGCTTCTTTACGTGATGAAGAAATATTTTTTCTAATAAATCTTTTTATCTGAATAGCAATACTTCGTGGTTTTTGAATTATACCTTTTCCACCACAACACGGACATGTTGTGGCAAGAAGTGATGCAAGTTCCTTACGTTCTTTTTTTCTTGTTATTTGAGCGAGCCCTAAATTTGTTATACCATACAGCTGAATCTTTGACCTGTCATCCTTAAAAATTGCTTCAAGTCTCGCAATAACTTGCTCCGCATCTTCATGAGAAAACATATCTATGAAATCAACTACTACTATTCCACCAATAGCACGTAAACGTAATTGCCTTGCAATTTCCTCACATGCCTCAAGGTTTACTGCAAGGACAGTATCTGCAAGCTCATCTTTGCCAACGAATTTGCCACTATTCACATCAATTACAGTAAGAGCTTCTGTTCTATCTATTACGAGAAAAGCACCAGAGGGAAGCCAAACTTTTCTTTCAAAAAGCAAAGCGATTTCTTTTTCTATTCCGTAAAGCTCAAATAATGGTGTATTGCCATTGTAAAAACTAACATCTACGGAGTCTTCGTGTAAAGTATCCGCTGCGATTTTTTTTATTTCTTCTACTGACGACTCGTCATCTGTAACAATCTCATCAAACTGGTTTGATAAATATTTTTTGAGAACCTTTTCTAATAAATTTGACTCCCTATAAAGCAAGGCTGGATGTGTAAGGTGAGCTGAAGCATCTGTAATTTCCTGCCATCTGTGAACTAACTTATCAATTTCATTAGAAAGATCTGCTTCCGTCACATCAAGTGCCAGTGTTCTTATGATAACGCCAAAACCTTTTGGACGAATTTTTGACGCAAGCTTATGCAGAGCGACTCTTTTCTCGTCATCTGTAATATTTTTGGAAACACCCACCGTTCTTTCGCCAGGTAGTAAAACTAAAGAATGAGACGAAAGTGAAATTTTTGTTGTAGCACGTGCAACTTTTCCCTTAACAGCAGGTTTAACAATTTGAACAATTATGTGTTGCCCTTGTGTAAATGTCTCGTGCGTTTCTCCAAGGTAAAGAAAAGCAGTCTGACCATCACCTAAATCCAAAAAGGCTGAATTCATTCCCTTGACAATATTGTTTATTTTAGCCTTGTATATTGCACCTATCGAGTCGGGATTTTCAGCATCACTGATAAAAATTTCATCAAGTCTGCCATTTGTCTCAAGGATAGCAATCCGTTGCTCTTCCTTGTCTATTAAATTTGCTACAATTTTTTTTGAAGAAAATTGCATTACTCTAACCCACTAAAAAATTACGACCTTGGAACCACAATTTCATTTGTTGCTTCGTCAATTTTTCCTATCGCATTCCTTATCATTTTTATGTCTTGCCAACCTGAGATTAACTCATTTTCCTTGAGCAATCGGACAAAATAAGATGCTCCAAAACGCTCTGGCAAAGAAACCGTAAGGCAAACTACATTCTCCTTTACCTCTATTCTTACCAAAGCATTTTCTTCTGTTAATTTATCACACAAAACCTCCTGCGCTTTTTGCGCTAGCGTAACATCTTCGAAAGCTAAATCGTAACTTGCTGCCTTAATTTGTTTTCCCAAAAGAAAATCATTGTGTATTTCAAAATAATCTAGCACACGAAAACCGTTAGGAAGAAAATCGTTTATCCTAGATATATTTTGTACGGTTTCATCTTCCACCCAAAAATCTGCAACCTCAGCTTTTCCCTCAACACCAATTGCTAAAGCAACAGAAAAACTTAGCCTAGGATGAGGTGAAAATCCCTGAGTAAACTCGAGATTTACACCTGCACGTTTCAAGCTACGAGAAAAAATAATTGGCAAATCTTGGTGATTTATGTAGGTTGCAAGACCACTTTTTGAAAAAATTATTCTAATTCTAGACATACTTTATCTCCACAAATAACATAAAACAAAAAATCTACTTTTTGCAAATATCTTGCCAACCACAAGCATTACAACCTTGTCTACAGTCATGTGTTGTCTCTGCCTTGTATGCCTTTTCTCTTTCTTTCAAAAGAAATTCCTTTGTCACGCCAACATTTATATGATCCCATGGCAAGGTAGCAAAGAGATTTATTTCCCCTGTATAAGCAGTTGGTTCAATTCCAGTTTCGGCAAATGCTTTTTGCCAAGTTTCAAAATTGAAATGTTCTGTCCAACCATCAAATCTTTCTCCCATATTCCAAACGCATTCCAAGACATCGGAAAGCTTATTGTCACCACGTGCAAAAACGCCCTCTAGAAACGTTTGCTCTGGCTCGTGGTAGGAAAGAGATATATGTTTATTTTTTATGCTGTGTTTTATGCGTTTGCCTTTTTCCCAAAGTTCTTCAATTGTAGCCTGACGCTCCCATTGAAATGGCGTGTGTGGTTTGGGCACAAAACCAGCAACAGAAACATTGATATCACCACGGCGTTTGTATTGTTTTGCAATGCCATAGGCTCTATTACAAATTTCTGTAATTCCATCTAAATCCTCATCCGTTTCTGTTGGAAGTCCCATCATAAAATAAAGTTTTACTCTATCCCAACCTTGCTCAAAGGTAGAAGTCAAAGCATCATTTATATCGTTATCCGTGACTCCTTTGTTAATCACGTTTCTCAAACGCTGTGTCCCAGCTTCTGGAGCAAAGGTCAAGCCCCCCTTGCGTAACTTCTGCAAGGTAGCTGCCATATCAACGGAAAAAGCATCTACACGCAAACTTGGCAGAGAAAGACGATCCTTATCTTTTGCTAAATATTCTGAGAGTTTGTCCAATGTCTCTTTCAAGCAAGACCAATCGCAGGTTGCTAAAGACAAGAGCCCTACCTCGTCCCAACCTGTAAATTTTAGAAGATCTTCCATTTGTTGAAGGACACTTTTAGAATTTCTCTCACGAACAGGTCTATCTACAATCCCCGCTTGACAAAAGCGACACCCTCTAGTGCATCCTTTAAAAACTTGCACAGCAACTCTATCATGCACTATACTCGTATTTGGTACAATCATAGTGTTAGGGATAAATTCATTTTCTAAGTTCTCTACAATTACTCTTGTCGCTGGTAATACACTGTAATGAGGGACATAAGCACCCTGTATTTTTGCAATTTCTTTCAGTTTTGCATCTCTGCTTTGCCCCTTCATTTCCTTCAAAACTTTCATCAACCTTGGCAAGGTTACTTCGCCATCACCAAGCAAAAACACATCAACAAAAGCTTCAAGAGGCGCTGGATAAAGAGCACCAACACCACCAGCAACAATTATTGGATCATCATTGTTCCTTTTGTCCGAACGAAAAGCAACATTAGCAAGCGATAAAATTGTTAATATGTTTGTATAAGACAATTCATACTGCAACGTAAAGCCTATTGCATCAAAATTTTTCAATGGAGTCTTCGTTTCAAGCGACCAAAGGGGTAAGCCTTCTTCTCTTATCACCGATTCAGCATCTACCGCAGGTGCATAAACACGTTCAGCAGTTGCGTAAGGCAATGAGTTTATGAGGGAATAAAGAATTTGAAAACCAAGGTAGCTCATTCCAACTTCGTAAAGATCCGGGAAAGCCAAACAAATTGTAGCAGAATTTTCCTTTTGTTCACGGATAGTCCCCCACTCACCACCAATATAGCGTGACGGGCGTTTCACTTGAGACAAAACATATTTTAATTTATCAACGCTTATAGATTGTTGCACTAATTTTCTCCTTTATCTGCTACCACACTAATGCTTTGAACAATACCAAGCATTAAAAATGTGACTAGAATACTACTTCCACCATAACTAAAAAGTGGTAATGGGATACCTGTAACAGGGGCTAATCCTACAGTCATAGCAACGCTTTCTGTTACGGCAAACCATATACAAGCAACTATCGCAATACACACATAACGTGCTTTTTCATCTTTTGTTTTCTGGGCAATATGCAAAATTTTCAACATAAGAGCTACATACAACAAAACAACAATAGAACTACCTATAAAACCAAATTCTTCAGAAAAAATACTAAAGATAAAATCTGTATGTGGTTCAGGTAAAAAATGTAATTTCCCTTGTGTCCCTTGCATAAACCCCTTGCCAAAAAAACCACCACTTCCAACAGCTATGCGAGATTGTATAACATTATAACCTGCACCACGAGGATCCAAAGATGGATTTATAAACACAAGAATCCTTAACTTTTGATATTCTTTCAAAAATGGCCAAAGAAGTGGAAAAGAACCAAGTGCAATTCCAACGAGTCCCCAAATATATTTCCAAGGAATACAAGCAACAACAAAAACAGCCAAAAGCATCACAATATAGACTAGTGTGCTACCTAAATCCGGCTGGAGTAGTATTGGTAATATCGTTACGCCTGCCACAGATAGTGTAACGGCGATATCAGAAAAACGCCTAGGCGGAAAATTACTACACAAAAATGCTATTACAAAAGCCCAAACAATTTTCCCAAATTCAGAAGGTTGAAACCGCATAAAACCAAGATTAAACCAACGGTTAGCTCCCTTGGATGCATAACCTATCACTAGTAGCAATAAAAACATTGCCATCATAATGCCATACAAAATAGTAGTATAGCGGTATATTTCCCTGTAATCAAGCATCACTATCAAGAAATAAAAACATAGGCCAACCAAAGACCAAATTATTTGACGTAATAAAATACTAACCTGTAAAATTGACTGATCTATCAAAGCACACTGTGAATAGATACTAATAAGTCCAAAAAATAAAAGTATTAATGGAACCAAAAATAATATTTTATCTAATCTGTGCCAAAGATCACCTATGGACGAGAAATCTGTTTTCATATTTACACCCTATTTATCAATGTTTTTGCCCAGTTATCAAATAAGATAAAACTTTACCAACTATAGGACCACTGACAGAAGATCCGTGTTCACCAGCTTCTGCTATTACAACAACTGCATATTTGGGTTGGTTACTAGGAGCAAAACCGACAAACCAAGCATGGTCAGCTCCATGTGAATTTTGTGCTGTACCTGTTTTACCAGACACATCTACCCCAAAAGCATTTGCTCTAGTTCCAGTTCCACCATGAGTAACAGCATATAGTCCTTTTTTTATTGTTTCTAATGTTCCCTGAGATATTCCCAGCGATTTTAAGGGCTTTCTTTCACCTTGCTTAATATATGGAGTAACGAGATTCCCACCATTTGCAATTGCAGCATAGGCTCGTAACACTTGAAGTGGCGTCATCAAGACATATCCTTGACCAATGGAAAAGTTTACTGTGTCTCCACCGTACCAACTTTCTTTCAATATGCGTTTTTTCCACTTTGGAGTAGGGAGCGTGCCAGAGGACTCACTTGTAAGATCTATCCCCGTCTTTTCACCAACCCCAAATTGAGACGCCACATCAGTCAAAATGTTTATACCTGCCCTATGGGCTAACGTATAAAAATATACATCACAGGAATCTGATAAGGCTCTAAATATATTTTCTGTTCCATGCCCAGAATGCTTCCAACACTTAAATTTTGTTCCACCAAGCTCGTAATATCCACGACAATAAATTTGTGAATAGGTATCTGCAACGCTTTTTTCTAATAATGCACTCCCCATTATCGCCTTGAATGTAGAAGCTGGTGGATATGCACCAGAAATTGCTCTATTCATCATTGGACGTTCAACATGGTCAGACATAGCAAGCCAATCTTTTTGCGTAATACCCCAAGTAAGACTATTTGGATCATATGAAGGAGAAGAATAAAGCACCAAAATGCTACCATCAGTCACATCCATAGCAACAACTGCACCACGGAAATTTCCTAGCAACTCTGCCGCATATTTCTGAGCCTCTAAATCAATAGTTAAAAATATATCGTTTCCTTTACTAGGTTCGTCATAGACAACATCCTTTACCTTGCGTCCCCTAGCATCAACCTCAATAACTTCTTCACCCGGCACACCGAACAAGTCATCTTCATATACAGACTCAATACCGTTTTTACCAATCATGTCGCCACCACGATAGTTAGTCCCTTGGCGTTTTGCCAATTCCTTATCACTTATTTCGCCGACGTACCCCACCACGTGAACTGCAAATTTACCAGCAGGATACGTTCTCTTCCACGCTCTTACTGGAAATACAAGAGAATTTATGCTTTCATCTGAAATAATTTCTGCAACATGGGCAAATGTAAGATTTTTAGCCACTGTAATTGCAGAATAAAGCGTTGTATATTGCTTACGCATTTTTCCCTCTATATCTTTTTCTGTAAGCGCAATCCCACATCGTGTCAAGGCCTCTGCAATGCGTTTCATATTATCATCTTTTAACAAAATATTAGGATAACATTTTATGTCAAACATTATAACATTTAAAGCTAACGGGTTGCCATTATGATCGTATATATCACCTCGAGGGGCACCAATACGAACAGAACGTAATCTGTTATTTCGAGCCAAGATAACATAGTCACTGCGGAAAAATATTTGATAATATGACAAAGCTGAAAGCAACACAAATGACAAAGCCAATATTACAACCTTTACAAGCTGAATACGCTTTGTCATTAAAAATTCTTTATTGAATCTATCGTCAGAATTCACTGCTCAAATTCCTCATAAAAACAATGCTAGAAATAAATGCAACTAGTAAACTCAAAACCATATTGAGCAATAATAATCTCCATACAGCAACACTTGAAGTAGCAAAGAACACAAAGTGAACAAATTCTGAAAATATAAGAACAATAAAAACTAGCCAAAAATAGGAAACGTAATTTCTTGTATTTTGCGGCATATGCTCCCATATCACCGTCGCAACAGTTAAAGCAAGACACCAGACCAAAGAAGAAGCACCTGGGACATTGGTCCAACGTAAGTCATAAAAAAATCCACCAACAAATGCCCATAGAAGTGTTTCGTTTGCAAGTGCATCATTAGAAAAATCTAGCATGGTAACTAGCAATAGATATGTAATATATATATTAGGCACTAGGCAAAAACCAAGAAGTAATACCTGTAGCAGATCTTGCAAAAGCCATATGCCTATCAAAAATTTTTTTTGCATCATTATTTATTTTCCAATATTGTTTTTTTTTCTTTACTCTGTTTTACAACAGCGACAGTATAAAGTTGCGTCAGATGAGCTCCTGCTTTCACATTGTAATCCTTATAAAGTGTTTTTTCTTCACCAAGAGAATAAACTTCCCCCACAGCAATTCCTGGTGGAATAGAACTACTCATGATGCTTGTGTATATTTTCATACCATCTTGTAATGTTCTATCTATCGGAATAAAGCTAAGAATTATATTCCCTTGACCATCACCTGATATAATTCCTAGATCACGTGTATCAGCAACAGTCACAACATGAATAAATTCTCTAGATGTAATCATCACCACACGACTTGCATGTGGATAAACTTCTTCAACTTTACCAACTAAATAACCATCTGCAATTACAGCTGAATGTTCAGTCACTCCATCAAAAGAACCTTTATTTATTTCAAATTCCTGCCACCAATCATTCTGACTTCGAGCAACAACATCTGCCAAGATATAGCCATCATATTTTGATTCAGCAATTGGCAAACTGCTCTTCTCGACTGCTTCCTGCATAGACATAAGATACAATTCCATTTCAGCAATTTTTTGATTCAAAGTTTTTCTAGCTAGGAAAAAATCAGTTAAAGATTCAAAACTATTCCTAACAACAACAACTGGTGTTTCAATGTAATTAAGCACCGAAACAAATGCGCCTACTGAGATTTTCTTAACTGAAGGTGCAAAAGAAAAAAGCACTATTAAAACAACAGAAACAACAGCACAGACTACACTGTGAATCCAGTAGGAATTTCCTCTGGCAACATCACGCATTATAATTATTTACCGACCTTCTCAATTTCTACAGGGATAGCGAGTTTGCCGTTACTAAGTTCGAGAATTTTTGCTAACCCCCTCGCAACAGAATAGAACGGATTTTCAGAGACATGAAATGGAATATTAAGCTCTTGCGCAAGGCGTCCTGCAAGCCCTCGTAATTGAGCAGATCCACCATCAAGAATAATTCCATTCTCTAGAATATCTCTAACCAACTCTGCCGACGTTGCTTCTAGCACATTATGAATTAGTTCTACCATATGCATAATAGATGCATCTATGGCCTTTTGGACATCGCATGAAGAAAGATTAAGACTTTCTGGAAGCCCTGTCACTAAATTTCTACCCTTAACATCCATAAAAAGTTCTTTATCGTTAGCCAAAGCAGTTCCGATATTTATTTTAACTTCTTCCGCTGTTACAGAACCAATTGCAAATTTTCTATCCATTCTAAGCATTGTTTTTATTGCTTCATCAAAACAATTTCCGGCAATTGCAATACTATCACAGCATGCAATTCCACCCAAAGAAATTGAAGCCACCTCACATAATCCAGCACCGATTGAAACAATCATGGTTCCAATAGGTTCCTCTACAGGTAAATCATTCCCCAATGCTGCTGCAATAGAATTACTAACTACGATCACCTCTTTAGCTCCAGCTTGAAGGGCAACATCAACAACTGCATTTTTATCAACTTCAGTGGAACCGGCAGGTATGCTCACAGCAACAGTAGGTCTACTAAAAGTTCCGACAGTATTTGATTGTTGCATGTATTTTTTTACCATTGAACACGTTAAATCAAAATCCGCTATAACACCGTTTGCGAGAGGGGAAACCAACATAAGCCCTACTGGCGTTCTATCTAGCATTTTTTTTGCTTGCGTTCCATAAACCAAAGGATTTCTGTCTTGTCCCTCGCCTCTAACAACAACGACTGAAGGCTCATCACAGATAATTCCTTTATCCATTGAACACATAACCACATTTGCTGTTCCAATATCCAATCCTAACGCATTATTAAAAATATGCCTTCTTTTGCCAAACATTTTTACGCCTCCAATATATTTATTGTACTAGTCAATATTATTAAGAAATTGATTATTTCTTTTTTCTTCACCGATGGTAGTTTCCGGACCATGTCCAGGATATACTATTAAATCATCTGGCAAATGACACAGCTTTTGCAGTGATTTTTTTAACTCCTGATAATCTCCGCCAGGCAGATCAGTTCTTCCAACAGAATTTGCAAAAAGGGTATCTCCAGAAAGCAATATACTCTCATCTCCATCTGTTACAAGAAGACAAATTCCACCTCGTGTATGTCCAGGTGTATGTATGACTTCTATGGACATATTGCCAACATGAAGAATTTCTCCATTCCATAATGTCTTCTCTGCTGCCAAAAACGTAGAATTTTGTCCTACAAACTGATCAGATAAGTTTTTGTTGGAATTAGTTAGGCAGTCTGCATCTTTTTCGTGAATTGCTACGCCATTTTCAGCCAGATTCCTCAAAGTGGCAAGCCCCGCAATATGATCAAAGTGTCCATGAGTAATAATTACCCAATCAATTGTTATATCATTATTACAAGCAAACCTACCAAGTTCACTGGCATCGCCACCTGGGTCAACAAGAAAACCGTGTTTTTGCGAATCCCAAACAAGGTAACAATTTGTCAAAAGGGCTCCGACTGGAAGTCTTTTTATTTTCATAAAAATCACTCCTTGGTGTCTAGCATAATTGTAACAGGACCGTCATTTAGTAAGGACACCTGCATATTAGCCTGAAACTGCCCTGCATATACGTCAACACCTATATTTTTAACTTCCTGAATAAACTTTTCATACATTATATTTGCAAAATCAGCAGTTGCTGCTCCAGACCAGCTAGGTCTATTCCCCTTTTTGCAACTAGCATAAAGTGTAAATTGTGACACGACTAAACACTGTCCATCAGCTTCTATCAAAGATTTATCCATAACTCCATCAACGTTATCAAAAATCCTTAAATTACACACTTTTTTTGCTAACCATTTAATATCAGCATCTGTGTCGCATGGTTCTACGCCAAGTAAAACCAACAAGCCATAATCTATAGAAGAAATAATGTGTTTATTGACAGTAACAGAAGCTTCTTTTACACGTTGAATTAACGCTCGCATTCTCGCTTTACCTCATAAACCCCTGGTATACCATTTAAGGCAGCAATCACGCGATAAAGGTGCTCTAAATTTTTTACTGTAATCTCTGCTACAATGAATGTCCTACTATGATTTACAATACTACTGTGCACCTGGCTAACCATTGCATCATTCAATGAAAGAGCATTAACAACGTCACCCAGCAATGTCTGTTTTGCAACGCCATCGATAATTAAATTCAGAGCATATCTATCCTTTGTAGCATTCCCCCAAGAAACAGGAACTAACCTGGAAGCATCTCTATCTTTTAAATTTGCACAAGACTTTCTATGGATTGCAATTCCTTTATTCTTGGTCACTGCTCCACAAATTTCATCACCAGGAATAGGTTTACAACACCCTGCAAGCACGACAAGCACTCCCTTAGCACCCTCTACTATAATCTCAGTATCGAGATTTCTTTTTATCGGTTGCGCAACAGGGGCAGAAGCTGTTTTTTTATCCTTTATTGTGGAAACCCTACCCCAAATGGCAGATGTAGCATGATTTCCATCGCCAACAGCTACATAGAGCTCATCAAGAGATGCATAACCAAGATCACGTGCTACCTGATTTAATTTAGCAGAAAACTTCTCAAGTGGATCTGATTCATCTGGGAAACGTTTTTTAGCTTCTTTAAGTAAGAGCTCCTTGCCACGACTAAATTTCTCTTCCCTCTCGGCCTTTTCCTGCAAATTAAACCACGAACGAATTTTAGATTTAGTACGTGCAGCCTTTACAAACTTTAGCCAATCTCTAGAAGGATGCCCCTGCGATGAGGTTAATATTTCAACTCTGTCACCATTTTTTAGCATTTGGTACACGGGGACAATTCTACCATTCACCTTAGCACCTATACACTTGTGGCCTACTTCCGTATGTATGGCATAAGCAAAATCAACTGGTGTGGAGCCATAAGGCAATCCAAGAGATTTTCCTTGCGGAGTAGAAACATAAATCGTTTCAGAAAGTAAATCTGTCTTTACAGAATCTGTGAATTCTGTTCCTGCTTTCTCTTCCGAATCACTAATTGCTTTTTCAAAACCTTGTCTAATAAGGTCGAGTCCTCTATCTAGGGTGTCAATTCTTCCCCCACCTTCTTTGTAATTCCAGTGAGCAGCAACACCATATTCAGCCAAAAGATTCATTTCTTTTGTTCTTATCTGTATTTCAACAGTTTGCCCCTTTGGCCCTACCACTGTAGTATGAAGGCTTTGATAACCATTTTCTTTAGGTTTAGATATATAGTCGTTAAATTCACCATCAATAGGCTTCCAAAGCGAATGCACAAAGCCTAAAACAATATAACATTGTGCTACAGTATCAACAATTACACGAACAGCCAGCAAATCATAAATTTGATCAAACGAAATGCTTTTCCTATGCATTTTTTCGTAAGTACTGTAAAGCTGTTTTGGACGTCCTTTTATATTACAATCTATATTTTCATCTTCAAGACGCTTTTGCAACACACTTATAACTTCTTTTATCACACTTTCCCTCTCTGGAAGCTTTTGTGCAATGCGTCGCTTTATGTCATAATATGCTTCCGGATCAAGTATTCTAAAAGATATATCTTCCAATTCACCCTTGATTTGATACAAACCAATTCTATGTGCCAAAGGTGCATAAATTTCCATAGTTTCCTTGGAAATTCGTATTTGCTTGTCCCTACGATGAGAAGAAATCGTTCTCATATTATGAAGCCTATCCGCCAACTTAATGAGAATTACGCGAAAATCTTTTGCCATCAAGATAAACATTTTTCTAAGGTTTTCCGCCTGATATTCTTCTGTAGAATTAAATTGGTGTTTGTCTAACTTTGTAACACCATTAACAAGGTTAAATACTGTTTCACCAAACTGGGCTTTAAATTCTTCTTCAGAAAAATCAGTGTCTTCCAAAATGTCATGCAACAATGCCGCGATAACAGTTTGTATATCAGCTTTTATTGAAGCCAAAATTACAGCAACAGATGCAGGGTGGATTGAATAAGGTTCACCGGAATGTCTAACTTGAGCCCCATGCTTCAATGCCATAAAGACAAAGGCTGATCCCAACATCTGCATTTCGTCTTTATTCAGATAAGCCGACACTTTACCCCACAGCTCTTGCCAAGCTCTTCTTAAAGCAACAATCCGCTGAACCCTAGGAATCTGTTGCCAAAAATCCTCCATCATAGCTTGCATTTCATCATCCTGCTTGGCAAAACTAGTCAAACTTGAAATATCGCTTATGTGATGATTTCTGACACTAATTTGCTTGTGTGCTTTATGGTCAATGTCTTCCATTTTCATCTCATCTTTTTGCATTAGTCAATTACCAACTTTTCTAAAACAAACTGTATCCTTGGAATATTTCTCCATGTATCTATACGTGGTTTGTATATAAAGCCCACTGGTTTTACCTCATCATAAAATGATGGTGCTACACCGAATGCTAATATACTAACACCAGATTTTTCTATCTTAGAATGTTTCCCATTATGCCCAAGTTCAGATATCAATTCGTCCCCTGTCATTGGAACATAAAATGAAGGCAATAGATTGTCTATGCCAAAAGGGCCAAGAGATGCCATATCATCCCAACAAATTTTGTCAAACTCTTTTGGATTCCATAAAATTACATTCAATCTTTCTTCACTGGGGACAAAGGTCGACAGCTCTTTTTCCAGTTCACTACGCAATTTCTGCCAATTTTCATGTAGCACAGAAAACCCTGCAGCAAGTCTGTGTCCGCCCCAATTTTCAAGAAGAGGTGCAAGCCCTTTCAGCACATAAACTGCATCTCCCCCTTGTGGCATACGTAACGTTCCTCTCATTACCTGACCTACATTGGCAACAAGAGCAACTGGGGCATTCCGTTCCGCACAAACTCGAGAGGCTACAGAAGATAACACGCCACAATACCAGCTATCACTAGATAAAACGTATTTATAGTTATCAAATGAATTTTTTCTTATTTCTTCTATAATTTTTGTTGAAAGATTGCGTCTTTTCTGATTCAATGTTACCAACGTTGAGGCCGATTCTTCAACATTGCCCATACCGCACATCACTTCAACTGCAACATCGGCAAAATACAGTCTTCCTGCAGCGTTAAGGCAAGGAATTATTTTCATTGACATATCTTCTGTATCTAACCACTCAATAGAAACATCAAGAAGTTTCATCAATGTTCTAAGTCCAGATCGCTCAGTATGTTTCAACTGTTCTATCCCCTGTGAAACAATGGCTCTGTTCAAAGGAGAAGACAAAGGCATACAATCTGCCACAGTAGCCAAAGCTACCACATCTATTATCTCAAGCAACTTTGCTTTTGGCAAAAGGTTAGTCTGCCATATCCAAGCCCAAATAACGCTAGTAGCACAAAGTTTTTTAGCACAATCATCACCATCTATTTGAGGATTCACTATAGCGTTGGCATTAGCAGTATTGCCCTCAACCAGATGATGATCAAAAACGACAACAGGGATATTTGCAGATCGCAAAACATTTATGGCATCATAATCTTGTGTGCCACAATCTACAACTATCACCAAGTCACAATCTAATTTCGCAATTTCGCGAGCCACATCATCGTGAAAACCATATCCCTGACGAAAACGGTGAGGGATATAGAAGCGAACTGACGCCCCACGAAAAAGCATAAGATCCATAGCTACGCTCGTAGCTGAAATACCGTCTACATCATAGTCCCCATACACAACAACCTTTGCACCAGCAGGGACATTTTTTATAACTTCCGCAGCTTGCAAAGTTTGTTTACCAAGACACAACCTATCAAGCAAATCAGATAAAACAGGTTTGTTCCAAGTTAGCGCATCTTGCAGAGGTGTTTGCACCCCAATTCCTTTTGTTTCTAAAATCGTAGCATAAAAAACAGAACAGGAAAGCTTTTGAGCAAGCTGAAATGTCGTGTCGTTAGGTTCAAATATTGTTAAATTATTCTTCTTTACGCAAGGGACCACAACAAAAAACGCCTAATTAGTCCCTTGTGTTTCCGTAACTACTTCCAATGGATTAGCAATTGAATTCTGTTTTAATGTATCAAGCAAAACCTTATTAGCACCTTCGAGCTGTCTAACTTCTGCTACTCTTTCTGCTAATTCTTCCTTATACTTAGCTCTATTCTCAAAATAAGAGAATATTGAGAAAAACCACATAAGTGCCGCACCAAAAGCAAAAATCGCGACCTCATAAAGCCCTTGAGAAAAAGCAAAATTAAAGACAAAGAAGCGAACATTTACGATAGCTGCATTTTGAAAAACATAAACAGCCGATAGAAACATAACTGCAACAAGTGAGACAAAAAAACTTTTCATTTTTTACATCCTCCGATAATTTCTCATGTAATGTGTATGATACAACAAAATTCAGTTTTTGGCTATTTATTATTTTACACAGAGCTAAATTTGTAGAAAAAAAAATAAACTAAAAAATACCACAGTAAAACCACAACTTTTTCATAAGCAAATAGAAAAGAGCAAGGGAACAGGTATATTACGCCTGTTTCCTTGCTCTCTGTATAACCGATAAATGATAGACTAAACTATCTCTTTAAGAAAATCATTCTGTCTTGCTTTGGCAAATGGAATTCTTTACCAATTTTTGTAAGCTTCTGAATAAAGAACTCTTTATTTGTTGTCGCTGTATTTAGTGGCTTTTTGCCGGCAAAAGGATAATACTTGTCAGCAGCACTGGCAGTCCAGTCTGTTGAGGCAACCTTGTATGTCGCTTTTGGATCTACTGGAACAAACTTTCCATCCTTTAAGATTTCCAATTTTACAACTCTTTCGCCGGCGAATTTAACGTTGTTGCTATTATCAACAAGTGCTGGCTTCTTTGACATATCAAATGTAACACGCATACCGGAAATCTGCATGAATCCACCACCTGGTGTGCGAAGCTGACCGTCAAAACCATCACCCTCGTAAACGTAAGCAGAGGCTGCAACTTCCATAACATTCTTTAATTCTTCGCCAGTTAACTCTGTAATGCAGACATTATTACCAAATGGAAGAATCGTGTTCATTGTAAGTGCACTCACTGGACCTGGTTCAAGTGTCATTCCACCACGAACACCACCAGCATTCTGGATTGCGATGTCTGTTTTTGCCCCCTCTCTCATAGCATCTGCTATCATACCACCAATTGGAGATTCGTTTGATCTCGTCCATTCCTTGCCGAGATTGATTGGATCAAGGCATGTTGAAATTGTCACACCGAGTTTCTTCTCTAACTCTGCTTTGAATGGCTCAAGATATTTCACGATTTTTTCATTTTCTTTGTATTTTGCACCAAGTGGCTCCAAACGCCATTTTGACTTTGCAAGAACTGTCTTGCCTTTTTCTACGCAAAGGTCAAGCATACCCATATTTTCAGCATAACAACCCGTTTGTGTAATTATGACATCGTTGCCATCTGGGTCTTTCCTTGTCGTAAGTTCTTCAACTTTTGTATGGGTGTGACCACCGATGATTGCATTAATACCGCGAACACGTTCGGCAAGTAGAAGCTCTGTCTCATAGCCGAGGTGGGTAACTGCAACTATCATGTCGCAGCCTTTTTTCTTGAGTTCATCAACTGCAGCTTGAGCAACCTTTGCTGTATCCTGATCAACTGTAACAAATCCTGTTTCACAGATATGGCTCGTCGCTGTCAGCTCTGTTGTTGTCATACCAAAGAAGCCAACCTTAACTCCGCCCTTCGTCTTAATGATGTGTGTGCGTTTTACCCTTTTGTTCAAGGCAGGATCTTTAAAGGTCAAGTTGCTAGAAATCATTGGATACTTGAGAATATTCAAGAAACGAACGAATTCCTCACCACCTGCGTCAAATTCGTGGTTACCGACTGTCGTAATGTCATAACCAACCATGTTTGAAGCTGTCGCTTCTGGAGTGCCTTTGAAGTAGTAATAGAAGAAACCTTCTGTGTAGTCACCACCGGAAACTACAAGAGTATCGCCTTTATATTCCTTTTTGGCGATGTCAATTGCTGTGCGAAGTTTTGCAAAACCACTGGTAATTTCCTGAGTCTTTGCATTCTTCCCTGAATAGAGACGGCTGTGCATATCGTTTGTTGACAAAAACTGCACATTTGCCGCCAGAGCCGGTGAAACAAAAAATGCTAACAATGCTACTGCTAAAACAACTTTTCTTTGGAACTTCATAGAGTTCTCCTCCTTAGCGTGATATGTATTTTACATGTCCTGTGGACAGAAATACCAAGGCTCTATAAAAACTTGACACAAGTCATATTATTCACAAAAACAATAGCGTAATTTTAACACACTCAAATCACTCTGTCAAAAAATTTTGCAGAATAATTTTCGAATAATTTTTTCTAGTTCAGCACTAATTTATATATTTTTCTCTATGCAAATTTCTAATTTTTTACTTGTTTTTTTATATAATTTGTGTTATCAATTTTTCACAAATTGGTATTAAGAGGAAGTTGCTAATGGCATCCTTATTACACTTAACAGAATCACGCAATGTTCAAAGGGAAATTCAAGAAAAAAAGCGTATTGTAGATGAGCAAATTTCAATATTCAAATCTATTTCAACTATTTTCTACATTGCTATTGGAGCAAGTTTTTTATGCATTATTTACATTCTCTGCTTCACTAATACTCCAAATTTATCAGGGCTAAAAACGCATCAATTCTCATCTATTCCCCAAAAACAAGATGTCACGTCAATAAAAACGATAGAGGATAATAAAAACTTACAAAATTTAGCTTTAGAAATTGAAGAAAACGAAACTTGCTTATTAAAAGACCCTCACGCATCACAAGAGAAGCTTTCTTCTAATGGGCATGCAATATATGTTTGCCCACCACATGTGAGCTATAAGGGATATTATTTTGATGCATCAACAAAAACCGCAATAATTGAAGTTGCAAACAGCACCACGCAACTTTTTATAAAAGAAAAACAAAAATTTTATTCTGGCACCGCTTTGTTAATCAAAATCACAAAAGAGGAAATCATTTGGAAATGGCAAGGAAATCTTTATGTTACAAAAATAGGCTAAAATTAATTCTTCACTTCGTGTGTTGTTTTCTGTTTATCACCTTCATTTTTTCTGCCAATATCACTAGTGCGGATGAGCAGGCAGAAGATGCATCCAACACACCAACAATTATATATGGCATAAAAGTGACGCAACTTGGTGCAAACCAAATGTTATTTGAAATTGCGGGAGAAAATTTACCAAACATCAATATAAATGACACAGAAAATTTTTTAGAAATTTCACTAACTTCATCTGGTGCACATATTATTTCAAAAGAACCGAAGGATGGCGATTCGTCATTTCTAGGCTTTTCGCAAATTAATATTTCTGATAAAGAAAAGTTCACAGTCTTTTCTCACATTCCTCTTTGCCCACGTATTGATATTTCGAAAAATGCTAACACACTACTTTTCAAATTTGTATCTAATCAAAAAATCATTGTAAAAAGCCACAAAGGAATAGAAGGCGGCAGATTACTCCAAATTTATATTGAAAATGAGACAAAACCACACGAGGCAGATACACGTATAAAGAAACAACGTCAGAAAAGTAGCAACGATCCAATAAACAATAAGACAAAAATTTCAATGGATTTCAGGCAGATTTATTTGCACGATTTACTTCGTTTTATGGCTAGCAAATTAAAGCTAAATTTTATGGCAGACTCGGAGCTCCCCAATCCAACATTATCTCTAAAATTTGATTCAGCTCTCTTTTGCGATGTCTTTTCCTTTTTAGTTAATTCATATAATATTTCTTATACTGTCGTAGGCAAGACGTTAATTGTAGGCACAAAAGATAATGTGGCTCGCTCCATGGGAGAATTTGTTGTTCAGGAATATCCAATATATTATGCCAATGTCAAAGATGTTATTGCAAACTTAAAAGAAATGTTTAACCTTAAAAATGGCATAACGATAAACGAAAGATTACACACATTATACATTCGTGCTACACACGATGATCATGTTCAAATTTCTGATATGATAGCTCGTCTTGATAAACCATCCAAACAAGTTATGTTAGAAGCACGCCTTATAGAAGTAAAAGACGATGCAGAGCAAGAAGTTGAAAAGTTGGTCAATATCGTGAATAATGGGCTTATTGCTTCCTTTAGCAACAATGGAATTTCTGCAAGATACACAGATTACGGTGGTGGTGTCGTTCCAAATGTAAATCCTACTGGTGAAACCAAACAAGGGCAACTCCCAATTGTATCAACAGACTCAATGCTAAACACACCTACCGCTGTCGTTGACCATGCGATGCAAATGATAGATGCTGGACTTCGTGCAATAGAAACAAAGGACAAAGGAAAAATTTTAGCAGCGCCATCTATTGCAACACTCAACGGGAAAAAAGCTGTGGTAAAACTAACGCACAATTATCTCTATCAGACTGGTGTTGACAGAAGTAGCAATCCACAGTTCAGAGAACAAGAAACGGGGCCTATGCTAGAATTTACACCAATTGTAGGAAACGACGGCTACATAACAATAACGATAACAATAAAAACCGGAGATATTGTAAAATTTAGAACATCAGGAATATCCGAAGTGCCTGAAACAGCAAACCGTGAAGCCACAACACAGATTCGTGTTAGGGATGGAGAGCTTTTTGTCCTTGGAGGGCTCTATGAGCACACAAAGACAAAAGTAACAACAGGAATTCCAATCATTTCCAATATTCCACTATTGGGAGAACTTTTCAAAAATAGAAGCGTAAAGGATAACAAATCACAGCTTGCATTTATCGCAATTCCACATATCTTGAACGATTAACAAAAAAAAATCAGTAACACGTCAGTGCGTGTTACTGATTTTTTTTATTTTCTTATATCTTATTTTCTGCAAGAGCATCTTTCAATTTTAGGAATGTTTCGCATCTTGCATCTAGACCTCTCTCTGTTGCAACATAATCACAAACAGCATCAAGACAACCAGTTTTACCAAGATTTTTTATACCAGCTTCCTGCATTTTACTTCGCAAGGCCTCATCTGTAATAACATCATACGTCGCACCTGCAAGTGCTTCAGGATTTGCTTCAACCAAGATTTCTGCATCACGGAGCAACATTTTTTGACGAAGTTTACCAACCTCTAGTATAGAAATAACAGGTATTCCTAGCCCAGCGCAGAGCTGATTTGCTGTGCCACCAAGCCCTATTAATATCTCCGCACCATACGCTGCAGATGAAACTGGCACAGTGGAAACACGCACTGTTAAAGCAGGATTTTTCTTATAACTTAAAATGTTATCGTTAAAAGTCCAATCATCTAACTGTTCTGATAATTTTGATGCCTCAATTGTTGGCGCAACAACCATAACAAATGTGCATAATGTTTTTTCTGCCAAAATTATAACAGCATCCAAAATTAACTTTGCGTCTTTATATGCTCTCAATCTACTGCCTGGCAACAACAACACTTTTGTCCCCTCGCCTGTCCAAGCAAACTCTGGTGTTTTCGCTTCTTCAAGCAAATCCATTATCGGGTTTCCCGCAAAGGTAGCTATTACCCCTGCTTCGCGTAATTCCTGTGCAGTTTCTTCATCACGAGTAAAGGTTGTTAAACAACGCTTTTTCAAAAGCCATTTTTCAATAGAGAAATGGCCAGAAAGAAAGACTGTTTTTGCCGTAGCAACAAGCATTGGGCTAAGCCCCGTGCCATAAAGCATAGTTGCAAAAAGGTAAACATCGCCGACACAAATCGGGGTAATGTAGCCAGAAAGTTTACGCAATGCATGAAGTTGCTCAATTACAGAGCGACCAAGTCCGCTACGTAAATCCTTTAACAAATCAAGAAAATTATATTTTATAACTCCACCAGAGGGCATTTCAACCGAGGGGGAAATAACATTATAGCCTTTTGCTTCGTAAGGCGTTCCAGAACCAACAAAGGTAAAGACATCAAGGGTAGCCGCAGGAAAGCGTTTGGAAAGCTTTTGCGCCAAGACAACGCCTATTGCATCTTCACCATGACCATTTGACGCCAACAAAATCTTTGGTTGGAGTTTTGCACAAATTATTTCAAAAAATTTTCTTTTTTCTTCCATCGTTACACAAACAGAAGGAACATAAAGAGGTAAATTAAAAGCATGTCCATGAGGAATGTTTGTCACATCTTTTTCAGTGCAAACAAAGCCAGTAGCTCCTACCTGCTTAGCCTGTTTATTAAGTTTTTTTATTTCAGCCATTGTAAGTGTGTGGTGGTCTTGGAAGGTTTCTGTCGCAATGACATCAATGCCTGCATGTCTTAATGAATCACTAAAGCTTTTTGGGCTACCAATAGCAGAAATTGCAAAAAGTTTTCCCTTCGGGGTGTCATGAACGTCTAATTTTCCAGTCACTGGATTATAAATGTTCCAATTTTGCAATACGAGATTAGAAATAAAAATTCTGTCAGGGTTTATGTATTCTGAAAGAGTCTGTCTTATTTCTTCTACTTTCTCTGGTGTAGATTGGTTTGCCTTTGTAATCACAACGATGTCAGCTCGGCTAAAGGCACTCATAGGCTCTCTCATAGAGCCAGCTGGAATAAGCGAGCCATTGCCAAATGGACAAGAAGCATCAACCAACACAACATCAACATCACGTCTTATCGCTCTATGTTGAAATGTATCGTCTGTAACAGCAACCTTTGCGCCAAGTGAAGCCAAAAGTTTAACTCCGTCAAGTCTATTTTTTGAAACAACAACGGGGCAATTTGGCAAGCGAGAAGCCAACATAAGTGGCTCATCTCCTGCAAAATCACGAGTAAGGCTCTTTTCGTCCTGTCCGATGTAAAGAGGGGGGTGCTTCTTTGTGTGATATCCACGTGAAACAACTCCAGCCGGAATCCCTGCAGCAACAAACTCATGCACCAAAAATTCTGTCATAGGAGTCTTGTTTGTGCCACCAAGACAATTATTACCAACACTAACTGTTGGTAAACAAGGATTCGTCACGGCAAAAATCCCACGGTCAAAGCACCAAAGACGGAAAATCATCCATAACTTTGTTGCAAACTGCACGGGGTAAAGTAACTTCCAAAGAGGGCTACCGCCTTCTCCTCGTGCAAAATTCAAAAAATCTCTAGCTACTCTTTGCATTGTTATTTCTCTTTTTCTGAAGTTTTTTCTTCCTTGTTATCACTATTTTCGTTCTCGTCTGTAAATACATTTGCAGCATACATTTCAGCATATGCTCCACCAAGAGCGATTAGAGAATCATGCGTCCCACTTTCTACAACGTGACCATCATCTATAACCAAAATTCTATCAGCATTCTTTATCGTAGAAAGTCTGTGTGCAATGATTATAGAAGTTCTGCCAACCATGGCGGCATTCATTGCCCCTTGCACCTGCTGTTCAACCAGTGCATCAAGTGAGCTTGTTGCCTCGTCCATTATCAATATTCTTGGATTTCTGCAAACAGCACGAGCAATAGCTACACGTTGGCGTTGACCGCCGGAAAGGGTGACTCCACGTTCACCAACTTCCGTATTAAAACGCTCTGGGAGTTCATTTATAAAATCATAAATACCAGCAATATTTGCAGCACGCTCCAACATTTCCTCTGTGACATTATCAATGCCATAGCCGATATTATAGGCAAGGCTTCCCTTCATAAGCACAGGATCCTGCGGAACGACACCAATTTGCTTGCGGTAGTTTTTCAAATCAAGATTTTCGAGTTTTTGGCCATCTATGAGAATTTCACCACCAGTTGGGTCATAAAATCTCATAACAAGGTCTGCAATTGTAGATTTACCTGCGCCCGTATGTCCGACAATTGCCACCTTCTCGCCTTCATTAATTTCAAGAGACAAATTATTTAACACATTGGCGTCTTTAACATAGGCAAATGACACATTCTTGAATTCAATGTGCCCCTTCATATTGTCCAGTTTTATTGGATTCTCTGCAATGGGGACTTCATTCTTTTCGTCTAAAATTTCAAAAATTCTATCAGCAGAAGCCGCGCCTTGTTGAATTTGACCGATGACACTTGAAATTGTTTTGACTGGCTGGACTAACAACCCTAGATAAGTTAAAAATGCAATGAGACCACCGGCAGTCAATTTTGACGAGATAACATTTCTTCCACCCCACCAAAGAACAAAGGCCAAGGCAATTATCAAAATTATCTCGACAACTCCTTCTAGAATACCTTTTAACTTTGTAGATTCAATTAACGTCTCAAAATGGCTGTAACTTTCATCCTTGAAACGATTATATTCCTGTTCCTCTGTTACAAAACTTCTAACAACCTTTATACTGGATACTGCTTCTTGTGCAATCGCCGCAACAGAAGCTAACCGCTCTTGAGTAGCCTTTCCAACCACACGCAGTCTCTTTGAGGTCTTGTCTATTACAAAAGCTGTTGGAGGAATAATAGCAAAGGTTATGAGAGTAAGACTCCAGTCAAGCGTAAAAAGGAAGCCCAAAATACCTAAAAATGTTACGCCTTGCACAACAAAACTAATTACCGTTGTGGAAAGAATCCCTTGTATAGTTGCCACATCGTTTGTAATGCGAGACAAAAATTCCCCACTTCTCCTGCCGTATATTACTGTCAAGGGCAAACGCTGAGTCTTGTCGTAAAGCTCAAGACGAAGGTCTATAACGACCTTGTTTCCAACCCAAGTCATAAGATACAGGTGGAGATAATTAAAAATTCCTTTTAAGCTGTAAAAGAAGACAACTGCAAGACACAGGAGAACCAATAGACTGGAATCGCCTTTGATTAGCACATCGTCAACCACATTTTTTATTAGCCACGGTGGTGTTATGGACGCCAAGGCTCCTAAAACCATACAAATAACGCCCCAAAAGAGACGCACTCTGTAAGGCCAACAATATTTTAGAAGTCTGATGTAAGATGTCCAATCTCTCTTATTTGTAAAAATGTTCATCTTTTTCTCCCATTTCTTAAAATTAAACAATCTGTGATGCCCAAAATTTATAGGTATCACCAGTTCCAAAACTTTCCTTTGCTTTGCTTAATAGTGTTTGGTAGGCTTCACCATGCCCCTTCTGTCCATTCCAATAAGCCTCTAGCTCGTTCAAGATATTTTCTTTTGTGCAACGTTCCTGCAAAAGCTCTGGGAAAATCTCATTATTTGCCAAGATATTGGCCATTCCAAAGAAACGTATAGGAATTAAAATTCTAGCAAGATAACCTGCAATATTGCTGATACGATAGACAATTACGGAATAGCAATTTGCAAGCAAGGCTTGAACAGTTACTGTCCCAGATGCGATAACAGCCACATCACAGGCATAGAGCAAATCCTGCCCAGAGCCTTCATAATAAGGCAAATTATTACTTTTTAATTCGTCCTTCAAAATTTTTTTTGTATCTTTTGCCAAGCCAGGTGCAACGGAGAAAATAACGTGATGTCCTCTTGCTGTAATTTCACGCGCCACATCTTGCAAAATAGGCAAAAGACGTTTTATCTCACCTTTTCTTGAGCCTGGCAAAAATGCAACAGTGTCAGTGCCAAGACTCCACTTGGAAGCTAAAATGTTTTCTTCCGCTTCTTGCTTCAAGGGATAGCTTTGCCACAGACTTTTAACATTGTACTTCAAAAGAAATTCATGTTCAAATCTAAAGAGGGGTAAACAAAGGTCAATGTTTTTGCGTAAATCTCTTACGCGCCATCTTTTCCAAGCCCAAACTGTTGGTGGGGAAACATAAACAATACGCCCCTTGTAACCTTTTTTGCGCAAAGCCTTTGCAAGTTTCATGTGAAAAGTTGCACCGTCACAAACAACTACTGTTTCACAGTTATTTTTTAATATAAAGTTCAAAACTTTCTTAAATATGCCTAGTATTTTTGGCAAGGCAAACACAACATCAAACAGCCCCATTACCTGCAGTTTATCACCTTTTTGGATAATTTCTGCGTCTGTCTGCCCAACTTCTGCTCCGCCCATGGCGTAAATTTTGTCCGTGTAACCTGCCTGCCTAATGGACGTAACTAACCGTGCGATGTAGTGATCAGCCGATGCTTCTGTTGCACTTACAAAGATTGACATGGGCACACTCCGATAACTGCAATGTTATATTCATCAGCCAACCGCATAAATTCTTCTTTATCCATTATAAGTGTATGGTCAGCGTGAACAGCAAGGCAAGTAAGATGTGCATCTTTCATATTTTTTAATGTCGCTGGACCAACCGTTGGAATATCATACCGCTCGTCTTGGTCAAGGCGCATCATCTTTGTAACAACTCCGCCTTTACAGAGTCCACCACTACGCAAAATTGTAGCGTCCGTGCCTTCCATAGCTTCTACTGCAATGACAGCAGTTTTATACACAACAATAGTCTGCCCAAAAGATAATGGCACAAGTTTTTGACAGATGTCAAAACCGAATTTTACATCACTCTTCTCTTGTTTTGTGGGTTTTCTCCCTGCAATTTGCCCTTCATGAGCCACAAGCTCTGGCACAATGTTTTTGTATGGCATAACCTTAAAACCTTGTTTCTCAAACAAATCAACAATTGCTCCGAGCAGTGAGTGATCATCACGTAAAAGAAGGCTTGCTAAAAATTTTTGTGCCATAAGGTCAAAAAGTGATGGCTTAAAAACAAGCGTTTTTGACACCTTGCCTGCCATAATTATGTGGGTAACACCACGAGACTTCATATCCTTTATTGTAAAGCTAAGATTTGGTTTTGAAATATCAACTATATCAAGAGAATAGCGAGACAGTTCCCCCACCTGTTCCCTCATTGAATAGGTAATAGGTGGCGTTCCGTCTGATGTTAATTGTTTTGCTATTGAAACTGGGAGAGCACCCTCACCAGCAATAATTGCAATTTGCATTTCAAAACACTTCCCCTTTACAAAATCAAGCTTATTATATCAAAAAAAAGTATTTTACAATGATTTTTTTTACAACACACCTACAAAAAACATTAGTTAGTCGTCACTGAAATAATAAAAAAGTGTGATTATGACTTGAAATAATGGGTTATGTAGGTAT
>CALELF010000039.1 GCA_937902895.1 uncultured Synergistaceae bacterium | reverse complement strand
ATCTATTCGAAAAAATCTGCTTAAGTGTTCAATTTATTATTGCAATTTACGAAAAGAAAAAAAAGAAAAAAATTAAAAAATTTGTGAAATTTTGAGATGTTTCTTATCTGCCTTTCTATTTTTAGCAAATTTCACTCAATTATGGCTGTTTTGCAGCGAATAAACCCTTGAAAAATATATTAACATATATTAAAATACATCTAACATAAGATACGGTTTACTATAATATATTTTAACGAGGCAATCATGAATAAAAAAACTATAATTCCGCTACCAGTAAATAGAGCTCTTAAGAAATTGGGGGCAGATTTGAAGGAAGCACGCATAAAAAGGCAAATAACAATGGCTTTGTTGGAAGAGCGTGCAGGAATTTCCCATATTACTTTGTCAAAAATTGAAAAGGGTGATTCCGGTGTTTCTTTGGGTAATTATGCAAAAGCCATGTTTGTCTTGGGAATGATAGATAACCTATACAATTTAGCCGAACCTGGTAATGATACTGTTGGGAAAATTTTTGATAAAGAGAATTTACCTAAACGTGTAAGATATAAAAATGGTGGAAAGAACAATTATGTCTGATAAAAAAGTATTAGTCTATATCGAATTAAACAACGAAAACCATTTTGTGGGAACACTTTGGTCACATTTTTACAGAGGCAAGGAAACCTCTGATTTTGAATATGCAAAAGAGTGGCTAGTGAATAAAATGGCATTTTCTCTTGAGCCAGGGCTATATTTGGGGGCAGGCAAACAAGTTAATCCTCGACAAGTACCCTTATTTGGTTCATTTGGAGATTCTGCTCCTGATACTTGGGGAAGAATTTTAATGAGACGTTATGAAAATAAGCTTGCAAGAGAAGAAAATAGAAATTGCAGAAAGTTAAACGAAATAGACTACTTGCTATATGTAAATGATTTTGCAAGACAAGGTGCACTACGCTTTAAGACCGAAGAAAACGAAGATTTTCTATATCCAGGAAAAATTCAATCAATTCCGCCGATAGTTGATTTAGCAAAATTACTGGATATATCGGAAAAAATTGTTGCACATCAAGAAAAAGACAGCGACTTGCAATTACTATTAGCTCCAGGCTCATCCCTTGGAGGAGCAAGACCAAAAGCAAGCATTATAGACAAGGAAGGAAACTTATGCATAGCAAAATTCCCTAAAAAAGATGATTACACTAATAATATTTTATGGGAAGCTGTCGCCTTAACTTTGGCAAAACAATGTGGCTTAAATACTCAGGAATGGACTTTGCAAAAAATAGGTAAAAAACAAGTATTAGTAGTAAAAAGATTTGATAGAGTAAAACAAAAAAGAATCCCATTTTTATCTGCTATGAGCATGCTTAATGCAGTTGATAATGATTCTCAAGTCCATAGTTACATGGATATTGCTGATTCGTTACGACAATTTGGAGCCAGCCCTAAAGAAGATATGTTAGAGCTTTGGAAAAGAATTGTTTTTTCTATTCTTATTTCCAATACAGATGACCATCTAAGAAATCACGGATTTTTGTATATAAATCAAAAAGGATGGAAACTATCGCCACTTTATGACGTAAATCCAAGTCCAGATAACAAAAATGTATTAAGCACTTACATAACTGAATACGATAACTCTCAATCGCTAGATTTAGCACTAGATGTTTGTGAGTATTTTGAGATTAGTAAGCAAGAAGCTCAAAAAATTATTTTTGAAATGAAAAAAGTTGTAAAAACTTGGAGGCAAGTCGCAAAACAACTTGGACTAACGGCATGTGAAATGTCAAAAATGGAAAGTGCCTTCAAATTCTGTGAATAGAATAAATGATTCTAAAAATCTACGTTCTAAAAATCTATGACGCAGAAAAAAAGAAATGTCGCTTGAATCTCAGCCCCAACCTTAAATATATGAAGTTCAGCTTAGGTCATCAAGCGACACTTTTTGCTATTTAACGCAACAGATACAAGGGCTCCAATTACCCAATGCTCCGTTGCAATTAAAGGAGCGGCGAACGTAGGGTATACTTCCCTACACGGCAACTCCTAGTAAGGACTTCCCAACAACAGCCCTCAGTCTCCTATTACAGCTGAGAGCGGTGTTTGAAAATCCTCGGACTTCTTGCACCCCTACCAAGCCTATAGTCCGTTGGAAGGTTTGCTTGAAAATCCTACAAAAGCATTTTAGCAATTATGATACAGATTGTCAATTGTGTGATATAATCTTGTTTAGCAGAGGATTGTTGCTAGCGTGGCGGTTACCCCCTCTTATGAGGAGGTGATTGTATGAAAAAAATAATATTTAATATATTGTTGTTGTTCGTTACAATCATTCTTTTTCTTGACTTCACAAGATAGACAAAAAAAGAAGCCGCCAGCTCCTGCTGAACTGCATCCCGTTAAGCGGACAGTGAAATAAGTAAAGATGGTTTCTTACCGGTAGCATTAGCTATCGGTATTTTTTTTACTTTTCTGAATAATAAGTTAAATGTTTCTCCATCGGTGTTAATACACCGAGATTTCTTTGAAGTCGTTCTGTGTTGTAGTATTGAATATAATCTTCAATCGTTTGAATAAGTGATTCTTTGCTGG
>CALELF010000038.1 GCA_937902895.1 uncultured Synergistaceae bacterium | reverse complement strand
TTGCAAATAATGAAGCCCAGCCGAAGCGAAATGACTTCGTCGTTTCTTACATAAAATTTGATTGTTGCCTATGTAACATAAATGCTACATAGGCAAAATGCAAAAGCTTGTATTATCAAGGAAAATTTGCCCAAAAAATGCAAAAAATTTTGAGAAAAAATCGATAGCGTATAAGATTCAGAAAACATTATAAAACTATTTTTTATGTTAAGATGTAGAGCATTGCTCTACATCTGCTTATGTTAGCCGTGCTTGCACGGCGCTTATGGCTAATATCTTTTACCCTACAAAACACAACAACACAAGGCACAGAAAATTACAAAAATTTTCTATACCTTGTGTTGTTATTTATATAATGTTGTATAACTTCGCCTAGAGTGTTTCTTTTATATGACGCAATAGGGGGGGGGGCAAAGCGTTGGTATCACTGCATTTGTTGCACTTTTACTATTTTTGTTACCGCTATTTTTCATTGCTTGTCCCTCCGTCCTTCAAAATTTTTTTGTGTTGTGGATTTTTTCTAAACACCAAACGGGGAGAATTATACAAGAAAAATATAATTTCCACAAGAGTTTTGTTTTTTTGCCATAGAGGACTGTCCTTTGTGGCTAAAAAGACTCTTTTGTGTTATAATGACATCAACAGATGTGTATCGTAAACGAGGCGGTTTGCTCCCTTTCTCGTTAAGGGGGGTGATTGCATGGCAAATATTTTGCTTATAGTTGTAAAACTTATTATTGCAATCATTGAATTTTTTATAAAGTAATACTATAAAAAATTACCGTCTTGCTTCGGGTAAAGCAAGACGGTTTGTAACAAAACTGAATTGATTACAGGGGGCAAATCGTTTCAACGATGCCCTCTGCGATTATTATATAGGGAAAATTATTTTTGTCAAATTTTTTTTATTTTTTACCTTTTTTAGCCATAAGCGCCAAGCCCATTGAAATTGAGAAGCTCCGCCTCACTCTAATTCGTGCCACAAAGTGGCACACAAAAATTCTCAATTTTCAATTTTCAATTCTCAATTCAAACGCCTTAATCATTTATGGCTGAAATTCTTATAAAATTTTGCATAGCTTTTAAGGCTCTCTCGCCAGTTGCCTCGCATCTTTGCGCACGGCTTTTGATTTTTTTCCCTTCAAGTTTTGGCATAATGCCAAGATTTACATTCATTGGTTGAAATGATGAAGGAATCGCCATTTGCAAATAATTGAGCAAGCTTCCTATTGCTGTTTCAGATGGAAACTGGGGCATTTTCTTTCCTCTTAGCATGGCAAAAGCAAAGACACCGGCGGCAAGTCCCATCGCTGTGCTTTCCATATATCCCTCTACTCCACTTGCCTGTCCTGCAATGAAAATTTTTGGATTATTTTTAAATCGGAGATATTCGTCCAAAACCTTAGGAGCATTTACGAACAAATTTCTGTGCATTACACCTTTACGGACAAATTCAGCATTTTTCAAGGCAGGTATTAACCTAAAAACTCTCTCTTGCTCGCCCCACTTCAAATTTGTCTGAAAACCTACCATATTATAAAGTGTGCCATCAATGTTATCTTGACGGAGTTGCACGACAGCATAGGGTCGCTTACCACCTGTAAATTCTTCAAAACCAACGGGACGAAGTGGACCAAAGACAAGTGTTTGAGGTCCTCTTTTTGCGATAACTTCAACAGGCAAACAGCCTTCAAAATGTTTTGCTTCTTCAAAAGAGTGTCTCGGAGCTGTCTCTGCTTCAACAAGAGCCTTATAAAAAACCTCATATTCTTCTTTGTTCATAGGGCAATTGATATAGTCTCCTTCGTTGCCCCAACGATTTCCCTTAAATGCACATGCCATATCTATGGTAGAAACATCAACTATCGGAGCAACAGCGTCATAAAAATATAAAAATTCTTCTCCAGTCAGCTTGGCAATCTGCTCCGCAAAAACAGGCGAGGTCAACGGTCCTGTCGCTACGATAGTGGGTTCGTCTTTGATTTCAGTTACTTCTTCCGTCACAATATTCACATTTGGAAGATTTTTTAATTTGTCTGTAATAAATTCTGCAAAAACATTTCTGTCAACTGCCAGAGCATTACCGGCAGGAACTGCAGACGCTCGTGCTGCTTTCATAATTAAGCTATCAAGACACTCAAGCTCGGCATGCAAAATACCTGCTGTTGTGCTTAATTTATCACCACCAAGAGAATTACTACACACCAGCTCACCAAATAAATCTGTTTGATGAGCTGGTGTGTTTTTTAGTGGTCGCATTTCACAAAGCGTGACATTTACGCCACGCTTTGCAAGCTGCCAAGCAGCCTCGCTTCCTGCAAGACCTGCACCTATAATTTTAATACTATTACAATTCATCCTTGACATCACTATCTTCATCTGAATTTTTCTTTTCAGCTAATGGATTTTTCCAAGACGCATAATCACACTCTGGATATTCACTGCAGCCGTAGAATGTGCGTCCCTTTGCTGTTTTCTTCTTTATAACGTCACCCTTGCCACACTTTGGACACTTCACACCTGTTAAATCTAAAATCCTACGAGTGTATTTGCAATCTGGATAGCCAGAGCAGCCTATAAATTCTCCAAAACGGCTTGTTCTAATCAAAAGTGGCTTGCCACACTCAGGACAAGCTTCACCAAGCATTTTGGGCTCAATTCTCATTGGCTCTGCATTTTTTGAAACATCCTCAACACGTGGCTTGAAGTCACTCCAAAACTTTGCAAGCAATTCTTTCCACTTTATTGTGCCGACTTCAATGGTGTCCAAATCATTTTCCATGTCAGCTGTAAAATGTTCATTTATTACATCAGAGAAATTTTTAACAATAAATTCATTAACCTTGCGCCCAAGATCGGTAGGAACAAGTTTTTTATCTTCGCTACGTTCAGCATAGAGTCTCGCAATAAGGGTTTCAATAATTGCAGCATAGGTTGATGGTCTTCCAATGCCTTTATCTTCAAGAACCTTTACTAATCCAGCCTCTGTGTAACGTGGCGGGTGCTGAGTCCATTTCTGTTCTCTTTTGATATCATTTATTTTTAATTTTTCGCCCACCGTGGCAGGTGCAAGTGTTTCTTCCTTCATAGAGATAGGATAGACCTTTGACCAACCATTAAAAATTATTGCCGAACCAGTTTGTTTAGCTTCGTAATCACCACTTTCACATGTCAAAACTGATCTTGCAATCACAGCATCTGCCATTTGACTTGAGATAAAGCGTGACCAAATCATTTTATATAACTTATATTGGTCTGGTTCCAAAAACTGCCTTATACTCTCCGGAGTAATTTCAGCATAGGTAGCACGTATTGCCTCGTGAGCATCCTGTGCATTTTCTTTTGCCGTATAAATACGCGGTTTTTCGGGCAAATAATCTGCTCCAAATTTTTCTTTTATAAAATCACGGGAAGCACTTATTGCTTCTGGTGAAAGACGCAGGCTGTCTGTTCTCATATAGGTAATAAGTCCAGTCGGTCCTCGCCCTTCTATGTCAACACCTTCATACAAACTCTGTGCAATTCTCATTGTGCGTTTAGGTGAAAAACCTAATCTGTTTGACGCTTCCTGCTGTAAGGTGCTTGTCTTGAATGGAACAGGTGGCGTTCTTCTGGACTCTTTTTTAGTGAAATCAGTAACAGTTAAGCCATGTTTAGTAATATGAGCTATGACATCCTGTGAAGCCTTCTCACTGCCAATCTGACCTATTTCAATTTTTTGTCCCTTATACTTCTCTAGAGATAAAGTATAGTGACGCTTATCGTCCGTAGAATCTGCTAAAATTTCTATGTTCCAATATTCTTGTGGGACAAATTGCTCTATTTCATCTTCTCTTTCGCAAAGAATTTTCAAAGCGACAGACTGAACTCTGCCAGCAGACAAGCCACGTTTTACCTTTTTCCACAGAACTGGTGATAATTCATAACCAACGAGCCTGTCCAAAACTCGTCTTGCTTGTTGTGCGTCAACAAGGTTAAGGTTAATTTTATCTATATTGTCAAAAGCTTTTTTCACACCTGTTTTTGTAATTTCGTGCATTCTAATGCGACATGTTGCATCCTCTGGCATTTCCAAAAGATACGCAAGGTGCCATGCAATTGCTTCACCCTCACGGTCAGGGTCAGAAGCTAAATAAGTTTTTGCAGCTGCGCTCGCCGCACCCTTTAATTTTTTTATTGTATCCCCTTTGCCCTTCATTGGAATGTAATGTGGCTCAAAGTTATTTTCAACATCTATTCCCAGTGAACTCCTTGGCAAATCGCGAATATGACCAATGCTTGCCAACACCTTATAATCACTGCCAAGTATTTTCTCTAACGTTTTTGCCTTGGCTGGTGACTCTACTATAACAAGATTTTTATTTTTGTAGCTTGCAAAACTTGTTGCAGAAGTGCTTTTACTTTTTGTCGTTTTTTTTGCGGTGCTTTTTGATTTTGTCGTTGTAGTCTTTGTCGCTGTTTTTTTTGTTTTTGTAACTGTCTTTGCCATTTAATCGCCTTTCTATTTTACAGACCATCTACCAGGGGAACTTTGCATTACAACCCCTCTGCTCGCTAGCATAGTCAGAGATTTTAGCAATTTTGCTGAACTAACATTTATATTTGCAGATATATTATCAAGTGTCTCATCTGGATTTTTCGAGAGGAAATTGTATATCAAAAGCTCATCTTCTGTCAATGAAGAATATTGTTTTTCAAGAATATTCTTCTTTGAAGAAATTCCCCAATTTTCAAGAAATGTCGTGGGAGAAATGAACATCAGTGCACCATCAGCTATTAATTTATTTGTGCCGGCAAAATTTTCATTAAAAATTGAGCCTGGCACAGCCCACACTTCTCTTCCCTGTTCCATTGATAAACGTGCGGTAATTACACTTCCACTACGAAAAGCAGCTTCAACTACAATTAACTTACTAGAAAGTCCAGAGATAATTCTGTTTCGTTGGGGAAATCTCCATTTTGTTGCAGGAGTTCCAAGTGGAAATTCAGAAATTACAAGTCCCTGTTCTGCAATTTGTGAAAATAATTCTCTATGGTGTGCAGGAAAATTTATATCAAGTCCAGTTCCGTTAACAGAAAAAACTTCACCACCATTTGCAAGACAAGCCTTTTGTGCTGTGCCGTCAACTCCAGCAGCACCACCACTAACAAGAACAATATCATTTTCAGCACACATCTCGCCTAGCATAGTGGCAATTTTTTTGCCTTCAGCCGACATTTTTCTTGTGCCTACAACGCCAAGAATTTTTTTATCACTCGCTAAATTCGCTTTACCTCGTATGTAAAGAACAAGAGGCGCATCCTTTAAGTCATGTAGCTGCTTTGGATAGTCATCATCAAAAATTGTCACGATGCGATAGCCAAGCTTTTCCGCTCTTTCTTCTTCATACTCACACCAAGCATCTCCGTTTAACGCTCGTATAGAATTTAAATGTTTAGCTCCGATTACTTCTTCTGCAATATCAAGTCCGTTTTTAGACACCTGCCACAGTTCTTGATATTCCGCACCAGAGAGCGAGTATTTTGCAAGATGGCTAGCATTCATATTTTGTGAGTTTAGCAAGAGGCAAAATTTTAATTTGGCATCCATGTCATTCTCTGCCTTCCTAAGGTTAAATTATCCTTCCGAACCTACAAAAACCGAATGTTTTGTTAGAAGGGTAAAAACAATTGCACATATAATACAACAACCACCAACTAATATACAAGCACGATTATTTCCAAACAACAAGAAAAATGATAAGAATGTTTCTTTAAACGATGCAAAGAAAGATTCAATTAGGGAAACACTATTAGAAGACTCAATAATATCTAGATGTTGTGCTTTAGCCATTCTTGACCAAAGCATATCTTTTGCAGGGTTAATAATCTTATCTATCAATTCGGTAATCACTAACATAATAATAGCCCATACAATAGTGGTATTCACTGCAAATCCAAGGAATGCAATGCCTAGTGCTACTAGGAAAAGGATTGATTTTTTCCAAAAATCTATACTCTTAAGTTTACTGATAACCGTCCCTGCCAATACCATTGTTATCGCTTTTGCCATTACTGAAAATGTCGTAATATACATTTTGGGTAAACTTAAAGCAGCCGTATAAATTGGAAAAAGAAAGCTTTTATATCCACTTACAATAATTACCGGAACAGTTAAAAAGAGCCAGAAAGACATCATTGGGACATTAAATAATAATTTGCTAACTTTATTCAATTTACCTTTTCCTTGATTTCTTTGGACATAATAGGTGTTTGGGGGCATCATAACAAACAACAGTAGTATAATTGGGACAAAAGCAACTGTATTTATAATATACATTGTCGCATTACCAAAAGTTTGTGACGCAATTCCACCAATCAGTGTTCCTAAAATGCTACTTGAAACATTGACCAATTCCTTGTTTTGAATGAATTCATAAACTTGTCCTTCAGACTTTGCACGATAAGGCATGGATCTCAAAATACAAAACACTATGCTATCAAATGTATTGCTGAAAAACTTTAGCATACAAAACAATACAAAATAATTCTTCAATACAGTATAAACAATGCCAGTATAAGCCAATGCCATCATTATGATACCTGTTAAAGCAAGCTTTCTTATCGTAAAGCGCCTTGCTAAGAAAGAATACATTATTCTTCCAAAAGTTCTACCAATTCCCATGACTAAGGCAGGGATTGACATAAAAAACAGAATTTGGTTTCCCGTGACACCAGAAGCAGTCAGCATTTCTTTTGCAATTAAAACAAGAATGACTTCATCAAAGGAAGAAACTAAATTAAACAGAAAAACGGCTGGACGTAGCAATGCTAGTTCCGTGTTACTCTCCTTCGCCATAACAGCCTGCTTACGTTTTCGTAAACCAAGGAAAAACGCTTTTCCCTCAATGAGCATAATCGCAACACCAACAAAGATAGTTAATAATGTCATAAACATTTCAAGGCAAACGGTGCGAACTTGATTTTGATGTGTCAAATAATCCTGCCCAACCTCAATAATACCGATGATGTCTCCTGCATCGTTTTTAATCGGATACAAGCAAAAATAGATCTTTTTTCCATAGTTTGAATAGATATTGACCTTCCCATAGTCCTTTGGAGTGAGTGCCAGTATATCAAAATTACCATAACACAGGCTCTTATCTTCTGAAGTATAGAGAACAGATATTTTATTATCAGTAATCTTATACAACATAATAAAAATATAATGATTATTATCGGCGCAAATATCTCTTAATTTTCCGTAATAATTATCATGATGATTATAATAGGCTATTTTCTCATCAATGCTTCGCAATGAATTGGATTCCATAATCCGACTTTGCTCTATGGTTTCGGCAAAAAATCTTCCATAGATTTTGATATTTTCTTCCAGGACATTTTGATTATGTTCAGCAAATTTTTCCGAATAGAAAACAGCAATAAACAAAGCAATAATTGCTAAACAAAAAAATATTCCTAGCTTTTTCAAAAAGGCAATTTGACCTTTTACGTAAGCAACATATAAGCCTCTAACTATCAGATATAAGATGATCAGAATCAAGTAAATTACACTGATAAATCGGATAAATGTCATTACTGCAAAACGGGTGGAATAAGGAATGTCTGTTATAGTCTTACTTAATCCACCATCAAACTTTTCCCAATGTAAATTACCATTTTTAAAATCGACATACGTAAACTCTTTGTCTAAATAGGAAAAATAAAGTGGATAACGTTGTTCCAATATGAGGCGATCATTAAAATAAACATTACCATCCCTACCAGAAAGCCAAAAAAAATTATCCTTCGAGGGAGAAGCAAAAGCTAACACATCGGTATAAGAGGAAAGCAACGATTTGTCACTATCTTTTTTGATTAAGCAGCCTAACATATCGTTGTAATACAATATACCTGCTTCAGGAGAATAGTCTGCCGAAGCCAACATTTTGGTTTTTAAATCCAATACAATCTTCGGATCAATTACTGTTGCTTTATCGATATTTATTTCCAATATCTGCGTATATTCTTTCAGACAGTCTTTATCGCTATCACCATCATAAATTACAGTAGCATATAATTTCCCATTAACAATATCAACGTCCAAAATATCAGGATGAACAGCCAAGGTTACTGGTTCATTTTTTCGTTTTATTTCATAAATCAATGTAGGATTGTTGCCATCTATGTCATATCGAACAATGCGGTCAAAAGCGATGCGAACAGAATTCCGCTCTTCCTTTGTTCCCCAGAGATAAAAATACTTGCCATCTCTTTTAATACCATTAATAAAGCTGAGTAAATCTCCACCGCCTAAATCAATAATATTTTTAACTTCCCAATTTTTATCAGTAACAATCAAACGCCTGCCATTACAGTCAACTATTGCCGAAGGCTTACCTTCATCGAGCACTGTCACTGAAGGAGAATTAAGAATCAGTTTTTGAGGAAAAGGCAAATAAATAGTTTTTCCTAAAATTTGTATTGCAAAAAACACAGCAGTAATTATTGAAATAATAAAAACAATATTTTTGCCTTTTATATGTTTAATATTTTCAAGCACACAACAGCCTTTTTTTAACATTTTCTTCTCCCGTCTGACAACATCTTTGTTTAGAAATTTTCTATTGCTTGATAGACACACTCAACATAGAATATTTTGCAAAATGGCTAGCATTCATATTTTGCTAGTTAAGCAAAAGGCAAAACTTTAATTTGGCATCCACGACATTCCTTGCCCTTCTCTGAAGCTGACTGCCTCAGCAAGAGACTCGACATCAATTTGCTTTTTGCCTTCAAGGTCAGCTATGGTTCTAGCAACCTTTAGCACACGAGAAAGCCCTCTACCAGATAGCTTAACTGTCTTCAAAACGTCTAATATAAACGATCTTACTTCTGGTCTCAAATTTATATTTTTCTGCAAAATTCTTTCTGGAATTTCTGAATTTGTCGTGAATCCAAAATTTTTCCATCGCTCCTCTTGAATTTTCCTAGCTTTTATTACCCTCTCTCTAACAGTAGCACTTCTTTCAGCGTTAGCATTTTGCACTGTCATCAATTCTTCGGGAGAAAGGCGTGGCACAGCAAGGTGCAAATCTATTCTATCAAGAATTGGTCCAGAAAGTTTTTTTCTATATTTGTCTATTGAGCTTTGAGAACAAGTGCAATGGTGTTCCTTGTCTCCCGCAAAGCCACAGGGGCAAGGATTACACGCAGCAACTACAAGCACATGTGCAGGATATTGCACAGTGCCACTAGCTCTACTGACAGTAATAAATCCATCTTCAAGAGGTTGTCTTAATGTTTCAATAACATCACGCGAAAATTCTGGCAACTCATCTAAAAACAAAACTCCACGAGATGCTAAACTAATTTCTCCAGGACGAAGGCTTGAACTACCACCACAAATTGAAACGGAGCTTGCTGTATGATGGACTGACCTATAAGGACGTTCTCTTGTTAAATTAAGCGGAGAACCAACTATACTTTTTATCAAAACAACTTCCATTAACTCTTGATTTGTCAAGGGCGGTAATATGCCACGTAATGCCTTTGCAAGCATACTTTTACCAGAACCAGGAGAGCCAACCATCAAAATATTATGATGACCAGCTGCTGCAATTTCCAAAGCACGCTTTGCCATTGTCTGTCCCTTTATGTCTGAAAAATCAACATCACACTCTACAATGTCATCATTGATACAACTCGGCTGTATCAAAGGCAATGTAGAAATTCCGTTAAAATGGTCAATAATTTCTTGCAGAGTAGATGCAGCTCTTGCTTTCACACCAGGAATGATAGAAACTTCTTTTGCGTTACCTTGAGGAACAAAAATTTCAAGGTTATGTTCCTTTGCGTAGATAGCAGCAGCAACAGCACCACGTGTTCCACGAAGCCTACCGTCTAACGCAAGCTCACCAATAAATATTGTTTCTTTCGTAACAGAAAACACATCCATTGCACAGGCTATACCAACTGCAATTGGCAAATCCAACAACGCCCCTTCTTTTGGGGTATCAGCAGGTGCTAAATTGATAGATATTCTTCCACGCAATGCAATTCCAGTCTGCGCTAAAGCTGCGCGCACTCTCTCTCTTGCTTCTTTTACAGCAGTATCAGCAAGCCCCACCACATTTATGGTAAAAAGTCCTCTGCCAACTTCTACTTCAACCTCAACAGCAACAGCGTTAACACCACGCAATGTAATTCCTAAGATATTTCTTTTCATATGATTGGCTCCGTTATACTTTCATAATGTTCTATGTCAACAAGTTCACCATTCAACAAAGTAACTGCTATCAAATCTAACCGAAAATAACCACTATAATTATATTTGTTACTCCACAACTTTGCAGCTTTTAGCATAGCAGACATTTTCTTACTGGTAATTGTTTCCTCTGGAGAAACAAATTTATTTTTTTCTCGTGTTCTAACTTCAACAAAAATAATTTCATCTTTTTTTTGAGCGATAATATCTATCTCCACCTTGCCAATAATTTCATTTCTCGCTAAAACTTTGTAGCCATTTTTGTCAAGAAATTGCACTGCAAACTCCTCGCCTTGCAACCCAGATTTAATTTTTTTCGATGTAGAAGAACGCTTTAGCGTAGAAATTTTGCTAACTTCAGACTTATTATTATTCACATTGAACTGCAGGTTATTTGATAAATATTTACTTGACCGTGCCTTACGAATTGTCTCCATCTATAACACGCCCTTATAACTCAAACGATGAATTGGACTAGCTCCATATTTTTTTATAAGCTCATAATGCAATTTTGTAGGATAGCCCTTATGCTTTTCAAACTGATACAATGGATACATTTTATCATAGATTGTCATTATTTTATCACGTAAAACCTTCGCAATTACAGAAGCAGCTGCAATTGCCGGCACTCGCAAATCTCCCTTCACAACGCAATGTTGCCTTATTGGGAAATTACCCGCAATTGTTTTATTTCCATCCAACAGCAACAAATTAGGTCTTTGGCTTAACTTCAATGTTGCCATACCCATACACCAAAGGCTTGCATGCAGTATATTTGTTCCGTCTATTCTTTTTGCTGATGCTGCCTGTGCTGCCCACACTACGCCAATTTCTTGCATCAAAGCAAAAAGCACTTCTCGTTTCTTGGCAGATAACTTTTTTGAATCAGTCAAACCGTTATCAACGAGAAGTGCTTTTTGTTCAGATGTCAGTATAACTGCAGACGCAACAACAGGACCTGCTAGAGGTCCTCTGCCGGCTTCATCAGCTCCTGCAATTATTATATTTTTTACAGCATTGTCCATAATGGTTCATCCTTTGGGAGTTCTAACGTTACCTTCCCCCATTTTCCATTCGCAAAACCTTCTAGAAATAATTTTGCGGCAGCTTCGATGTCATACACCCCACCTTGTAACAATTTTCCATAACGTGCAGCAATCTTTTCCAATACTTCGTAGGGGGTTCCGTCCACTTCAATCTTTAACGAATTGACAAAAGCCTGTAACACATTCTTATTACGTAAAAATGTAATCAGTTCTTTCGCATGTTCCTCGTAAGAATCTATAACATCACTCCTAGAAGAACCTAGCCAAGAAATCAATCTATGAGCTCTTGCATCAGAATGAGGATCAAGAATTCCAGGCGAATCAACAAGCAAAAAACCGTTGCCTTTAACCCACGAAACACCCTTTGTTACGCCGGGAATACCGCCAACCTTGACGGCATAACGTCCCACTAATTTATTTATTAGCATAGATTTCCCCACATTTGGGATGCCAAAGACAGCGATTCTCAAATCTCTAAATGTTGGCTTACTTTTTTGCAAATGTTTTGCAAGCTGAGAAAGTCCCCCCTGTTTTAAATCAAGTCCCCATGCATCATGTCCAGTGCTTTTTATATAATTACACCATATTTTTGTAGACCCAGCATCTGCCAAGTCCGCCTTTGAAAGCACAGTAATCACAGGAAGTTTTTTAGCAAACATTTCAATCATCGGAGAAGATGTAAGGTGCGGTGCGCGAGCATCACGCACTTCAATGAGCATTTCTAAATTTTGGGCAAAGTCTTCTAGTTGTCTTTTTCCCTTTGCCATATGCCCCGGATACCAAACGGTGCGTGGCATTTATTTAACTACGCCAATTCTCGTCAATGGCCAGTAACGGAATTTTGCAGGGCCTTTTATATTTTTCTTTGGAACAAAGCCCCAATACCTTCCATCTTGTGAGTTTGGTCTGTTGTCCCCTAAACAAAAATAACTATCTTCTGGAACAGTAACTTCTTCAAAATCATAATTATCTTTGTTTACTACGTAAGGTTCTGGGATTTCTTTGTCATTTACATAAAGTCTTCCCTGCTTCAAGGCAACCTTTTCTCCAGGCAATGCAACTACCCTTTTGATGTAATCTTTTTTTGTATCCAAAGGATAGGCAAAAACAATTATATCGCCCCTTTTTACCTCTACATTAAACGGAGCTTTGTATAAAAACTTTAAGACAAAAACTCTATCCTGCTCCATCAAGGTAGGAATCATTGAACCTGACGGAATCCAAAAGGCTTGAATTACAAATGTTCTTAAAATAAAGGCAAGCCCTACTGCCCATAAAACTGTTTCTATAGTTTCTCTCCACCACGTTTTTTGCATAATATTCTCCTTTATCGTAATTTCTTTTCCAAAATTTACCTTGCCACAAAGCATTGGGTATATAAATTCCTCTGTTTGGCGCAATATTTTTACCTTGTTTATTCCGCCTTTATTGACAACTGCTATTTCCTCATTTGGCACAATTCCACGTAAATTAGCAGCCAATACGCTTGCTGTAGATCCAGTGCCACATGACAGAGTCATTGCCTCTACACCACGTTCGTATGTATAAACATCAAGCGTAGTTTTGTCATCTGTTGTAGATAAAAAATTGATGTTGGCTCCCTCTGGAAATAAATCTAATCTATTTCTTATTTGTCTGCCAATTTCTTCATAATCCTCAAATTTTCGAGAATGTTTATCCTCAAAAACAACTACATGAGGCACTCCGGTATTTAAGAAGGCATAGTCAAAGGCAAAATCTCCAACCTTATCATTACCATAAATCACAATTTTCTTTTTTTTAACAGCAGAAAGCTCAATAGCAACTTCATCATCTTGAAAATGTGCTTGTATTACACCGGCTAATGTTTCAAATTTTATGTCAGCCTTTGAAACAATTCCGATTTTTTTTGCAAAACACGCAATACATCTAGCACCATTTCCACACATTTCACCTTCAGAACCATCAGAGTTAAAAATTCGCATTTTGAAATCACAGGTATCACTCGGCTCAATAATCAAGACGCCATCAGCTCCACCAAACTCATTGCTTCTTTGGCACACTTTTCTTGCAAATTTTGAAAACTTGGTTTCGTCATACTGTAGATTAAAATTGTTAAGCATGACAAAATCATTTCCATTTGCATCCATTTTTATTGTGTTAATCATATTTATTTTACATCTCCTTTAGACAACACCGTTCCAGGAAAATAATATGCAAGTATTTGGTCATATGTCCAGCCTGCTTGAGCAAGATATTTGCATTGATTCTGTGGCATACCAACACCGTGACCATTTCCATAACCAATTATCATAAACACATTATCAGTTGCAGATTCATTCGTTATTAATTTTTTATCTTCAGATGCAGGAGTTGCAACAGCTGTATTTTCTTGCGCAATAGCCGTATTCGGCGTATTTGCAGGTGTTTTATTTCCAGTTCTTAATATCTCATAGCCATTTTTTATATACTTATCGTAATTATCAAAATCACTCAGCATTGCACAAAGCTCACGTGTGGTATAGGCTCCCTGCTCAGAAAGCCACATTAGCTCATCCATCTTTGATGCAAACTGTGGGCGCTGTGATTGTGCAATACTTGGATTAGGAGTAATTTTCTGTGCGGGCACAACAGAATTTGTAACCTTTTGTGGTTGAGCAACACTTCCACCATTTGCTGAATCGAGCTTTGCAAATTTGAACATGGTACTTTTTATGTTAGCTGCCCCCAAGATTGATCGAAAAAGAGAAGAAGCAATAGTTTTTGTTCCAGTTTGCCCTTTTAACTCTAGTTGCAGGACTCGTCCACTGTCATCTCTTACAGTTGGAGTAATAGATAAGATTGTCCCAATGTCAATTCCCTTAGCAAGTAATTTTTCCTGCACAAGCGACATAGTGCACCTAAATTTCCAAGTGGTAAACTTTTGAGAAATCACGTCTGGATCTGGTCTTGAGATTAAATAAGGGATTGCGCTTCCATTCCAAACGTCTTTTGAAGATATCGTTGCTCCACCGGAATCAGCAAAGAAAAACCCTTGAGCAGGTTTATTGTTATAGCACAAAAATAAATCCTTGGTTTCTAATAACGCTTGCGTTATAGATTCGGGTTGCTGAGACACACCTTTATAAACTTGGCAATGTTCTGTATTACATATTGCATACTTGCCGTGTTTTTGACCTTGGTTTTGTAAATACGTTCTTGCCAAAACTGCTTGGGCTTTCAAAGCTTCAATCGGCCATTTCGGAGACATTTCACATGCTAGCACTCCAGCTAAATAGTCTTCTATATCAACGTAATTTACGATACAGAGTCGTCCTTCGTTTTCTTCCAAAGAAATTTTTCCCTTGTAATTAACTCCGTTTATGTTAATTGGATTTTGTGATGTGATAGTAACGGGCAAAATGTATTGCACATCATCACAAAATACAACTCCTTTGCGGTAATTCAAGGCAAATGAACCTGTAATTTCAGGTGTAGCAAGTGAATCACCAGTAGTTAGGATAAATTCCGTTCCAGAAATCTGGACAGTATTAACGTTGCTAGATAGTAATACTGATGTTTCCATCGCAAAAGATGACACAGTAGTAAAAAAGGAAAACAAAATGAGAAAGACAAATAGTAAAGCTCTAATTTTCTTCATAAAACTTTGTTTACTCCTCATCAAACAAATTCTGCTGTGCTTGCTCTGTCTGCAAAAGAAAATTCGTTGGAACAGGCAAATTCAAATATTCCCAAGTTGCTCTCGTCGCTCTGCGTCCTCTTGGCGTGCGTTCAAGCAAACCATTTTGAATTAAATATGGTTCATAAATATCCTCTATCGTCTGCGCATCTTCGTTCAAGGCAGCGGACAAGGTAGAAAGACCAACAGGACCTCCTCCAAATAACTCAGTGAGTGCATTCAAAAATTTTCTGTCTCCTTGGTCAAGTCCAAGTGAGTCAATCCCCAACATATCAAATGCATAATTGACCAAATCTGGCTCAACGATGGCAACACCCTTTACACAAGCTACATCACGCACACGCTTTAATAGCCGCAAGGCTACACGAGGTGTTCCACGACTCCTCATACCTATCATTTCCGCAGATTCGTCTGTAAGTTTTACATCTAAAATCCTTGAGCCACGTTCAACAATTGCCTTCAATTCGTCTTTAGTATATAGGTTAAGCTGCTCTACAATACCAAACCTTGCTCGCAACGGTGAAGTTAAAAGCCCAAGACGTGTTGTTGCACCAACCAATGTAAAGCGTGGCAGGGAAAGTTTTATGCTTCTTGCCAACGGACCTTTGCCAACAACAATAGAGAGAGAAAAATCCTCCATAGCAGAATATAAGATTTCCTCAACTGCCACCGGAAGCCTGTGGATTTCATCTATAAAAAGCACGTCGTTAGCCTGAATGTTCGACAACAAGGCTGCTAAATCTCCAGTTTTTTCCAAAGCAGGTCCGGTTGTTACACGTAAATTGCCCTTCATTTCACGAGCAATAATTCCAGCGAGCGTCGTTTTTCCAAGCCCAGGTGGTCCATAAAACAACGTATGATCCATAGGCTCACCACGTGACATTGCCGCCTTCATGTAAATTGATAATTTATCTTTTAAAGCTGTTTGACCGATGAAATCATTCAAGGCCTCTGGACGCAAAGACTTTACATCAGAGTCATTATCTTGACTTTCCTGCTTCAAGGTTTCGGACAATTTAAAGCTTTGATTTTTAACTTCTTCTATCATCACTCAACCTCATTTCGCTCGCTGTAAAACAGAAAGGGCAGCCATTATAAGGCTTTCTTCCGTCCAATTTGTGCTATCGTCACTCTGGGCATAGCAAAAAGCAAGAGCACGCCTTGCATCTGCTTGAGTAAAACCAAGCCCAGTCAAAGCATCCGTAACTGTCATTTCAAGACCAAATTTTGTATCTTCAACAACTGTCGTTGTAAGATTCATAAATTTATTTGCCACAACTTTTTTCATGTCATAGCAAATTTTATCCGCAGTTTTCAAGCCTATTCCTGGTGCTTTTAAGGCATTAACATTTCCTGCCTGTATAGCAGAAACAATCTGTGCAAGGTCAAGATATTGCATAAGCGTAATTGCAACCTTGCCCCCAACGGAATTAACCTTGATTAACTCCATAAAAAATGAACGCTCCTCATCGTTTGAAAAACCAAACATCGTAGGACCAGCGTCACTAAATTTCAAATATGTAATGCAAAATATTTCCTTTGAAAGCTCAACACTTTGCAACAAGCTTTTTGTTGGAAAGACCTCTACCCCGAAGCCTGCAACCTCAATGATTATGCTGTCCTTTGTTATATCCTGCACAATACCTTTTAATGAATTTATCATCTCAAACACTCCGTGTCTTTATTGTAACAATGCAAAGAAAGTCCTGTGATAGCAATAGCAAGTGCATCTGCTGCATCATCTGGTGATGGATTTTTTTCAAGCGACAAAATTTGTGCCACAACACGCTGCACCTGTCCCTTTTCTGCCTTAAAATTGCCACAAACAGATTCCTTTGCCTGCCCAGGTGTCAATTCATATGGAGTAATTCCACGTTCAGCACAAAGTAGCATGACAATCCCTCTAGCTTGCCACACCATTTCCGCCGTAGTAACGTTCCTGCCAAAAAACAATTTTTCAATAGAAACAATATTTGGCTTCACCGTGTCAAAAATCTGGGAAAGGTCTTTGTAAAGACACAATAACCTTTCATGTATTGGCAAATTCGGTGGCGTTTTTATCACACCATACCTTTCACAAAAAAGAGAAGAGCCATTCTGTAAAACGACCCCGTAGCCAAGTGTTCCTAGCCCGGGGTCTATTCCTAACGATGTTATATATGAATTGCTACTAAAGTTGTGCAAGGATTTCCTCTGGAATGTCAAAGTTTGCATAAACTGCTTCAACGTCGTCGTCATCCTCAAAACGCTCCACCATGGAGAGCATCTTTTGTGCATCCTCCTTCGTAGTGATGGAAATGGTATTCTTTGGGAGCATACTAACTTCCATTGACTCAACGTTGTATCCTGCATTCTTCAATGCTTCGCCAACATCTGAAAGGCTTGTTGGCTCACAGTCAATTTCAAATCCTTCTTCGTTTGCTTCTACGTCATCCGCACCAGCATCAAGAGCAACCATCATGATTTCATCTTCATTGATGCCACTGCCAGTAACTTGAATAACGCCTTTTCTTTCAAAGTTCCAAGCAACACAACCCATTTCACCAATTGAGCCACCTGTCTTTGTAAAAAGTGACCTCATTGCTGGTGCAGTTCTGTTTCTGTTGTCCGTCATAACGTGAACCATAACGGCAACACCACATGGACCATATCCCTCATAGTAGATATCCTCCATTGGTCCACCGAGTTCGCCAGTGCCTCTTTTGATACCACGCTCGATGTTATCAACAGGAACATTTCCTGCCTTTGCTCTATCAATAGCAACCTTTAATCTAAAATTTGAATTTGGGTCTCCACCACCAGCTTTTGCAGCTGCAATGATGTCTTTAACCAACTTTTGGAATGCGACGCCTTTTTTTGCGTCCTGTGCAGCCTTGCGGTGTTTAATTCCTGCCCAATGTGAATGTCCTGACATAATCTATCTCTCCTTGAAAAAAAATTTGCACATAAAACTACGGGAAATATTCCATCCCGAAAGCACGGAGTGTATTTTAACACACTAGGTGCACTTTGGCAATTTTTATGCAGAAATTTTTACTTTTTTGTTTTGGATTTTTATAAAAAGAAGCATTGGCTATCAACCAATGCTTCTTAAGCTAATCAATAATCTATTGCTAGAATCACTGTTTTCATTCAAACATTCAATTGCTTCTTTTGCATCTTTATTGCCTTAATCAGCAACTAATTTACAACCAATTTAACCAACAATGCCACGAACAATCCCTAGCAAAATTTCATCTGCCATAGAATTCTTAAAATTGCATCTTTGCTGTTCGTCTAGCTTCCTCACTTGCTCCGAAATACGCCATCTTCTTAAAGCCAAAAGTTTTTGCATCACCTATTGATGTAATGCCCATTCCACCAAACTTGCGAATCCACCTCGCGATAAACCCTTCCGCTACCTGGACAAGTTCCACCAATATAATGATCTGTAACGTCATGCACCTCACGCCCATTGCTATAACGTGATGTGCAAGAATCATAGTAATATCGTGTTCCTTGATACACAGGCGGTGGTGCTGGTCGATAATTATCACAGCAATGACCTCGGCTACCCCCAAAATCAATTATGATTGCTACCGCCTCGACAGTAGAAGCAAACATTACCGTCAAAACGAAAGCTATTAACATTTTTTTCATATTCATGACTATGCTCCTAATTTTTTTCCTATTTTTGTGAATTACTTTTTTTCAAATTGTTTGTTTGCTGAATTGAAAATTTTTCCTCGTTTAGACTTCAACTTCACTTCTACACCTTCTGTTGCTTCTTGAATTTTCGTTAACATTGCCCTGCTCATGCTATAAACCTTCTATCAGATTAACGATTGCATATCACTATATAATAATGTTTCATCAGAGGATAGCATAAAACTGTCACTTTCAAACATAAAGTTATCAGATGGCAACATAGAATTATCACTTTCTAACATAAAGTTATCAGATGGAAGTAATGATTCATCACTAGGTAACATGCTAGTATCACTTGTTAACATCTCGTTGTTGGAAGAAAGCATAGTGTTATCACTTGTTAAAATGCTAGTGTCACTTTCCAAGCAAAAACTTTTCTTATCAATAGCCAACATTTCTATTGCACCAGGAGCTAAAAATTCAAGCTCTTCAAGAAAAATTGTATATGATTCATCTGTAACTTTTAGTAATTCAGCAACTTTTTCATTGGTATCTTTACCCATTTGCTCACCAATCTGATAAGCAAATAAACCAGCCATAGCTGCTAAGCCAAATGATGGAGATATAGAAAAGAGACCTCCAACCGCACCCGATTTTACCGCTTCTTTAAAAGAAGTCTGAATATCTTTTTTCATCAAAAAGCGGCTTATTACGTAACCAATAGCAGCAGTGCCTAAGGAACTACCCAGGATTTTTGTTGCTGGAACATAGTAGGTAAAAGTTTTCCATGCGGATACAATCCCTGCTGTGATATTTTCAAGCCCACCTGCTAAAAGAAGTGGATTTTTTGAAGCCATGCTAAGTGCTATCTCTATGCTGCCTTCTCCAAAGGTATTAAGAAATACACTGCTATTCATTTGCAATGCACCAGAGATTGCAGCAGCTAATGTTGAACTAGCGTTGTTAATAGCAAATATGCCAATTCCAGTATCAAATAGGGACACATTTAGCCATCTAGGATCTACGCCATACTTTGTTAAGATTCCCCCTAATCCTGCTTCGGAGAAAAACGGAATGGGAATCCCTGCTTTTGTTACAAAATCTGTTAATAAAATATGCCCCGTTTGACGTAGTGCTTCAACTGGACCTTTTGTTGCTAATATCTTTGGAATGTCTAACCCTAAATCGTGTCCACGTAACTTCCACCGATGTAAATTTCCAACACTAGAATGGTTCAAAATGTTTATACTATTTTTTGTGCCAAGACTTGATAACTGCCCTGGATTTAAGGCATCCACAACACCGTATGCTTCACCGTAACTAGAATGGACTAGCCAATCGGGGAATATGTGCTCCACTAAACTCTGCAATGTAGCACCAGAAATATTGGCATACACAAATTGCGATGGCACTGCTACTACAGACACAGGTAAATTTTCTAACATATTATCCTTCCTCCCTTTTATTACACAGATAATTTATGGTTTTGTTACTGCTAGCAATGACAACTGCCATTGCCTCATTCCAAACTAATTTGCACAACTTCACATATTCCAAAAAAGCCACCTTGGCACCACTCCCTTCATCGTTCTTCTTAATCAGCTTGTTCATGGCTTCTGTCTTTTCTACTTTTGTGAATTTCACAACATTTTTTGTTTTCAATTTTTGGTTCTTCACGGAAAAGTGTGGGATGAAAATTTTCTAACGATTTATGT
>CALELF010000037.1 GCA_937902895.1 uncultured Synergistaceae bacterium | reverse complement strand
AAGCGTTGCTATCACTGCATTTTTCGCATTTTTCGCACTTTTCGCAAGTCTGTGATTTTTATTATTCATTGACCTTCCCTCCCTCATATTTATCTTACTACGTGGCAAATTCCCACCATACCTCGTCTTTAAGTTGTATTATACACGTAAATATATGTTTTGCAAGGGGCAATTATAATTTTGGGGGCGGTCATATAACCGCATTTCTACTTGACAGAAATGTAATTTTGTATGTACTCATATCAAGAGGTGGTGATTTAATGAAAAATCAAGCTAGCACATCAGACATTACTGCCTTTTTACAAAAGACAAAAATGTTGATATCCACTGGAAATTACGATTTTGTTCCAAGAAAGAAAAATATGCAAAGCTTAGCTCTGTATGGATTGACTATTGCAGATGCCAAGGATGAATTGTTGGAGCTTAAAGTTGAAGACTACTATATGGAGCCAAAACCTGACATTGACACTGAAAAAATACGGCTTTGTGTGGGAATTTAAGAAAACGATAGAAGCAACTCGTTTTTATATAAAAATTAAGCTTGTTAAACTTAATGGTAAAGAAACTCTTAAATGTTTAAGTTTTCATAAAGATGAATTTGCTTAAAAATTCGGAGGTGACAAAAATGACAAAGTATTGTGAATTATGCAACAAAGAAGTAGAAACAAAAATAATTTTCAAATTTGCACAGATTGTTGCTTATGCTAAATATAATAAAAGAAACAAATCGAATAAAGTGGTATTACAACACAAGAAACCAAAGAATGTTGTTTATTTACCAAGGATTATTGTGCAAATAGACTAGCCGTGAGAAAAATCCTCACGGCTTATTTTTTAGTGATTTAACTAATCAAATTTTCTTAAAATTTTCTCAAAATTCAAGTTGCTTTTCTATATGATATTACTACATTTACCCATTGCGGAATGTTCAAAAAAGTGAACATTTTTTTATCAACTTTTCGGGCTCTCGAGTAACCTTCGTGGGGCGCGCTATTTATTTTTTACCTTCTTTTGTATTACTATAATCATTACAAAGTTTGTAGCTTAAAAGATTTAAGTTAACAGATTTATGAAAAGATTTAACAGATTTACTTACCAAGTAAATCTGTATGTGTTCCAGTTCTGGTCAAAAACAAAATCAACTCTCTTTCATCAATGTGGTAAATCAGCAACCAATCTGGAGTTATATGACATTCTCTAAAACCAATCCAATCACCTGCTAATGGATGATCGCGGTGCTTAACATCCAGTGATTGACCAGAAGCAAGATTTTCGATTATCTGTCCTAACAACCGAATATCATATCCTCGTTTTCTTGATTCTTTTGTAATCTTTCTTGAAAGATGCGTGGTATTTAATTGTCAGCATCAAGATCCTCCATCAATGCGGCGACAGAAGTAAATCCCTTACTTACACCCACTCCGTTTTTTGTATCTTTCATTGCTTGGATTGTTTCTGAGTTAGGAATATCCATTGTAATCTTAAACGGAATGCCCTGTTCACGAACCGCTTGTTTTGCTGCCATCACAAAATATGTAGACATATCCATTCCAAGTTCCGTTAGTAAGTTTTTAAGGTTCTCCTTTACCACAGTATCCATACGAAATGTTGTAGTTGTTAATGCCATATGCTTGATCTCCCTTCATATAATATGTTGCTCGGAATCCACCAAGTTTCATCAGTTTGCCAAATTTTAGTTGGTATACCGCAAAAACATGCTGTTGTAAATACATTGTGCTACAATTAGCAGGAAAGCAGGAAGATTTTATTATGCAAACTGGTAGCGATAAAGTAAAACGAGCAACACCTATAGTTTGTAAAATTCCTATTGATTTTTTTTAGTTTTTTGTTATAATTCACGAGTTGTGTATTTTGCATACGGTTTTAGCAAGGAGGTAAGATTATGTCAAAATTTTGTGATTTATGTGGAAGAGGTCCAGTAACAGGTAACGCAGTTAGCCACTCAAACCGTCACACAAGACGTCGCTGGGCAATAAACCTTCAGACAGTTCGTATTGACGATCCTTTCAACGGGGGAACACGCAGAATAAAGGTTTGCACAAAGTGCCTTCGTTCACAGTTCGTTCAAAGAGCGACAAGATAATTAAAAAAATCACGAGCCATTATGGCTCGTTTTTTTTATTGATGTTTCTTTACCAAAAAAGAGCGGTTACCATCTAGGGTAACCGCTCTTTTTATATTTCTATTTCATTGCTCTATCAAGCATATCAGCCGCTGTCTCTTCATCCACCAGAATTTCCCTTGGGCGAGAACCGTCAGCTTCACCAATTATGCCAATTTGCGAAAGCATATCTATAAGCCTTGAAGCTCGGCTAAAGCCTACACGAAGTCTGCGTTGCAATCCACTTGCCGAAGCTACGCCAGTTGCCATAATTGTGTCCAGCGCTTGTGGCAAAAGCTCGTCATCATAGACAGCATCTTCATTGTTACTAGAATTCTCCCCTTGCAAATCTATATCAATAAACTGTGGCTCACCAAAGCAATCCTGTATATAATCCAGCCATGTAAGAAGAATTTTTTCGTCTATCCAAGGCGATTGAATTCTAATAGCTTTTTTGAACTTTGTTGAAGAACAAAGCATATCTCCTTTGCCGAGGAGTTTTTCTGCTCCGGCAGAATCTAAGATAGTCCTACTGTCTGCCACACTCGGCAAGGTAAATGCCACACGGGAAGGAATGTTTGACTTAATGAGCCCTGTAATGACATTAACAGAAGGGCGTTGTGTTGCAAGGATGAGATGGATTCCGGTTGCTCTTGCCATTTGTGCAAGACGGCATACATAGTCTTCAACTTCCTTGGCAGCGGTCATCATTAAATCCGCGAACTCATCAACAACAATTACAATATGGGGGAGCTTGTCTTTGGGCAACACCTTTGCATTGTAGCCTTCCAAATTACGGACTCGAGCGCAAGCAAAAATTTTATATCTCTCTTCCATTTCACGCACAAGGTATGCGAGCGCTGCAACAGCTTTCTTTGAATCCGTTACAGGTGGAATGAGCAGATGTGGCAAACTATCATACATAGCCATTTCTACACGTTTTGGGTCAACAAGAATCATTCTGAGTTCATCTGGCGTGCGCTTGGAACAAAGCCCAACTATGCAACAATTAACAAAAACACTTTTTCCAGAGCCCGTTGTTCCTGCCACAAGCATGTGTGGCATTTCCTCAAGTGCCACAACCACGGGTTCACCATTAACAGCAACACCAAGTGGCAAGGGCAAATTCGCCTCACTCTCTGAAAAGGAAGGCTCTTCAATAATTGTCCTCAGCGGAATACCTCGACGTTTTGGATTTGGAATTTCTATCCCTATATACGGTTTACCGGGAATTGGTGCCTCTATTCTCAAGGATGAAACTGCCATAGACAAGGCAATATCATTAGCAAGAGAGACTATTTTGCTAACCTTGACTCCTTCATTCGGTTGTATTCTAAATTGAATAACGGTAGGACCAACTAGCGTTTCTGCTAAACGTGAAGGACTGTCAAAAAGTGTAAGGGTCTTTATAATTTTTTCTCCAAGTGGTTTTACAAAATCCAATTCGCCGCCTGTTTCACGAACTTCTGCCGGTCCAAACAAATCTAAAGGCGGCGGGAAAATACCTCTTTTATATTTTTTCTGGCTTCCTTCAAATTCAAAATACGGTTCTTCTTCCCCAGTGGGGATAACTTCTTCTGTTTCTTCCGCAAATAACTTTGATTGTCCTTGCGTAGCTAAAATTTTAACGTTCTTTACGATTTTCTTATCTCTTTGTTCTTGTAATTCTTGCAACTGCTCTACATCAGAGTCGTCAAGACAAGCATCATCATACGCATCTTCACTATCAATTTCTTCCTCAGCATAGAGATTCTTTACTTTCTTGTTCAATTTGAAGTTAAAAATTTTCTTCACCCTCGCAAATAAATCAACGAAGAAAGAAAATGTAGAACTAAAAATTTGTTTTGCTACGCCAAGACTCGTTAAAATACCTATCAAGGAAAGAAAAATAACTATCACAATGCCGAATGGACCAATCAATGCATGCAACCAAATGGCAAAAAATCGTCCAAAGTCTCCTGCGGTAAGAAGCGGGTTTGTGATAAGCCTTGTGTAAGCGTCTATCACACCTAAAGACGCAAGCAGAAAGACAGACAAAGAAACAGTAAGCCCAATAGACCTAAAGGGCATTACAAGTCTGTCTTTTATCATGAATGATGCAAAAAAATACATAAAAAAAAGCACAGGAACAACAGCAACCCCGCCTAGCATTGTTAAAAGCACAAATGCAATGGAGTTGCCAAGTTTTCCTGTGTAATCATTAAAAAAGAATGATATAAGCACAAAAAACAAAAAAGCGAATGCCAACACACAAAACACTTTAGAAAGCAAACGGCAAATTGCCTCCGAGCTTTTAAAAGTGTCATTCAAAGAGGATATCATTCTTGAAGCAAAGCTAACATTCTGCTTCGCCTGCTGTAATTTTCGTTTTTGCGACATTCGCTGCTGTGCCATTAAATTTTCTCCGTTTCCTTTATCTACAATTCACTTCCACCAACTGTCATATTTTCTATCAAAATTGTTGGTTGTCCGTCCGTTACATAGGCAGTCTGTCCATTTTTTCCACAATAACCTGGATCAAGCGTCATACTATTTCCAAGTGCTTTAATTTGCATAAGTGACTTCGGTCCATTTCCAGTCAAGGTTGCTCCTTTAACTGGTTTTGTTATTTTTCCATTTTCTATCAAGTAACCTTCCGTTACATTAAACACAAAATTACCACTTGTGGCATCAACTTCGCCACCACCCATTTTTACAACGTAAAGTCCATTTCTTGCTAACTGTAACATTTCATCTAAACTTGTGCTTCCAGAAGCAAGAAATGTATTGCTCATTCTTGGAATGGGTAAATATTTGTATGACTGCCTTCTGCCATTTCCCGTAAGATCATAACCATACAAAAGACTTGTAGAAATATCCGTCATATAGCTTTTTAAAATTCCATTTTCAATCAAGACAGTTTTTTTTGCTTTTGTCCCCTCGTCATCAAAGTCGTATGAACCAAAAGCACCATCTGTTGTTGGATCATCTATCATTGTCACATAATCAGGGGCGACACGTTCGCCAAGTTTGCCAGCAAAAACAGAACTTTCCTTTTCAATAATATCTGCTTCCAAGCCATGGCCACAAGCTTCGTGGATAATTGTGCCACCGGCTCTGCCATCTAGAATAACATTCATTACTCCTGCTGGACAAGGAAGAGCATCTAGCATCAATATCGCTCGGTTAAATACCTTTTCTGCAATAGCAAGCGGTGTATCATCTTGCCAAAAATTTTCTTCGGATAATGTGGAGCAACGCCTCTCTGAAGCAGTTTCCAAGCTCCCGTTTTTTTCTACCACACAACCTACACCAAAAACTGTATTAGAACAATCTCTACATACAATGTTGCCATCACCCTTTATAATTACAATTTGTTTTTTTGCAACACTATAGGATAAACTTGTATGTTTTATGTATTTTGAAGCAGAATCTAGCTGCCTAAATTTTTCCGCCACCGAAGAAAAAAAATCGAAGTTTGGTCTTGCAAGATTTAGCTCACCCAAAAATATACTAGCACCATTTGATTTGTCGGCAAAATTTTGTCTTTCACCAGAAATTTCTGCGACATTTCCAAGAGCAGAAAGTGCATTGTTCAATGTTGTGCCATCAGACGAAGAAAGAAAACTATGCCCCTGCTTTATAACTCTGGCACCCACGCCATCAGAAATTCCAGAAGTTACCTGTTCTATCTTGCCATTTTCAAAACGCATAGAATGTGCAGCAGATTTTTGTAAATAGAGGTCTGCATAGGATACATTTTTCTTGCAATGAAGGACTGCTTCTTGCAAAATTGATATATCGTTGGTATAAAATTTATCGTTCATTCTTTAGCTCTACAACGTTTATACCCTCATTTTTCAAGGAGGACATAAAATCCTTAACATAATTTTCAAAAAACTTTGTTGTATATATTGCTACGTGCCCTTGTTTTGCATCAATTGTTTCAAGAAGCGCCAATTCATCACACGCGTCTATTATCCAACTTATGTAAAATATCTCATTTTTAGGCACTAAATATTCCAGTTTAATCGTCGGAAAAGCCACTTAATTTTACCTTTGGTTACGAAGATGTTCTTTATAGGTTTTTGCAAACAAAGTATGCCCGTCAGGCTTTGAATAAAAATACAAGTAATCAGTCTTATGAGGTGAAATTGCTGCCTTCCAAGAAGGAAGGGACGGAGCACAAATTGCCATTGGTGGCAAGCCCTTGTTCTTGTATGTATTATAAGGGGAATTGACAGTAACATCTTTATAGCTCAAACGTTTTTTCTCCACACCTATTATCTTCCAAGCATACGTAACAGTGGTGTCACATTGCAGGGGTTTTCCTCTGCTTAATCTGTTGTGCAAAACACCAGCAATCGTTGGTCTTTCATCATCAAACATCGCCTCTAATTCAACTATAGAAGCCAAAACACCAAGCTTAAGAACCCTATTTGTTAAATGCTTTTCCTTCAATAATGGTAAAACTTTTTTTGCCCACTCAATGGAGGCAAGCCGAACAACCTCATCTGCAAGGTCACTAACTTCATTTGCATAATAAGTATCTGGGAAAAGAAAAATAAATCGCGACTTTACGTCCTTCGGCAAAATGCTACGGATTTTCTTCGGAAAATTCGTTTTATCTGCCATTGCTTTGTAAAGAGCATTTTTTTGCTTATATTTTCTTTCAAACATATTTTCTAAATCACACAGTGCAGTTCCAGGAATAATTGTGAACTGTATTCTAACAGGTTGCGTAGTCAAAAGCTGAGTAGCTACATTTTTTGCCGAAGCGCGTCGTAACTTATACGTTCCATACTGTATCTTTTTGTCTAATCCATATTTCACCATATATTTAGACATTGATTTTGCATTATGGACGATTCCAGCATTTTGTAAAATGCGTGCAACTTGTTTTGCGTTCACACCTCGTGGAATTGTAACCTGAATCTCTGGCAAGTTGTCATATATAAGCTCTGGGTAATTGTTTTTTATAAAGTCAAAAACTATGAGCACAAAAAAAATTGAGGCAATAACTGTAACTATTATTGCCAAATTAACATCTCTTTTGTTTTTTCTGTAAAACTTGCGAAAAGGTTCGAAATTCACAACAAGACTCCTTATAAAAAATTTTCAAGAAAAGTTATTTTTCAAAACTTCTTTCGTCTTTGCTCTATTGCACGAAGGCACATTCTTTTGCTCTGAATTTATGCTATCACATAATTTGTAAGAATCTTCAATTGAGCACCAAGATAAATTATATTCTTCCTCAGCCTCTTTTGCACTGGAAAAATTTATGGTAGCAAAGTGCTTCTTAAATTGACGTAAAGCCTTTGTAATGAGGACATAACGCCTTTTTATTTCATTTTTACCAATAAATTCTTCATTTTCCCATGCTGTCCAAGGTTTGGGAACAAAGGGATTTATCGTGCATGTCAAAGACATACCTGTCGCTTCTGCTATCGTTTTGCAAAAAGCTGGAATTGCCGTGAGGTCTTCATCAGTTTCCCCTGGCAAGCCTATCATAAAGTAAAGCTTTACCTTAGTAATTCCAAAACTTTTCGCCAAAATTAGCTTCTCAATAATGAGTTCATTTGTAAACTTTTTGCCACATGAAAAACGAAGTGATTCATTCGCAGTTTCAGGCGCAATGGTAATACTCTTGTGCCCGTTTAAGGCAAGTATTTCAAGCACAGTGTCAGAAAGTCTGTCTATGCGAAGAGATGCAAACGACACTGGCAAGTTTTTTTCCTTTAAGAGCATCAAAAGCTTGTCCAGTGCATAATAGTCCCCTGCCTCAGGAGTGACAAGTCCTATATTATGATCTGAAAATTTTTCGCAATTTGTTTCAACTATATTGCTTATCTTCTCAAAATTCTTTTGGCGACACTTCCCGAAACAACTCGGAAGAGTGCAATATGCACAATTTCTTACACACCCTCTCTGTAATTCAAGCAAAATACTTTTTCCAAGAACAGCATTAGGGGTAGAAAAGGTGCTTACTCCAGGATAAAAATCGCAATTTAGATCGAGGTCACGCGAAATTTTTAATTTCCTAGTTAACTTTCCGTCACAGATGTCTACTGGTGGAACAAACACACTTTCGTTTTGAGTCAGTTCGCTCCACAATTTTTCTCTATCACCATGCGAAGAGTATGAACGAAGGGATTTCACCACAGTGTCTAGCTCTTGCACTCCGTCACCAAGTATAACAAAATCACAAAAAGCACTTAGTGCAAGTGGATTAATGTATGTTATGGCACCACCAACACCAATTAATGGAAATCCTTTTTCTGCTCTTTCACGAGGTGTCAAAGGTATGCTTGCATTTTTTAACCACAATAAGAAATTTTTTACATCACACTCGTAAGAAATTGTGGCAGTTATAACAGAAAACCGTTCCAACATCGTATCATTGTCAATTGAACGATACGGGACTGGGGATATACAAAATCTTTCAGCCGCTACACCTTTACTACGCAAAAAAGAGAAAACAAATTGCCAACCGGAGCTTGAAGCTGCAACGGAGTAATCATTGGGGAAAAGCACAGCCCAAGGCAAATCGCCTCCAGAAGGAAGTAACCTCTGCCAAAGCTCACTTTCTCGCAATTTTTGATTTGTCTCCCAGTGAGACATCTTTTTTAAGGTAAATGTTGCCGTTTTCAGTTTAGTGACCTTTCCTCAAGAATGGTGGAACATCATAATCATCATAACCCTTATTCTGCGATGAGAAAAGTCCGTCATCCACTTGTGTTTCTGTTTGGTCAGAGGAGATTCCACTATTTTTTAACAAGTCCGCAAAAGGAGCTGGGCGGACAACCTGCTCCTGCTGCACCTGTGGTTGCATAGTTTGATGCAATACAGATTGCTCGTTTTTAAAAACTTCCTGAGCAGGTTGCTCTTGTGACCAACCGCTTGTGAAATTATTTCGAGAATTTGCGAGGGGATCATTAGTTTTTTCAATAACCGAATTAATGTGTGGTGTAACAATCTTAGTGTCAACATAATCATCTGTCTCGTCAAATCCTGTAGCAATAACAGTAATCTGGATGGTGTCATCCATTTGTGGATCATACACGTGACCAAATACAAACTCTGCCTCTTCATCAGCCTCATCCATAACTGTCATAGCTGCTTCTTGAATCTCAAACATTGTCACGTTAGCACCACCAGTGATGTTCAACAATACACCCTTGGCACCCTTTATGCCACGGCTTGGCATCAAAGGACCATGTGTGGCAAGGTTAGCAGCTTTCTGAGCTCTTCCTTCTCCATTTGCCTCACCAATACCCATAAGAGCAGTGCCAGAATTCGACATAATTTTGCACACATCAGCAAAGTCAACATTAACTTGACCAGGTCTTTTTATCAAATCTGTAACTCCCTGAACAGCCTGTAGTAAAACATTATCTGCCATTGCATAAGCATCTTGTGCTGTAGTCTTTGCATCAGCAACCGCAAGAAGTTTGTCATTCTGAATTATAATGAGAGCATCAACTTTTTCTTTTAATTTAGCGAGTCCCTCTCGTGCATTTCTATTTCTTTTCTTCCCTTCAAAGCGAAACGGAGTAACAACGACACCAACAACTAATGCACCGGTGTCCTTTGCTATATCCGCTACAATAGGAGCGGCACCTGTTCCAGTGCCACCACCCATACCAGCAGTGACAAAAACCATATCAGAAGCCTTAAGCATTTGTTCAAGTTGTTCTTTTGATTCAACTGCTGCATCAGCTCCCAACTTTGGATCTGCACCAGCTCCTAATCCTCTTGTGGACTTTTCGCCCAAAATAATCTTATTTTCAGCTAATGAATTTTCTAGATGAGAAATATCTGTATTTGCCGCGATAAACTCAACGTCATTCATTCCGGAATGAATAAGGTTGTTAACAGCATTTGTGCCACAACCACCAACACCGATTACTTTTATTACTTCTCTTTTTTGTGATGCTCCATTATCTATTTGAAAAAGTTCTGACATTTTCTCGCTCCCTTTCATTAAAACATATCTTTGAATGCACTCTTTACCATTTCAAAAAAGCTTGATCCGCCACGATATTCCACTTCTTGATTATCTGTTGCAGGCGTTCCAGTATTACCCTTTAACTTCCATTTGTCAGCCCCAATATCGGTAAAATCATCAAGGTAGGCAATAGAGGAAAAAGTTCTATCTTGTATATATTTTAAAATTCCCATAGCAGTTACATAACATTCGTTGTATTGTTCACTGACAAGCTGATCTTCAAAAGCAGGTAATACACGCTTTGTAGGTAGTGAATCTAACGTTACACCCACAATATACTCTATCCCTTTAGTGCGTGCAACTCCACCAGTCAATAATGCCCGTTCATACGCAAAATTGCCACAGGCTTCAAGAACCGATTTTACCTTTTCTTCAATTATATTCTCCAATCTTGCAGCAATTATAGCTTGTAATTCTGTCTTATCAAGGTCGTAGCTTCTGCCACCAAGATCAAATGAAAGTTTTTCTCCTGGCAAAGCATTCGGTGTAAGCGGAATACCTTTCTTTATTTCTTCCGCCTTATACTGTGGTAAATGCTCTACCACACAAATGTCATGGGAAATATCATCACCACCATATGGAACAGTAGCAAAATAACATGGTCTTTTATTAGCAAAAACTGCAATATCAGTTGTGCCAGCACCAATATCTAAAATAAGGTTACTTGCAACAATAGCTTCGTTTTTTGGAATACCAAGAGATGTAGCTAGCGGCTTAAATAATAATGCATGAACTGGTAAATCAGCACGTTCAAAACAATTCACCATATCTCTCAAGCTAGACTTGGGCAAAGCAACAGATAAAAGCGTTACTTCAAGCTGTGTAGCTACCATTCCTATTGGATGAGCAACTTCACGTTCATTGTCAAGCGTATAGGCAACAGGAATATTATGAGCAACTTTCAGTAATGGATTAGATCTTAATGTTTGGTTTAACTTTAAATTGTCAATAGCTCTTTCAATTGCATTTTGGACATCATCTTCAGTAACTAGTGAATCTGCACCTCTTTGTGCAATGGGGACAACCCCTTTAGAAATAATATTGACAGCATTATCTGCATTGAAAGTTGCAACCACTGCCTTCAAATCTTCCACAATCAAATTACACTCAGATAACACTTGAGAGCTAACTTGTTTTACTGTGGCAGCAGCTTGCTCAAGATTTATTATATTGCCACGATGTATACCTTTAGAAACGATATCATTGACGCGAATTATCCTCATATAGTTCTCTTGGGTTAATTCGGCAAGAACAGCAACAACCTTGCTAGTTCCTAAATCGATTCCCAACACATAGTTGCGGGTATCAGACATCAAACCCCTAAATTTTTGCAAGAAAATCCCTCCTTGTAAATTCGTATATATTACATGACAGGTTTCGCCAAAATTTTATCCTTTAAGTGTGCTTCTATACTCAACCCTTGAGGTATTTTATCTATACCTCCCCAAAGTTTTTTTAGTGCTAAATCCTTAGCATTCCAACTAGAAACATCTTCGTCTAAAACAATAACAGATTTAGTAGCGTCAGGATTTGACGGAGTCAAATAAAATTTTATAAAAAACTGTTGTCTATCTCTTTGAACACAGCAGGCACATATATACTTCAGCCATCCCAGTTCATTTGCTTTATTATACCACAGTTTTAATTTTACCACATCAATTGATGTATCAAAAATTACTCTTTTATCCTCAAAGTCACCATAATCGTTGCCTGTTAAAATAAATTCTATGTCATTTGCTATTATCAATTTTGGAATATTAAATGCAATTTCACCATCAACATTTTCGTTTTCTTTGAGGTCAACAGACCAAAGTTTGTTATGAGAATTTAGATAATAATCTTTGCCTCTGTAAGACACTCTAAATATTGGTTTAATATTACCAAAACTAAAACACCACTTACCCCACCCAGTTAAAATTAATCTTACTTTTGCAGGGTAATGTCTTTCCAGTTTCTTACATATTCTATAGCGTGTGACAAAAATTACAGGGAAACAATTTTTTTCAAAATACGAAAAACACTCCCAAAGCTTTTTTTCTGTTAACACACCTTCAGGGCTTTGACGGACATCTTTTACCCTAAGTGTGTGGTAAACGGTCTCAAGGCGAAAAACAGCCCCGAGCATAAAACAGAATAAAAGCATTAGGAGTTTTACTCTTTTACTTTTTTTTCTAAAACTTACCAAGGAATTTGATTTCATTTTCTAACGTTATTCCAAATGTTTTTTGAATTTTTTGTTTTATCAAACAAACCAAATTATATATGTCAGTGCTTGTTGCATTAGCTTTATTCTCAATAAAATTGGCGTGGCAATGTGATACAGCAGCTCCACCCACTTGCAGGTCTTTACCCCCCATTTGGTCTATCAACTTTCCTGCTGATATACCATTGCCGGGATTTTTAAAAACACACCCTGCCGTCTTGGCACCTATTGGTTGTCCTTTTTTACACGCGGCAAAGTGGGCAATCTTTTGCCTTACAGACTCAATTTCCGTTTTTTGCATCGACAACACCATTGATAGTATACACACTGGCTCTTCAAGCCAAGCTAGTTTTCTGTATGAAAAAGTTAATTTATCACGTGCAACATTATTAACCTTTAAATCTTTAGTTACTACTCTTGCAGAACGAAAAATCGGTTCTATAGTTTCTCCCTGTGCTCCTGCGTTTCCATAGAGAGCTCCACCAAGTGTACCTGGAATACCGGTTAAAAATTCTGCCCCTGTGAGAGAATGTTCTAAACAGAAAGCAAGGAGCACTTTCGTGCTTACGCCAGCACCGGCACTAATTGTTACATATTGATCTGTTTCATCTAGTATGTCTATTGCATTGAGCATTAAACTTGACATTACACAAGCATCAAGCAAGCCATCGGCAATCAACACATTAGAACCACCACCTATTACAATAAGTGGCATTTTTGCTTTTTGGCTAAAAGAAACATAATCCAGCACTTCTTGTTCATCAGTTGGAGAAGCAAAATATCTCGCTTCGCCACCCGTTTTATATGTTGTTAAATCTTTTAACGGAAACCTCTCCAAGATATTCAGTGACATTACAGCCTCGTTTTTTTTAGATTATCCAATATTTTTTCACCAAGTGTACCGACAGAACCAGCACCAAGAGTTAAAAAAACATCGCCTGGGCGGGCTACATTACAAACTGTATCTACAAGGTCATCAAAACTTCCTGATAATTCGTAATGGCTTCTTGCATCGTTTGAAGCTGCGTCAAAAATCAATTTTGAAGATATACCATCTATTGGTTTTTCGTCAGAACCATATATTGGCAATATCAACGCTCTGTCTGCCAAAGAAAGTGCCTCTGCAAATTCCTTATAAAGGGCAGCAGTTCTACTAAAACGATGCGGTTGAAATATTGCGACTATTCTTCTATTTTTGAAAATTTGTCGCATTGTCTTTAGTGTTGCCGCAATTTCACTGGGATGATGACCATAATCATCATAAACCAATACCCCTGCAACTTCACCTTTTTTCTGCAGGCGACGTTTGGCTCCAATAAACAAAGCTAAACCTGGTTTGATTTGCTCTATGGACAATCCACATTTTTCACATGCAGCAATAGTCGCAAGACTATTTAGCACATTATGTTCACCAGAAATTTGCAATTCTATCTCTGTAACAAATTTACCTTTTTTATAGAGGTCGTAGCGAATGCCTCCACCATCTATATAGGATAAATTTAACGCTCCATAATCAAAATCCCTACAAAGTCCATAGGTAATAATTTCTTTATCAATTTTGTAATCTTTCAATAAAATTTTGACACCAGGGTCATCAGAATAAAGAATGGCACAGCCATTTTCCTTAACATTGCTTAAAAATTCGGCAAAAGCGTCTGTAACAGATTTAAACGTCATGTAATGATCTCTATGATCCCAATCGATGTTAGTAACTACTGCGATCTCAGGATGGAAGTAAACAAAAGATCTATCACTTTCATCCAACTCAGCTGACATAAACTCCCCTTTGCCTAGCTTAGCATTTGTTTTTAACTGTAACACTTCACCACCAACTGCTATTGAAGGATCAAGTCCAGCGTTCTCTAAGACAACGGAAATCATAGAGGATGTCGTTGTTTTACCGTGTGTCCCCGCAACACCAACACCACGGTGAGAATTAAACACTGCAGATAAAATTTCTGCTCTTCTGCATACGGTAATTCCCTGCTGCCAAGCACGCAAAATTTCAGGATGATCATTTGGAATAGCACTAGAATATACTAAAATGTTTGCCATAAATTCATTGATGTGATGCTGATTATGCCCAATTTTCACTGGAATCCCCTGGGATTCAAGTTTTTCTGTATAGCTAGATGATACCGTGTCACAGCCGGAAACATTCGCTCCAATTTCATGGAGCAAAACGGCTAAAGCACTCATACCAGAACCACCAACACCCATAAGGTGTATGTTTTGTTTTCTCAAATCCAACTTTTCTGAAAGCATCTTGATACCTCTATTTAACAATATTGTTACCACTTACTAATGTTTTTATTTTGTTATAAACTCTAAAAGTAGCCTTTGATTGTTCATCAATTGAATGGGCAATTTTTGTTTTCTGCAAAATCTCATTTAGCATAATTTCAAGTTTATCTTGTATTTCATCTTCTCTTAATAAAAGTGCTTCATTTTCTTTTACAAATTCACACGCATTATAATACTGATGATTATCCTTAGCTTCTTTCCACGGAATAATTATAGCAGGAATCTTCAAAGATTCAATTTCTGCAAGTGAAGAAGCTCCGGCACGAGCAATAATCACATTGGCTATAGAGAACAAAAGTTCAGTTTTCCATATTTTGGGCAGTAACCAAACATTTCTGCCAGCCATCTCTAGCTTTTCACTAGTGGCAGGCAAGATAAACTGCACATCACGGAATTTTTCATCTGCAACAAATGATAGAAGCTTGTTTTTTATCGTTTCACTGCCAAGCGAGCCAGTAAGAACAAGGACAACTTTGCATTTAAGCACTTCAGACGGCAAACCTAATTCTCCTACTGCACTTTCCCTTGACATTATATCAAATTCTCTAATAGGAATCCCTGTATATGTAAAATTATTCTGATGCAATGGCATACAAACCTTAAATCCACTCAATATTGGTTCATGCAACTTTGCTAATAATCTTGTAACTTTTCCCGCACACGCGTTTTGTTCGTGCGTTGCAATAGGTATTGAGCGTAATTTTGCTGCAAAATATACAGGAAAGGAAATATACCCACCAAAAAACAAGACAAAATCAGGTTTTTCCTCTCGCAAGAAAGTAAAGACTCTAAAAAAAGCGTGAATTATGTTTGCGCTTCTATTCACCTTCTGCTTTATGCTTCCAAAAAATGGTGAACCTTTTACTGGCAATACAATAGGTTTGATACCTTGAGAAAAATATATATCCTGTTCTAGTGCTCTGTTGCCACAGAAAAAGATAACAGATACATTCTCATCATTTTTTTCAATCCATTTTTCAAGTGAAATTGCGGGGAATATGTGCCCACCAGTTCCACCTGCTACTAATGCTATTTTTTTAATTTCTCTCTTCATTTTGCTCACTTTGCTTCACCAACCAGCTGTCACTTTCCAATCTCAAGAGAACCCCAACCTTCATCCACGTTGACACAAGGCTAGTGCCACCATATGTAATAAATGGTACAGCGATACCTGTTAGCGGAATAAATTTCGTCACTCCTGCAAGGTTGATGAGGAGGGAAAGTAAAACAGAAAAAGTAATTCCCCAAATCAAGGTCGCTCTAAATTTATCTTTTTTATGCACTCTTAAATACGCGCGAAAAAGCTGTGCAAACCATACACCAAATAAAACTAAAACAAAAGCAGCACCCACAAAACCAAGCTCTTCCGCAATCGCTGCAAATATATAGTCAGTGTAAGCAGCAGGCAGATAATTTAACTTTTGAAATCCATATCCCAAACCTTGTCCTAAAAAACCACCGTTTGAAAAAGCAATAAGACCCTGAATTATCTGAAATCCTTTTCCCTGCGGATCCTTCCATGGATCTAAAAACGCAGCTAACCTTGCTTTTCTATAACCTGCCATACTAATCATTACTGTAATGGCAGGAAGTGAAAGAGCGCCACCAATTACCAATGGCAAAACTATGTCAACGCTTTCAACAAAAACACCCATGATACAAGCAGAAGCAACAACCGTGCTTCCCATATCCGGTTGAAGCAAAAGAGGCACGGCAACAGAAAGAATCAGAATACCAGCCACACACAGCTTAACAAAGCGTGAATAGTTATTTTTCTTTGTGAACATATCCGAAGCTTTTAGGACAATTGCTGTAAAAAGAAACTCAGAAGGTTGAAATGATAGTGGACCAAGCCTTACCCATCTCATTGCACCACCAGGTGCATTGGGCAAAGCAAAACCTGGAATTTTTGGCAAAAAACACGCACACCATGCAATTACCACAATCCAATTTGACCACTTCCGCAACAGCTCTGTTGGAATTAACGCAACAGAAAACATTGCAACTAGTGAGATACCAAGCCACGCTACTTGCTTAAAAACAGAGTTATCAAATGAACTACCAGCTGTTGAGCTAGCTATAGATAATATGCCTATTCCAGTAAGAACCATTGGAATAAAAACTATAGACCAATTTGTTCTTTTGTGAAACAGCTGATTGAATTGTATCAAACGACTAGCCTCCAATCAAATCCTTAACACATTGTGCAAAATCTTCACCACGAGCTTTATATGAAGGATACATATCCCAACTTGTGCAGGCAGGTGACAAAAGGACAGTTTCACCAGATTTTGCATGGCTATAAGCAAGAGCAACTGCCTCTTTCATATCACGAGCAAACTCAAAGGAATCAAATTTAATTCCTCTTAAAGCGTTTGCAATTTTTTCTTTTTCTTCACCTATAAGGACTGCATAACTTGCATTATCTGCTACAACAGGAGCAAGAGGTTCATAACTTTCCCCTTTTCCTTGACCACCCAAAATAATAACTTTTTTATTTGGAAGAGATGTAAGGGCAGTTACTGTCGCTGCAACGTTTGTTCCTTTGGAATCATTAACAAAGGTAACTCCATCTTTCTGCGCTACGAAATTACAACGATGACCTGGAGCTTTAAAACTACGCAAAGACTCTTTTGAACTTGAAACCTTAAAGAAATCTAATGTCGCAAGTGACATCGCAACATTTTCCATATTATGCTTGCCTAACAAGGTTGTATCTGAAAAATCAAATAATTTGTTTGCTCCAATAAAAGCACAAGAATCTTTCTCGGAACAATAAATATTGTCGGAGCTATTGTCATTCCATGAAAGATACCTTCTATTGACATAATCTCTTGTTTCAAGACGGTCTTTGTCACTCAACTGGCAAATTGCAAGTCCACCATATGTAATTGACTTCAAGAGCACTGCTTTTGCATCTACATAAGCATCAAAACTTCCATGCCAGTCAATGTGATCTGGTGCCAAATTCGTTATGATACCTACATTTGTTCTAAAAGTTTTAGCACGAGATAATTGAAAGCTGGATAACTCAAGCACTATAAAATCAAAGGTTTCAAATGCAAGATCTGCTATTCCAAGTCCAATATTTCCACCAACAGCAGTTTTATATCCTTGTTCTTTTAAGAGATGTCCAAGAAGAGACGTCGTTGTAGTCTTGCCGTTACTGCCAGTGATAGAAATTATTTTGCCATTGAGATATGGATAAACAAAATCTAATTCACCAATCACAGGAACATTATTGGATTGTGCCATTTGTAAAACTTGCAAGGTATGCGGCACGGCGGGGCTAGGAATAATTTTGTCACATTCTAAGGTTCTTGTAGTGTGCCCGTTATCCTCAAATTCTATACCAGCTGATATAAACTTCTGTTTTAGTTCTGCCTTAATTTCCTTTGCATCTGAAACAAAAACAGCATGACCAAGCTTCTTTGCCAAAAAAGCAAGAGAAGCTCCGGAAACACCAGAACCAATTATCGTAATTTTTTCCATTTCGTTCTCCCATACACATCAGTCTAAATCGTTGATTTTAATAACAAATACAGCAAAATAATTCCAATTATGTGTAAGATATAAAATCTTGCCACTATCTTCGTTTCACTATAGCCTAATAATTCAAAATGGTGATGAATAGGACTCATGCGAAACACTCGCTTGTTAAACATACGAATTGTAAAAATTTGTATAGAAACACTCAATATTTCAATGCCAAAAAGGAAAGATACAGGCACCACGAGGAACATCCTATTCGCAACTAAACAAACAGCAAAAATCAATCCTGCAAGAAAATGTGCACCAGTGTCTCCCATAAAAATTGTGGCTGGCTTAGCATTGTGCCACAGAAAGCCTAAGCAGAGAGCACATGCAGAAAATGATATAAGCATTAAAAGATTATTGTATGACAATATAACAGCTAACGCTAAAAAAGAAAAGAGAGACAAGCCTGATGCGAGTCCATCAAGCCCGTCCGTAACATTAACTGCATTTTGCAACCCAACACCTAAAAACACCAATATTAAAGCATACAGCCACATTGGAATCGTCAAACCAAAGAAATTAGGCGTTTGCCATTTCAATGCAAAAAATACAGTAACAGCAGTAATCACCACCTGAAGGAATAATTTTTGCAAACTCCTCAAACCTTCACTTGAATGTTTAATGTTTTTAAGCCAATCATCATAAAAACCAATAAGCGCAACAAATAAAGGATAGAGAAAAAGCGCAATAAAATCTACTAATAGTTTTTCACTAGCTAAATAACAATTCAGCATTATCGGCAAGCACATTACAATAGGAAATGTAATACCCCCCATTGATGGCGTTCCTAATTTTTCTTTCTCCTGCCACGTTGGTCCGTATTTCTTTGTTACCTGCTCAACATGTTTTTTGTGTAAATAATTTATCAGAATCCTCTCACAAAAAATTTGAGCAAAAAAAACAAAAAATACTTCAAACACGCAAAGATACAACACATTAAAACACATTTAAATTCGCTCCTTTATGTCATTAACTACATTACACAATCCGTATGAATTTGATCCCTTAATAAGCACAATTGTATTATCAAAATTTTGAACTTTTTCTTTAACTAATTGTCTTAATGTATCCAACGAATTATGCAATTCAACACTTTTTAATCCGTTAATGTTACACTCTTTCCATTCTTCTCCCAATAAATAGACGTAATCAACACTGGCTAACATATCGATTATATATTGGTGTGAAGATTTCGTTTTTTCCCCTAACTCTCTCATACCACCAAGAATAGCACATGTTTTATATAGCACTGCCTTTCCCTGCGCACCATGCAATAAATTTTGAATCGCTACTCCACAAGACGTTGGATTGGAATTGTAAGATTCATCAATAAGGTAACAATTATTCCGTAAGGAATAAATTATTCCTCTGCCTTCCAAAACAACCATAGAGGACAATGATTTTTTAATTGTCGGTAAATCTATCCTCAAAAAACAGCCAAGGCACAAAGCAAATGCCATATTTTTTGTATGTTGCACACCAAAGAGTGAACTTTCAAGCACTACTTTCTGTCCCTCAATTTCGTAGTTGCACGAAGTTTTTTGAGGAGAGACATTCAAATAAATTTCATCCCCAATTCGACAATTACCACTTTTCCCAACAGAATAAATTGGACAAGAATAAGAATTATTTTCAAAGTAAGACCGTAGATGCTCATTGTCTTTATTGTATATTACTGCTTTTAAATTCTCTTTGTACGATAAAATACAGGTTTTTTCTTTGAGCACCCCATCTCGAGTTTTGAATGTTTCAAGGTGTGCATCCGCAATTTCTGTAATGATGGCAACATTAGGATTAAAGTAATCGGCAAGTTCCTGTATTTCACCAAAATGATTTGTGCCAAATTCGAGTATTAGCACTTCTGTATCACTCGGCATTGACATAATTGTAAAGCTAGTGCCTAGCAATGTATTGTAGCTTTTCTTAGCTCCATAAGTTTTATACTTGCTACACGCAACAGCAAGACACAATTCTCTCGTGGTAGTTTTTCCCACGCTTCCAGTAATTGCTACCACAAGGGGTTTAACAATTTCCAAATAGGCCTTTGCAATACACGCAAAACCATGGGTAGATTCATCAACCAAAATAAAGGAAACTTTAGGATTTTTATTTGCAATCTCTGTTATATAGTCATGTCTATTTTTTTCCGCAACAATAACAGAAACACCTCTAGCTATTACATCTGGTATAAAATCGTGAGCATCAACCTTTGCGCCTTTTATAGCTAGAAAACCGTTTCCCTCTTCCACAAGCCTACTGTCCATTTTCCAGTCTATTGTTAAAGAGTGGTCAGGTCCTATAACCTCAAAACCTAGTGCTTCACAAATTTCTTTTGCACAAACATTGTTTATTTTATTTTCACGCATTTTTTCTCTGCCCAATCCATCAAGATATCTTTATCTTTCAGTGGAATAGCCCTGTCAGCAAAAATTTGATGTGTTTCATGCCCTCTTCCTGCAATAACAACTACATCACCACTTTCGGCAATGTCCAAGGCACGATATATTCCTTCTCGTCTATCACAAATTTTTTCGTAATACGCATTATTTTCGCTTAATCCTTTTTCTATTTCGTTAATTATTACGGTAGGATCTTCACTACGTGGATTATCACTTGTAATAACAAATTTGTCACACAACTTACCCACTACGCTCCCCATAATAGGCCTTTTTGCCTTGTCCCTATCACCGCCTGCACCAAAAACGCAAATTAGGTTGTTATGCGGAAAACGCTTTACAGCGCCGAGTGCTTTCTCAAGTCCATCTGGTGTATGAGCAAAATCTATAATTGCAGTAACTCCATTGCTCAAACTATATTTTTCTAGTCTGCCAGGGACTTGCTCAACATCCTGCAAGACAGAAATAATTGAGTGCATATCAACTCCCAAACCATAGACAGCAGCAATTGCACAAAGAGCATTATATATATTATGCCGTCCGACAAAAGGAATTGATGCTCTATATGTGTTTTTGAACACCCTAATTTCCAACTTCACACCATCTGAATTTTCTTCAAGTATTTTTGCAAAAATATCAGACGTTGCATCTTGCAAGGAGATTGTAATACAACTTCCGCTAAAAATATTGGCTAGAGATGAGCCCCAACTTGAATCTACCACAATACAAGACGCACCATTTACCTTCAGATATCTCGTAAAAAGTAATTTTTTAGCTTCAAAGTAATTCTCCATTGTTTTGTGAAAATCAAGATGATCTTCTGAAAGGTTCGTAAAGACAGCCACATCATATTTAGTGCCGGCAACTCTTCCCTGTGCCAGCGAGTGTGAAGAAACTTCCATCACACAAGCCTTGCAATGATTTGACACCATTCCATTGAAAAGCCTCTGTAGGTCACAACCTTCTGGTGTAGTATGATTTGCGAGATAGATGTCCTTACCATCGTCATAAAGTATAGTGCCACACATTCCCGTCTTTATATTAAGCTTGTTCAATATGCTACGCACTATGAAGCTCGTTGTTGTTTTTCCATTTGTTCCGGTGATACCTATCATTTTAAGTGAATTTGACGGCACAGAATAAATGATAGAAGCAACAAGTCCCATAGCCTCACGAGAATCTTGCACAATAATTTGCGGGATATCATAGTCTATAGCATTTTCAACTAACAAAGCATTAACAGCATTTTGCTCTGCCAAATCCAGAGCAAAAATATGTCCATCAAAAGCAAGTCCTTTTGTTGCCACAAAGATAGACTCCTTGACGTGTTTTTCTCTACTGTTTGAATAAACATCATAAAGCTCAATGTCTTCCAAATTTCTTTCATCGCAATGCTTTGTAGTAAAATCCAGATTTTGGTCCTGCAGTTTTTGCAATAAAGTTTGTAAAGTCATTTGCATATCCTCGGATTATTCAACTTTTTCAATTTCTTCAACAACTTTTTTGAAACAAGGTGCCGCTATTTGACCACCATAGTAACTTCCAACGCTAGGTTCTCCCAAAGTAATAACCATAACATATTCAGGAGCAGAAGCTGGCCACATTCCAATAAATGACGCATTGTGTCGTCCAGTATATTGTCCGTGTTCTGCAACTTGGGCAGTTCCGGTCTTTCCCGCAATTTCAACAGTTTTGGATTTTGCAGCTCGTCCACCACCAGCAGCGACAACCTGCTCCATACCTGTCCTTATGAAATCTGCCGTTCCTTTTGAAATAACCTGATATCTTACCTTTGGCGTTCCTTTGTAAACTACCTTTCCGTCCCTGCCATAAACAGTATCCACAATGTAGGGTTTGAAAATCTTGCCACCATTTGCAATTGCAGACATTGCAGTAACCATTTGTATTGCAGTAACGCCGATACCTTGTCCTATAAAGGTATTGGCAGCAACTATGCCTCGCCATTCCTCTGGCTTACGCAACAAACCGGCTTCTTCGCCAGCTGTATCAATACCACTCTTTCTGCCAAACCCATACTGCACAAGCATTTTATATGCGTCATAATGTGCGCATTTTTCTGCCATTAAAGACATTCCTATGTTACAAGAATTCATTAGGACCTGATGTAAAGTTTGGTGCCCATGTGCATGATTGTTAACATCGTGAATTACTCTATCATAAAGTGCTATTCTTCCACCACACACATAAGTCATATTCTTATTTGTTCCACCGAGCTCCAAGGCAATTGACATACTGATTGGCTTAAAAATTGACCCCGGCTCATAGTTGCGACCAACAACATTATTCATCATTGCAAGTGGATTTGAAAAGTGCCTTACATTACCATTTGCTGTTGGGTAGCTTGCCATAGCAAGCACCTCTCCGGTTTTAGGATTCATAATCACGCCTGCTGCCCATTTTACATTACTTTTCTTAGCAGCAAGAGCCAAATTTGCTTCCAAAATTTCTTGAAACCGAACATCGAGCGTCAACTTTATTCTGCTAATTTCGTCTAGAACATCACCACCGTAGCCATCGCTACTTCTTTTTGACATTCTTGCTGTGGTAAATTCTTGTGACTGAATAAAAAGCAAATTGTCCCAAGCGTATTCAAGCCCAGCTTGTCCATGCGCGTCTATATCACAATACCCAAGTATGTGAAAAGCCAAACTTCCATGTGGATACACACGCAAATTCTCGTGTTTGAAGCTAAGTCCTGGAATTTTACGCTCAATTATGCGTTTAGCACTATCTAGCCGGACATTTCTTTTAACAATTTGGTATCTACCTGGTAATACTTGAGAAAATTTTCTTACCATTCCTTCACCGAAAAATTCTCTAAGCATAGGTGCATTCTGCACATCCCAATTTTTTGGGTCTATAAAAAACAGAACTGTCGGCACAGAAATTGCAAGAGGAGAGTCACGCCTATCAAGAATTTCACCACGTGAGGCACTTATATTCATCTTCCCCCAGTATTGACTTTCACCTCTTAGCACTACCCTTTCATCTGGGAAAAACTGTCTAATAGCAGTAAAAAGAATCAAAAGTGCGACTGCTCCAAACATGAGCCCCCAAACAATATATCCTCTCATGTAGCCTGTGTCGTTTGCAGAACCTTTCGCATAACGCGACAAAAACCAAGCGGATCTGCTTCGTTTCAGCATTCCGCTTGGTTTTTGTCTATTTTGTTCTCCATCATTATTCTTTAGCATGTGCGCTTCCCGTGAAGAAAGCGGAATTGCCTAACGTTGCAATAAAACCAGCTTTCTTTTCATCTGAGGCCGAGGCAAACAAATCCTCAGCCGTCCTCGATTTACTAGCTTCTAATTCTTCTTTTGTGATAATTATATCCTTTGGCTTGGTTAGTTCCTCTTCAATGGAATCACCACGAACCGCACCCAAAACTCTGACAGGAGATGCAAGCTCGGTCATTCTTCGCCGAAGATCTGAGTTCTCAGACCTTGCAACAGAGATTTCCTTATTGACGTCACCTAGCTCGCGTTCAATTTCCAAATTAATTCTTCTAAAATGCACTAGAGCGCCGGCAAGAGAAAAAACTAAAAGTATAGCCATAAGCTGAACGCATATTTTAGATTCATAAAATTTTGTCTTGCTAGTATGGGAACAAAACCTTAGCATTTTGCCTTGCCTCCTTTTCTTCGGTTTCGTCAAATCGAACAAAAACTCGCATTTTTGCGCTACGTGACTTGTAATTAGATTTTATTTCTTCTTCAGTAGGTGTTATTGCCTTTCGTGGTTTACAGATACCTATGCAATCTGCTTCCTTTTTACGCATTAATTTTTTAACAATTTTGTCTTCAAGTGAGTGGTAGCTTATGGCGCACAAAACACCATGCCCTTTTAGAAGGTCAAAAGCAGATGTCAGGGCTCTTTCCAATACATCCATTTCACTATTTACAGCAATACGCAAAGCTTGAAACACTCTCCGCGCTGGATGTCCCCCAGAAGCACGCTGCACCGCTTGTGGCAATGTTGTTCGAATAACATCCACAAGCTCAAAAGTTGTCTTAAAAGCAAAGCCATCCTGTCTTTTTCTATCTATTGCTTTTGCAATTTTGTAGGCGTATTTTTCCTCTCCAAATGTGCGAAATATTTCTGTTAGCTCCGCAACTGACAGATTATTCACAAGGTCTGATGCAGTATGTGCATCGTTATTTGATTGGTTCATACGCATATCCAGGGGCCCGTCATTAATAAAAGAGAAACCGCGTTCTGCCTCAACTAGTTGCAAATTAGAGACACCAAGATCAAAAAGTATAAAATTTAACCCGTTAAAAGTTGGATTAAGTTTTAATTCAGAAATCTGACAAAAGTTGTTTGGGTAAATTTCAAACTTACCCGCAAAATCTATCAAGTTATGCTCAGCAATCCGCCTTGCTTCGCTATCTTGATCATATCCATAAAGAAAATTTACATTACAATGCTCTAAAATTGCACGCGAGTGTCCAGCCAAGCCCAATGTTGCATCAAGAACAACAAATTCTTTATCACAACTATTTGTTTGTGCATCCTTTGCTTGGACAAGGACTTCATTCAGCAAAACTGAAACATGCTCAGGCATAATTAATTATTATTACCCTCAAGTGCTTCTGCCATTGACTCCAAATCTGACATAATTTCGTTTTCGTGCTCAGTCCATTTTTCGGTGTCCCAAACTTCAACGTGGTTTTCAACACCTATCAATGTAATTTGAGTAGCAATGCCTGCATAACTTTTAAGGTCTTGTGGTATAATAATTCTACCAGCGGCATCAAAGTCCAGCTCATATGTCTTAGACAAGATAAAACGTCTAAAATCACGTGCATCCTTCTTGAAAGTGGAAAGTTGCTTTACTCTCTCCAAATACACATCCCATTCCGCTCTAGAATACACGGCAATGGAATGCTCCATGCCAATGGTGACAACGACAGATGCCCCAAGCTCCGAACGGAACTTGGATGGAAAGACTACTCTTGATTTTGCATCTGGTTTTGGATTATATGTTCCCACTAACATGAAAAATCTCCCACTTTTCTACTACTTTCTACCACTTTCTCCCACTGAGGGGAATTTTATACTTTTTTTTTCACATTGCAAGTCTATTATTTGTATCAATTTGTAAAACTATATTTACAAATTGAATTTTGCCGTATTCCTTTTATTGTTTATTAACAACGATTTAATAATGGAATACATATTTACTTTTATAGAAAAATATTTTTTTATAAATCTTCATTTTTGTGCAAAATTTTTGTCTCTTTTATTTGGAATTGTAAACAAATCACCCTCCAAGCATAATTTCTACAACGCGGAAGGCAAATAACTAAAAAAACGTGAATTACTATGAAAAATATTTTCTCTTACCTTTACAAAAATTATAAAAATGCAACAAGCAAGAGTTCGTCAAGGCAATCTCACCTTGACGAACTCTTGCTTGCTTTAAAAATACCACACAAAAACATTCGTTACTTTGAAAAAGAAGATGCAGAATTTGGCAGTTTTGCAGGACTATCTGCAGAAATTATAAAAATGTTAGATAAAAGAGGAATAAAAGGTTTATACCGTCATCAGTCAGATGCCGTAAGCCTCGCCATGTCACATCAAAATTTTGTTATTTCAACTCAAACTGCTTCGGGAAAAACTATGTGTTACAACCTTCCTGTGTTGCAAACTCTCTTGAATGACGAGTCAACAACTGCCTTATATCTTTTCCCCACAAAAGCACTGGCACATGACCAGCTGGCAGAAATTAACAGTATGACAAAAAGCCTATTCGGTAAAAAATTTGCCTTTTCTTATGACGGCGACACAGATAAAGCTTCACGGCAAAAAGCACAACAAGAGGCAAAAATCATCATAACAAACCCCGACATGCTACATGTGGGAATTTTACCTAATCACAAGGACTGGGAAGATTTCTTTGCAAATTTGAAATATATAGTAGTTGATGAGCTCCACACCTATCGCGGTGTATTTGGCTCACACGTTGCCAATCTCTTTATTCGTTTACTTCGCATCTGTAAACACTATGCTTCACACCCAACTTTTATTTGTGCCACGGCAACCATAGCAAACGCGACAGAACATGCACAAGCCCTTATTGGTTGTGCGATGCAACTAATAGAAAAATCCACAGCCGGCATATCTGAAAGAATTGTCGCCATCCATACCCCACAAAAAGAAAGTATCAAGACAGAAATCAGAAACATCTCATTGCATGAAACAGCCATGTTAGCCACTAAGGCAATTTGCCATAACACAAGCACAATAGTTTTTGCACGTTCAAGAATAGCAGTAGAAATTCTCCTGCAAACGATAAGAAATCATCTAAAGAAAATTGGACTAGATGAAAATTTAGTTATGAGCTACCGTGGTGGTTACTTACCACAAGAAAGACGCAAAATTGAACAAGATCTGCGAAACGGCAAACTGCTCTGCGTCGTCAGCACAAACGCATTAGAGCTTGGCATAGATATCGGCTCACTTTCTTGTGCCATTTTGCACAGTTTCCCCCCAACGATTGCTTCCACATGGCAGGAAATCGGCAGAGCAGGACGACGCAACGAAAAATCTTGTGCAGTCATTGTAGCTACGGCATCGCCCAAAGACCAATTTTTTGCAAAAAATCCAAGTTTGTTTTTTGATGCAAAAGCTGAAAAAGCACGAATAGACTCTGGCAATCCTTACATTTTGTCAAGTCATGTAATGTGCGCAACACATGAATTGCCTTTTTATGAAAATGAAACTTTTGGCAATTTTGACGTGAGCGAAATGTTAGAAGACCTAGCCACCTCTGGCAATGTTCTTAAGGTTGAGCAAAGCACTGGGGCAAAATATATGTGGCAAGGCACGTCTTCTCCTGCCATAAATGTTTCGTTGCGCTCCGCCACAGGGAAAATTTACACCATACATGACATTTCAGACGAAAATAAACACAAGACAGTTGGCACAATGGACGAAATAGGTGCAACAACCTTGCTCTTTCCTGGTGCAATTTATTTTCATGGCGGTATTTCATACAAGGTTGAAGACATTAATATAGAAAATAAACTCTGTTTTGTCCGCCCCTATGACACGGACTATTACACAATGGGGCAAACCTCTCTTGAAGTTTCTGTAACAAACATTCTCGAAAATGACTACAGTGGCGGATTTGGAGACGCCACTGTCACCATTATTCCAAGCACATATAAAAAGCTAGATTTAAAAACTCACAAGGCTATAGGTTTTGGAGAAATTCATCTACCCAAGGTAACACTCAGCACAAAAGATGCATGGATTTTTCTTCCAACAATACAGGGCATCACAGTAACGAGTTTCACACTGCGTGGGTTAGAGCATATTTTAAAAATTATTACTTCGCTCATTCTAATGTGTAGCTTGGATGACGTAATTATTCACGCAATAAAGGACGATGCCAATTTTAACAAGTCAACAATTCACATCATAGACAACACTCAGGGCGGAATCGGTTTAGCGGAAGGCGCAAGGGAAGATATGAAAGCTATAATTGCCACTGCTTTATCGCACATAAAAAACTGCAGCTGCGATACTGGTTGCCCTGCATGCATCGGTGCGATGGAGAGCAAAAAAGAGAAATCAAAGATAATACAAATCTTGGAATATCTCCATTGCACTCTTTCGCCACACTAATATTTACATCAAAATCCTTGCAACAAAAGACATTTTCGACTAAAATTTCAGCATCTTATCCAAACAATAGGTGAGGCAAAAAATGCAAATTTTTAAAAAATTACAAGGCAAAATTAAATGGAAACAATTTAGAATTACAATAATTATTGTCTGCATCGCATTTTTACTTGGGCTAAAGATAGGACAAATCTTTTACAATAAGACAGAAACACGTCAAGAATTTTTATTGGGCACCTTTGTGCAAATAAAGCTTTTTGGAACAGACAGAATAAAATTAAAATCCATCGCAGATAAAATAATGACAGAAATAAAAGACTGTGAGAGCAAATTTTCACTGAATGTAAAGGACAGTGAAGTAAACAAAATAAACGACGGAACTGGACATTTTGTAAAAATTTCACACACAACCTATGATATTTTGGAAAATGCACTGTATTTCGCAAAAATCACAAACGGTGCATTTGACCCAACAATTGGCGCGGCAACAAAACTTTGGCAGATTGGAACAGACAAGGAACGCATCCCAACTGCAAGTGAAATCGCACAGGCAAAAAAATTTATCGGTTACAATAATGTAAAATTAAAACACGATAATAAAGATTATTATGCCAAGCTTCCTCACGGCTTTTCCCTCGACCTAGGCGCAATTGCCAAGGGCTACATCACAGACAGAATACGACGTCTTGTTCCTCAAGACATAGACGCAATACTTGACCTTGGTGGCAACATCTGCGTCATTGGCAATAAAACTCGCAAAATTGGACTTCAAAAACCTTGGGCAAATAGAGGCGAAATCTTCAAAAAAATTGCAGTCGAAAACACCTGCATTGTAACCAGTGGCGCATACGAAAGATACTTCAAGCAAGACGGGCATATCTATCACCACATAATTGACCCAGCAACGGGCAAACCGTCCGAAAGTAACCTTGAAAGCGTGACAATAGTGACTCCTAACTGCACCATGGCAGACGCTCTCTCCACAGCACTATTTGTAATGGGGCATAAGAAAGCTAAACAGTTTGTTTCGCGATACAGCACACAACTTGGCTTTGAAGCAATCTTCAAAAGCAAAAACGATAGGTAACTGCCATGAAGTCAATAAAAGGGAAAAATCTAATTTTTATTTATATTTTTCTTTTTCTGATAGTGTTATTTTCGCTGTGTTTTTACGCATATTTTGCCTTCTTTCAAGAAACATCTGCTTCACTTGTCGTTATCAAACAAAATGGACGCATTATAAAAACACTTCCACTTGAAAAAGATACTGAATTTCTTGTCAAATCTTCACTCGGAGAAAACCACGTAACTATCAAAAACGGTAGCGTAAGAGTTACCAATGCAAACTGTCCGGACCGTGTGTGTGTGCTGACATCGCCATTAACAAGAAACAACGCAGCAACATCAGTTATTGTCTGTCTGCCACATAAATTGATAATTTCGTTGGAAAGATAAATATTTGACCAGTCAATAAAAATTGAGGTATAATAGCGAGTTTTATAAAAAATTAAAAATCGAGGAGAGATAAATATGCCTTATGATTTTACTGAAATAGAAAAAAAGTGGCAATCAAAGTGGCAGGAAGCCAAAATCTTTGAGACGGACAGAGACGAATCAAAAGAGAAATTCTACTGTCTTGAAATGTTTCCATATCCGTCTGGTGCTTTGCACGTTGGTCACCTTCGCAACTATTCAATAGGAGACCTTATTGCACGTTTCCAGAGAATGAACGGCAAAAACGTGCTTTACACAATCGGCTTTGACAGCTTTGGAATGCCAGCGGAAAATGCCGCAATCAAAAACAAAACTGCTCCGGCAAAATGGACATGGGAAAACATTGAACACATGTCACAACAGTTAAAGCACACCGGTTTTTCTTATGACTGGCGTCGCCGTGTTGAAACCTGTGCTCCAGAGTATTACAAGTGGAATCAGTGGTTATTCCTTCAATTCTACAAAAAGGGGTTGGTTTACCGCAAGCACGCACCTGTCAACTGGTGTGATGAATGCAAAACCGTCTTGGCAAATGAGCAGGTCGTAGGCGATGGCGTTTGCTGGAGATGCGGTCACCCTGTAACAAAAAGAGGGCTCGACCAGTGGTTTATAAAAATAACTGACTATGCCGATGAGCTCGTCAAGGATTTAGACAAATTAACAGGCTGGCCAAGCCGTGTTGTAACAATGCAACGCAACTGGATGGGGCGTTCAACTGGTGTCCACTTCAAGATGCAAATTGAAAACTTTGACAAGGAGATTGAAGCCTTTACAACAAGAATAGACACAATCTTTGGCGTTACATTTGTTGCAATGGCACCAGAGCACCCATTTGTTGAAGAATTTGCAAACATAATTGGCGAACAAAACAAACAAAAGGCAGAGGAAATTCGCGATTTTGTAAAGAGAATTACTGCAAAATCCGCAATAGACAGAACCGCTGTTGGCAAGGACAAGGAAGGAATTGACACAGGATTCTTTGCCATAAATCCCGTCAACGGAGCAAAAGTTCCGATTTGGATAGCAGACTATATTTTGACAGACTACGGCACTGGCGCAATCATGGGTGTTCCTGCCCACGACCAGCGCGATTTTGACTTTGCAAGAAAGTATGACATCCCTGTCATCACGGTTGTCCGTGAAAAAGATAAGGAAGCACCAGACGGTGCGACAATGACATCCGCCGCTGCTGCAAACGGAATTTCATGCAATTCAGGTTTCCTTGACGGACTTGAAACACCAAAGGCAATCGAAACGGCTGCTGCATGGTTTGAAGAACACGGAATCGGCAAAAAGGAAACACAATTCAAGCTCCGTGACTGGTTAATTTCTCGTCAGCGTTACTGGGGCACTCCAATTCCTATGATTTACTGCCCACACTGCGGACTCGTCCCAGTGCCGGAAGACCAGCTTCCAGTTGAATTGCCATTAGACATAAAAATGCCAGAAAATGGCGGTAACCCACTTGTTACGAGAGAAGACTGGGTAAACACAACATGCCCTGTCTGCGGTCACGCAGCAAAAAGAGAAACAGACACAATAGACACATTCTTCTGTTCCTCTTGGTATTTCAGCCGCTACACAACACTAGACAGAGCAAACACACCAGCGCCATTCAACAAGGACGACGCGACATACTGGCTTGATGTAGATCAATACATCGGTGGCATTGAGCACGCATGTCTCCACTTGATATATGCAAGATTTTTCACAAAGGTCTGTGCTGACCTTGGACTTTTGCCAAAGGATTACCGCGAGCCATTCAAAAAGCTTCTCACACAAGGAATGGTTATAAAAGACGGTGCAAAAATGTCAAAATCCCTCGGCAACGTCGTTGACCCAGACGTAATAATCAAAAAATATGGTGCAGACACAGCAAGACTTTTTATTCTCTTCGCTGCTCCACCGGAAAAAGACCTAGACTGGTCTGACCAAGGCGTTGAAGGTGCACACAGATTCTTAAAAAGAGTTTGGAAACTCGTTGAGCAAAACCTTGATGCTATAAAGAACGCTTCTGCCAAACATATTCCAATGGCAGACTTGAAGGACACAGCGGACAGAGACATCAAACGTCAAATCCACGCAACCTTGGCAAACGTCACAAAGGACATCCGCGACGAGCAACAATTCAACACAGCTGTTGCACGCCTTATGGAGCTTGCCAACGCACTTGGCAGTTTCGCTCCAAAGACAGAGACTTCTTGGACAGTTATGAGAGAGGGTGTAGAAACACTTCTCCTTTGCCTTAATCCATTTGCACCACACATCACGGAAGAGCTTTGGCACATGATAGGCAACGACGACTTCCTTTCAATTCACCCATGGTTTGCCGTTGAGGAAAGTGCCTTGGTGCAAGACAGCGTTGTAATAGTGTTGCAGATAAACGGCAAGGTTCGTGAGCAGTTCAATGTCAAAGCAGGATTATCAAAAGACGAATTGCTTGCAGATGTTATGTCACGACCGGAAACACAGGCAAGAATTGCAGGGCAGACAGTCATAAAGCAGATTGCTGTTCCTGGCAGACTGGTAAACCTCGTCGTCAAATAAAAATAATAAATAAAAATGCCAAATTTTTACATAATTTCTGCTAGCGGAACGACACAAAGGCAGATGTTAGAGACAGTTCTTGAGGAGCTGAATAAAAAAGGCTACACAGAGGGCACAAGACAAGAGGGGGGCGAATGGTCAGAGATAATCTCCGACAGCCTCTCTGGCGGTCTCTTTGATGACAAACGCTACATTCTTGTGGAGAGCGCTGCCTTGCTTGGCGAATTGCCAGAAAAATACGAAAAATTTGTGTCAACTTCGCCAGATGAATCAGTCGCAATCATTTTGGTTTATGGCGATAATGCAAAGGCAACTCACACAAAATTTTTCTCAAAAGAAATTTTGAAGTCTTGCAACATTTCAAAGCCTGCTCCATTCCCCGTTTGGGCAAACGAAAGAGTCGTTTGGGTGCTAAACCGCTCCCGTGAGCTTGGAATAAATATGGCGCGTGACGGGGCTCAAGCGATTGTTGATTCGCTTGACTCACCGGAAGAAATTGCAGCCGTTTTGCAAAATTTCCGTGGTTTTGACAAGCCAATCACACAACAACTTGTGTCTGACCTTGTGCTTGACGACGGAAGCAAAAATTCGCTCCGCCTCATAGATTCTCTCTGCATGGGACAAGTTACAACCTGCATGAAAGCTTTCCACGCTCTGGCAAAAGACGACTCACAAACAACGATGATTCAAACGCTCGCAATGCTTGAAAACAGACTTCGTCTTTGCCTCTTTGCAAAGGAGCCGGACAACCAGGTCTATGCTCGTGCGGTGGAAGCAAAGAAAAATTACGCTTGGAAGATGGCTCGCGCCTGTGCTGCAAAGTATTCAGCACAAAGCATCTTGAAATATTTGTCACGCATTATCGCAATTTCTGTTACAGAAAAGAGCGGAACAGGCGGTGGCTGGCAGGGTTTTGAGCTTGCTACAGCGGAATTTTTAGCAGGAAAATAAAAAATTGAAAATTTGAAAAAAACGGAGTTAGTCATTACGATTAACTCCGTTTTTTTGGTTCTTCACGGAAAAGTGTGGGATTAATAAAATAACCTATTGAAAAGAGAGCACGTATAT